>NZ_CP091804.1:1200000-1500000 GCF_022024275.1 Sphingopyxis sp. BSN-002
CGGATCGTCGCCATTTTCTCCGCACTCTGGTTGTCGGGCATGACGATGATCGTCCGGTAACCGAGCGCATTGGCGACGAGCGCAAGGCCGATGCCGGTGTTGCCGGCGGTGCCCTCGACGATCGTTCCGCCCGGGCGCAGGCTGCCGTTCGCTTCCGCGTCCCGGACGATATAGAGCGCGGCCCGATCCTTCACCGATCCGCCGGGATTGGCATATTCGCACTTGCCCCAGATTTCGCATCCGGTCGCTTCGCTGGGGCCCTTGAGCAGGACGAGCGGCGTGTTGCCGATCAGGTCCAGACTGGTTTTGGCAATGGTCATGCGCCCTGATCTAGGATGCCGCCCCTTGGCCCGCAAGACAGCTTCGCTTGCGCCGCCGATGTTCGGGCTTTGTCGACCAACGGGGCACCAGCGCCGACGAACGGCGGCATTTGCGGCCTGCATGGCTTGTCATTGTGACATTATATCATTACTGCCCGCCTCCGTAGCCCGTCACAACGAACAGGATCTCCCCTCCATGCGTCTGCTTTCCACCGCCGGCTTTACCTTGGCCCTTGTGCTGTCCGCGCCTGCCTTTGCGCAGGACACCGCGCCCCAGACCGGCGATGACGATTATCACACCGACCAGCCGATCGTCGTGACGGCACCCTATGTCCGCAGCCTCGACATTCTCGGCAATGTGTCGGTGATGGAAGGCGAAAAGCTGGCGCAGGATATCCGCGGCCAGATCGGCGATACGCTCGCTTCACAGCCCGGCGTCTCGTCGAGCAGCTTTTCGCCCGGCGCCTCGCGCCCGATCCTGCGCGGCTTTTCGGGCGAGCGCGCTGCCGTGCTCGTCGACGGTCTGAGCGCGATCGACGCCTCGTCGACCTCGGCCGACCATGCCGTGTCGATCGACCCGCTCACCGCCGAACGTATCGAAATCCTGCGCGGACCGTCGGTCCTGCTCTTTTCGAGCCAGGCGGTCGGCGGCGCGGTCAACGTGTTCGACCGCCGCATTCCGCGCAGCGTGCCCGAGAGCCCGTTCCACCTCGATGCGCTGGCAAGCTATGGCACCGCGGCCGACGACAAGAGCGCCGGCGCCTCGATCGACGTGCCGCTCGGCGAACGCTTCGTCGTCCACGCCGACGGCAACTATCGCGATTCGAACAATGTGCGCGTCGGCGGGCTGATCTATGCGCCCGAACTTCGCGCGCACCTGCTCGATCTCGCGTCGGATGCGACCGCGGACGGCGATGCGGACGAGGCCGCCCGGCTGACCGATGCCGCAAACAGCCGCGGCAAGGTACCCAACAGCCAGAGCCGCAGCACGAGTGCGGGCGTGGGCGCCGCCTTCATCGACGATGGCGGCTCGCTCGGCATCAGCTTCGGCTATCTCGAGGATAATTACGGCATCCCGCCGCGCGCGGACATCGACGAGGTGCCGACGATCAAGGCACGCCAGTATCGCTTCGACCTCCGCGGCGAGGTGGAGCTTGGCGACGGCCTGTTCGACAAATTGCGTTTCCGCGGCGCCTATGCCGATTATGCCCACACCGAGTTCGACGACGGCGAGCCCGGCACGCGCTTCACCAATCGCGGTATCGAATTCCGGGCCGAGCTGGCGCAGAACGACCGCGGCGGCTGGCGCGGCGCGAGCGGTGTCCAGTACAGTTTCCGTGACTTTGCGGCGATCGGCGACGAGGCGTTCCTGCCCGCCAACGAAACCACACGCCTCGCGGCCTTCACGCTTCAGGAACTCGAACGCGGTCCCGTCACCCTCGAAGGCGCGCTGCGGCTCGAAAAGTCGCAGGTGACGGCGAACAGCATCGGCTTCGACCGCTCCTTCACCAGCTTTTCTGGCGCCGGCGGTCTCAGCTACCAGCTTGCAGACGGCCTGAAAGCGAGCTTCTCCGTCTCGCGCAGCGAACGGGCGCCTTCGGCGGAAGAGCTGCTCTCGGACGGCCCGCACGCCGCGACGCTGACCTATGAACGCGGCAATCCGGATTTCGACAAGGAAACGAGCTGGGGCGGCGAAGCCTCGCTGAAATTCAATCGCGACGGCTGGTCGGCGGGGATCACCGGCTATGCCAGCTGGTTCGACAATTTCATCTATGAAACCGACACCGGCCTGATCGCCGATGATCTGCCGCTGTTCGAATTCCGCCAGAACAAGGCCCGCACCTGGGGCTTCGAGTTCGAGGGCGCAGCACCGATCGCGCAGGTCGGCGGCTTCCACATCGCCGCCGACGCGACCGCCGACATGACGCGCGCGAAAATCGTCGATGGCCCCTATGTGCCGCGGATTCCTCCGCTCCGTATCCGTGGCGGGCTCGAGGCGTCGAGCGAACGGCTCGATGCGCGCGCCGAAGTTGAATGGACCGACGACCAGACCCGCATCGCCGCGTTCGAAACGCCGACCAAGGGCTTCACCCTAGTCAACGCCTCGCTGACCTGGCGCCCGCTGCCCGAGACGAAGAATCTGTCGCTGACGCTCGCCGCAGACAATATCTTCGACGTCGATGCGCGCAGGCACGCCAGCTTTACCAAGGATTATGTGCCGCTGGCCGGCCGTGACATCCGGATCACGGCCCGGGCGAGCTTCTGATCTCCGCCCGCCCGGCGACGGCCGGGTCCGATCGCCCGGACCCGGCCGCTCTCGATATTCAGGACAGCATGGCCATCCCGCCGTTCACATGCAACGTCTGACCGGTGACATAGCCGGCTTCTTTCGACGCGAGATAGACGACCGCGGCGGCGATATCGCTCCCCTCGCCCATCCGGCCGGCGGGGATGCGCTGGTTGAGCGCTTCCTTCTGGGCGTCGGGCAGATCGTCGGTCATCGCGGTTGCGATGAAGCCCGGCGCCACGCAGTTCGCCGTGACCCCGCGGCTCGCCAGCTCCTGCGCCAGCGCCTTGGTCATTCCGGTGACGCCCGCCTTCGACGCCGCATAATTGGCCTGCCCCGGGTTGCCGGTGGCGCCGACGACGCTGGTGATCGAGATGATGCGGCCGAAGCGCGCCTTCATCATCGGCTTGGCGGCCGCCCGCGCGAGGCGAAAATTGGCTTCGAGATTGATGCGGATGACATCCATCCACTCCTCGTCCTTCATCCGCATGATCAGATTATCGCGCGTGACACCCGCATTGTTGACGAGGATGTCGAGCTGTCCCAGCGCATCGACCGCAGAGGGAACGAGCGCGTCGACGGCAGCGGCGTCGCTGAGATTGCACGGCAGCGCGACGTGATCGCCGCCGAGCGTGTCGCGAAACGCGTTCAGCTTGTCGGCATTGGACCCCGACACCGCGAGCCGCGCGCCCTGCGCCGCGAGCGCCTGCGCAATAGCCGAACCGATGCCGCCGCTGGCGCCGGTGACGAGGGCGGTCATGCCGGTGAGATCGAACATTTATCTAACTCCTATCCTGCGCTCGGCGTACGAGCGCGATAAATTCGTATGAATCAGGCTGCGTCGAATAGTTCTGTGAAATGGGCACACAATATGGTCGCGCCGATCCAGCCGCCGGCGGCGGCGGCGCGTTCGGCCGGCACACCGGATCGCAGAATCAGCCGGCCTATGAACATATCCGGAGATTCCGTCAGCATCGTAGAGCCTTGGCGATAAGCATTCGCCATTTGCCCGAATACCAGCTTCCCCTTTTGTACGTCTTCTCGGGTAATGGATTTTTGCAGTCCGGCAATCTGATTGCTATCCAGTACGCCATTACGCTCCGAACCAGCCAAGCCGACGCGCGCCATTTTGAACGCCACGGCGTACCGTGTCGCTTCGTCGGACCAGCCGTACAGTTTCGAACAGACATCTGCTCGGGCGACAATCATCTGCATGATGTCGGCGGGCGGCCCTTCCTTGCCCCACGCGACCAGGTCGAAACCAGACACGAAGCCGTCCATTCGCGCCTCATCCGCGACGCTGTATCCGCTATCAACACAAACGAGATTTTCGGCCGCAAATGCGGGCGCGCCGACGAAGGTCAAAGCGGTACCGGCCAACGCGATGAGCAATCGGAAGGTTTTGGCCATGAGATCAAAGTGCCTTGAGCAGCGCCTCGATGTCGTCCATCGAAATCACGCTGAGCGTCTCGACTTCGCCCGATGCGCTGCGCTTGACCATCGGCGAGAGAACCTTGCCACCGAATTCGACGAACTGGCCGACGCCGATATCCTCCATCGACGCGACGCTTTCACGCCAGCGGACGCGACCGGTGACCTGCTGGACGAGGAGGTCGCGGATCGTGTCGGCATCGCTCACGGGGCTCGCGGTGACGTTCGCAAACACCGGCACCAGCGGCGCTGCGGGCGGGTTCGCGCCTAGCGCCTCGGCCATCGCGTCGGCCGCGGGCTGCATCAGCGGGCAGTGGAAGGGCGCGGATACGGGCAGCAAGACGCCCCGCTTGATGCCATAATCCTTGACCAGCGCGACGGCGCGCTCGACCGCGCCCTTGTGGCCCGAAATCACGACCTGCGACGGGTCGTTGTCGTTGGCGACGGTGCAGACTTCACCCTCGGCAGCCGCGTCGGCGAGCTTCTGCGCGGTGTCGATATCGGCGCCGAGCAGCGCCGCCATCGCGCCGACCCCGACGGGGACCGCCGCCTGCATCGCCTGTCCGCGGGTCTTGAGGAGCCGCGCCGTCGTCGGCAGGTCGAATGCCCCGGCAGCGCAGAGCGCGCTATATTCGCCGAGGCTGTGGCCCGCGACATAGTCGGCCTTGGCGGCGAGCGTCACGCCGCCTTCCCTTTCGAGCACGCGCAGCGTGGCAATCGCGTTCGCCATGATCGCCGGCTGGGCATTTTCGGTGAGGGTGAGCTGGTCCTCGGGACCTTCGCTCATCAGCTTGAAGAGGTTCTGGCCGAGTGCCTCGTCGACCTCCTGAAACACCTCGAGCGCGACCGGCGAGGCATCGGCTAGCGCCTTGCCCATGCCGACCGCCTGGCTGCCCTGACCCGGAAAGATGAATGCGCGCATATTGCGTCCCCTAGCGTAAATTCGAATTGGCCCGCGCCTATTCGCTCACCCCGCGCGATGCAAGCCGAAGGGCACGACCTTGTTCGCCGCATCGTGGCCGATGTCCGCCCGGCCGAGCCACGGGATGCCGGCGCGCGCGCACCAGCCCTGCGCAATCTCCTCGGCCTCCATGCCGAAGGGCCGGTCGTTTTCGGGCACGTCGCTAACGCGGCCGAGCCGGATGCCGGCAAGTCCGCGCGGCGCCAGACAGGTCGCGACGTGAAAGAAGGCACGGTCGAAGGCGTAGAGATATTCGCTGACTTCCTCGACGATCAGCACATGCCCCGACAAATCGGGTTCGAGCGGCGTGCCGAGCAGCATCGACAGCGTCATCAGGTTGAAGGCGGCATGCCGCGCGCCATGTTCCAGCCCGCCTTCGCACGCGGCCGGATCGCGCGCGACGAGCCAGTCGAGCGCACGCGCAACCGCCGCGTCGCCGCCCTCGCGGCGGATGTCCGCCACCATCGGCCCATGCGCAACATGGTCGAAACCGTCGCGATAAAGCGCGCCCAGCAGATTGCCCTGATCCGAATAGCCGAGGAAGGCCTTGCCCCGCGCGGCGGGCATCATCGCCGCAACGGCGTCCTCGGCGATCCGGCACGCGCCATAGCCGCCGCGCGCGAACCAGATCGCCTCGATATCGGGGCGGTTCGCCATTTCGACGAGTGCGGCAAAACGGTGCCCGTCCTCGCCCGCGAAATGACCATGCACCGCGAAACATTGCGGGTCGAACTCCAGCTCGACGTCGGGATAGCCGAGGCTGGCGATGGCGCGCACCGCCTCCGCATCGTCGGGCAGGATGGGGGTCGACGGTGCGACGATCCCGATACGCATGTCTTCTCCCCTGCCTTGCCAAGCTTTCGCCAAGGCCATATCGCGCCGCCATGTCGGAAAACAAATCCTATTTCTTCTGCGGCATCGGCGGGTCGGGTATGCTGCCACTCGCGATGATCGTCGCAGCGCGCGGCGCTGCCGTCTCGGGTTCCGATCGCAGCCGGGACCAGGGGCGCAGCCCGGAAAAGTTCGCCTGGCTCGAAGGGCAAGGCATACGCTTTTTCCCGCAGGACGGCAGCGGGCCGCAGGTCGGGCAGATTCTCGTCGCCTCGGCCGCGGTCGAGGACAGCGTACCCGACGTCGCCGCGGCGAATGCCCTCGGCCTGCCGCGGATGACGCGCGCCGATCTCAACGCCGCGCTGTTCAACGCCGCCGACGCGGCGATCGGCGTCGGCGGGACCAGCGGCAAATCGACCGTTACCGGCATGATCGGCTGGATTCTCGAAAGCGCGGGCCGCAAGCCGACGGTGATGAACGGCGCGGTGATGCGCAATTTCGCGAACGCCGACATGCCCTTCGCAAGCGCGTTGGTGGGCGAGGCTGCAATCTATGTCAGCGAGGTCGACGAAAGCGATGGCTCGATCGCGCTCTATCGCCCCGATGTCGCCGTCGTCACCAACATCAGCCTCGATCACAAGAGTCTCGCCGAGCTCCATCGGCTTTTCGGCGATTTCGCCGCCAAGGCGCGCGTCGCGGTCGTGAACGCCGACGACCCGGAATCGGCCCCGCTGCTGACGGGCGCGAATGTGCTGCCCTTCGGCTTCGCCGCCGCCGCCGCCGCCGTGCGCGGCGCGGACTTCGAGGCGCTGCCCGACGGCTGCCGCTTCATGGTCCATGCCGAAGGCACGGGATATGAGGCCAATCTTCGTATGCCCGGCCGCCACAATGCGGCCAATGCCCTTGCCGCGATCGCTGCCGCCAGCGCCGCCGGTATCCCGGTCGCGCAGGCGATCGAGGCGCTCGCCGGCTTTGCGGGCCTCGCGCGCCGCTACGAGGTGCTGGGGCAGGCAAACGACATTACCGTCATCGACGATTTCGCGCACAATCCCGACAAGGTCGCCGCAACGCTGGCGGCAGTCGCCGAACTGCCCGGCCGCGCACTCCTTTTCTTCCAGCCGCACGGCTATGGTCCGCTCCGCCAGATGGGCAAGGAACTCGCCACCAGCTTCGCGCAGGGAATGCGCGAGGACGACAGGCTGTTCGTTAGCGATCCCGTCTATTTCGGCGGCACGGTGGACCGCAGCACCGGCAGCGAAGCGCTGGTTGCAAACATCGTCGCGGGCGGCGCGAACGCCGTCCATCTGACCACCCGCGCCGAATGCGGCGCGGCGATAATCGACGAAGCGAAACCGGGCGACCGCATCCTGATTCTCGGCGCCCGCGACGACACGCTCACCGAATTCGGCCGCGAATTGCTGGATCGGATTGCTGAAGATTGATGGCAATATCGAGCCTAGAAAGGGCCGAGGAGCCGGGCGATCCGGCTGCAAGGACCCGAAAACGCTGGTTCTGGGCTGTAATTGCGCTGTTTTCCGTGACGGCCACCCTTGAACTTGCACTACATGATCACGCGTTGGTCGATCCGCCACCGGACATACTTCGCGCCGCCGCCGCCGCCGTCGGGCTGACATTTGGGATCTTGGCCGCGAGAAGTCTCATGAGCCGCCCGAATCTTGAGGTCGGACTACGTCAGATTTTAGCATTTATAGTGCTGCCGTTGTTGGCTGCAACTGCAGGGAGCTATTATGCCCGCCTGGCTTACGAGATGGCCATGTTCGTGGGTCGCGAACCCGTGTCCTATTCGCAATGGGTCGTCGTAAAAGGCATAGACGGGGCTGGACGACGGTCATTGAACTATAGCGCCACCGTATTGCCACTCGACGGCAGCAGGGAAATAACGGTGCCGATTGACGAGGACCTCTACTTCGAACTTGAACCTTACCGCGAGCCCGGCCGGGATTGCCTGATCCTGGAAGGCGAGACATCGTCAAGTGGTATTCGCCGGGTGCACGTGCCGACTAAGCTCCTCGATACCCTGATCGGTATGCGACAATATCGTCCATGCGCCACAGCTCCTGCCGATATTCGCCAACAATCCTTGATTTCCGCCCGCGAATCTGTATAGGCGCGCTCATTCGGGGCGAGGCCACGTTGCCATCGCCCCGTTTGCTTTGCACGAATACGCAAAGCTGGACGACAGCCGGAGGGGTTTCGCGATTGGCGCGGAACCAGCGATCGGCCAAATCGAAGGAAGCGCACCATGCCGTTTTACGAGCATGTCTTTATCGCGCGTCAGGATCTGAGCCAGGCTCAGGTCGACGCGCTGGCGGAAACCGTCACCAACGTCATCGGCGAATTCAAGGGCACGGTTCACAAGACCGAAACCTGGGGCCTGAAGCAGCTCGCCTACAAGATCGCGAAGAACCGCAAGGGCCATTATGTGATGCTCTCGGCCGAAGTTTCGGGCGAAGCCATCGCGGAAATCGAGCGCCAGGCCGCGATCAACGAAGATATCATCCGCTGGCTCACCATCAAGGTCGACGAACTCGAAAAGGGTCCGTCGGTGATGATGCGCAAGCAGGAACGCCGCGGTGGCCGCGGTCGTGACCGCGACGGCGAAGAATAAGGAACAAGCACCATGGCACGACCCTTTTTCCGCCGCCGCAAGACCTGCCCCTTCAGCGCGAAGGACGCACCGGTCATCGATTACAAGGACGTCCGTCTGCTTCAGGGTTACCTGTCGGAGCGCGGCAAGATCGTCCCGTCGCGGATCACCGCGGTCTCCACCAAGAAGCAGCGTGAGCTGGCGAAGGCGATCAAGCGCTCGCGCCACATCGGCCTGCTCCCCTACATCGTGAAGTAAGGAGGGCGGACAGATGGAAATCATCCTGCTCGAACGTATCGAGAAACTGGGCGGTATCGGCGACGTCGTCACCGTCAAGAACGGCTTTGCCCGCAATTTCCTGTTGCCCAACAACAAGGCGCTGCGCGCGAATGACGCCAACAAGAAGCTCTTCGAAGCCAACCGCTCGAAGATCGAGGCCGACAACGCCGAACGTCGCACCGATGCCGAAGGCCGCGCCAAGGACATCGACGGCAAGCAGGTCGTCCTGATCCGTCAGGCGTCGAACACCGGCCAGCTCTATGGCTCGGTCTCGGTGCGCGACATCGTCGACGCGCTGGTCGAGGACGGCGCCGCGAACGTCACCAAGTCGATGGTCGAGCTCGAACGCCCGATCAAGTCGCTTGGCCTGTTCGACGTCAAGGTGAAGCTGCACCCCGAAGTCGTCGTGACCGTCGCGGTCAACGTCGCCCGTTCGCCGGACGAAGCCGAAATGCAGAAGCAGGGCATCGACGTGATCGCCGCCATGTTCGAGGAAGAACAGGCCGAAGCGGTTGCCTCGGCACTCGAACCCGACAGCGAAGACGAGTTCGAAGAAGCGACCCCGCCGTCGGAAGCCCCGGCTGCCGAAGCTGCTTCGGACGAAGCCGAAGAAGCGTAAGCTTCCTCAGGCAACGCCTTTCGAAAGGGCCGCGTTTCCGGATGGAGACGCGGCCCTTTTCTTATGCCCTGCCCTTTCCTATGGCTGCACCGATGGCCGACGATCCCTTCCAGCGCCGCTTTGCCGCCGATGCGAGTCTGTTGCCGCATATGGCCGATCTGGCGAACGATCGCGTCCTGATCGCGCTGCTGAGTGAGGATGACTATCGCTCGGCAAGTTTTCTCGACCAGCGGCTCCTGACCGACCGCATCGGTCGCGAATGGCTGGCATGGGACGCGCTGCCCGACCTCGGCGACGCACCCCGCCCCGATTTCATCTTCCACATCGGCCACGTCGGCTCGACGCTCGCATCGCGCCTGCTCGCCGCAGCTAGCGACACGCTGCCGCTCCGCGAACCGATGCTGCTGCGTTCGCTGGCGCAAGTGGCCGAACGGATCGACCGGCCCGAGTCCGTCTGGTCACCCGACCTGTACCGGCGGCGGCTGGCGCAGGTTCTCGGCTGGCTCGGCCGCGGCTTCGCACCCCGCCAGCGCGCGATCGTCAAGGCGTCGAGCGTCATCACCGCGATCGCGGACGACCTTACCGGCGCCGAAGGGCGCGCGCTCTTTCTCTACGTTCCCCTGCCGCGCTACATCGAGACGATCCTCGCGGGCGAGGCGTCGATGACCGAGACACTCGCGCAGGCGCCCGCCCGCATCGCACGGCTCGCCGGGCTGCTCCCGGACTTCCCGCATGCCCTGTGGCAGTTGCCACCGGTGACGCGCGTCGCGATGAGCTGGCTCTGCGAAATGGCAAGTGCACAGCGCACGCTACCTGCCGGCCCTCGTACGCTGTGGGTCGATTTCGAGGCGATGCTCGCCAGCCCCGCCGCCGCGCTTGCCGCGCAGAGCGCGCATTTCGGCCTGCCGGTCGATGCCGCCAGCGTCGAGGCCGCAATCGCCGGCCCGATCATGCAGCAATATTCCAAAGCGCCCGAACATGGCTACAGCCCCGATCTCCGCCGCCAGTTGCAGGCGCAGGCGGCATCCGATCACGCCCCCGCGATCGCCGAAGCCATCGCATGGGTTGAAGCGCTCGCGCGGCGCTATACACATCTCGCCGATTTGCCGATCCGTTAGGAACCCGAATGTTCAAGCTCGTCCAGCTTCTCGATGACACGCAGGTGCGCGCGCTGCGCGAAATCGCGGCCAGCGGCAAATTCGTCGACGGCAAGATCAGCAACCCGCATTCGAAGGTGAAGAACAACCTCCAGCTGCACGATGCCGGCGCCTATGAGCGCTCGTCGAAGATCCTGCTCGATGCGATGGTCCAGAACCGCGATTTCATGGAATTCTCTTTCCCTGCGCGGATCGCGCCGCCGCTGCTGACCCGCTATACGCCGGGGATGCATTACGGGCTGCACCCCGACGCCGCCTATATCCCGTTGCCCGACGGCCAGCTCCGCACCGATGTCAGCTGCACCGTCTTCATCAACGACCCCGCCGATTATGACGGCGGCGCATTGCATGTTCAGCTCGGCAACGCCGACCTTCGCTTCAGGGAAGCGCCGGGGGTAGCGGTCGTCTATCCCTCGCATACGCTGCACGAGGTCGAGCCGGTGACGCGCGGCGAACGGCTCGTCGCGATCACCTTCATCCAGAGCCTGATCCCCGACGTCCAGCACCGCAACCTGATGTACGAACTCAACGAGGTCGCGGCACTCGAAGGCGGCAACATGGCGCCGGAGAATTTCACCCGGCTTCAGGCGGTGCAATATCAGCTGCTGAGGCAATGGCGGCGCTAGCCGCCGGTCAATAACCCATCAGCGCGAGCACTTCCTTGCGGCTGCGCTCGTCGTCGAGGAAACAGCCGAGCAGCCGGCTGGTCACCATACCGACCCCAGGCGTGCGCACGCCGCGGCCCGTCATGCATCCGTGCTGTGCGTCGATGACGACCGCAACGCCGTGCGGATGCAGATTGTCCCAGATGCATTTTGCGACCTCGGCGGTCAGCCGCTCCTGCACCTGCAGGCGCCGCGCAAAGCCATTGAGCACGCGCGCAAGCTTCGAGATACCGACGACACGGTCGCGCGGCATATAGGCGATCGAGGCCTTGCCGGTGATCGGCGCCATATGATGTTCGCAGTGCGACTGGAACGGAATGTCCTTCAGCAGCACCAGCTCGTTATAGCCGCCGACTTCCTCGAAGGTGCGCGAAAGATGGATAGCCGGGTCGTCGGCATAGCCCTGACAATATTCGAGCCACGCGCGCGCCACCCGCTTCGGCGTGTCGATCAGTCCTTCGCGCGACGGATCGTCGCCCGCCCATTCGATCAGGGTGCGTACCGCCCCCAGGACCTCGTCGGGCACGACCGGCTTGCCGTCCGCGCCCAGTTCCACCTTCGTCATCACCCTGCTTCCACTGTTGCTATCATGTCGCACATTTCGGCGCGAAATGCGGCGCGCGCAACCCCGGCGGGGAAAGAATTTCCGTGACGCAGACAAGTTTACGTTGCGGAATCTGTGCTTTTTTCAAAATGGGACGCGCGCAGAATTCCGCGCTTTTTTAGCCGTAACAAGTGACTTGACGCTTTCGTCAACTCGGCGCACCTTTGACGCCTTACAGAGTTCGCTCAAGCGGACCGTAATCCGGAGATGCCGCGCGTTTTTCCCCGACGCCGGTGGGAGAGGACGATGACCAGCACAGCTGGCAAGAGGGATAACCACAGGCGCTTGGCCATACCGGCTCCGCGCCTCTTGTCGTGTCTGGTTGCTGCCCCTCCCCTTTGACCAATTTTCAGTTTGGGCGACCCCGTAAAAGCGGGTTCGAAAAAGGGAGGATGTAGATGAAGTTCAAGGGACTGATCGGATCGTCGATCGTGGCGATGGCGGTGGCGACACCTGCCTATGCGCAAGACTCGGCCGAAACCGAACGCGATGCTTTCGGCGGCGAAATCGTCGTTACCGCACAGCGCCAGGCGGAACGCCTGCAGGACGTGCCGATCGCCGTCAGCGCCTTCTCGTCGGAGGCCCTCGAAGCCCAGCAGATCAAGACACCGTCCGATCTTCAGCTGACGCTGCCCAACGTCACCTTCACCAAGACCAACTTTACCGGCGCCAGCTTTACCATCCGCGGTATCGGCGACCTTTGCGTGGGCACGACCTGCGACAGCGCGACCGCAATCCACCTGAACGGCGATCCGCTGTTCTCCACCCGCCTGTTCGAAACCGAATTCTTCGATCTGGAACGCATCGAGGTTCTGCGCGGTCCGCAGGGCACGCTGTTCGGCCGCAACGCGACGTCGGGCGTGGTCAACGTGATCACCGCCAAGCCGAAGCTCGGCACCTTCGAGGCCGCGGCCGAGGCCGAATATGGCAATTATGATTCGATCAAGGGCAAGGCGATGGTCAACATCCCCCTTGGCGATACGATGGGGCTGCGCGTCGCGGGCATCTATCTCAACCGCGACGGCTATACGAAGAACGCCTTCCTCAACACCCGCATCGACGATCGCGACCTCTATTCGGTCCGCGGCTCGTTCCGCTGGGAGCCGACGCCCGACACGACGGTCGACCTGCTCGCCTCCTATTTCCACGAACGCGACCAGCGTACGCGCATCCAGAAGCAGCTTTGCCAGCGCGACCCGACCGGCATCCTCGGCTGTCTGAACAACCGCCTCGACAATTCGCCGTTCAACGCCAACGCGACCTTTACCGCGGCGCTGACCTCGCGCGAATTCCTGGCAATCCGTGGCATTCCGGCGGGTTTTGCGCTGGGCAGCCTCTACGGCACCGACATCTACGCCAACACGACGATCCCGAAGGACGCCCGGACGGTCAACACCGCCTATACGCCGAGCTATTTCACCAGCGAACTGACGCTGCAGGGCCAGATCGAGCATAATTTCGGGCCGATCTCGCTGCAGGTTTCGGGTCAGTACCAGAAGGTCAAGCTCGACGCCTCGCAGGACTATAACAGCAACGTCGGCAACCGCGCGCTTTATGCTACCGGCCTTGCGACGCTGCAGGCGGCCGCCAACGGGGCGCTTGGCCCGGCGTTCACGCCCTATTTCGCTCCGGTAGCGGCGGCGATCATCCCCAACGGTCCGACCGGCCAGCTCTGCACATCGCTGGCTGAAGAGACCGGCCAGGGCGTCTATGGCGGGAACGCGATCTGTAGCGACCAGTCGCTCCAGTTCGACCGTTCGAACCAGTATAACAGCAGCTGGTCGGCGGAAACGATCCTGACCAGCGATTTCGACGGGCCGTTCAACTTCCTGCTCGGCGGCATCTATGCCGACTATCACCTGACCGAGAACAGCTATTATGTGAACGCCTTCCCGATCGACTATCTGACGGGCGTCCTCGGTGCTTTCACGGCGGCGACGAATGCCAGCGGCCCTCTGCCGCCGTCGTTCCTCGGGACGCCGTTCTTCCGCAACAACACCGATGATCTCAAGATCACGTCCTATGGCCTCTTCGGCGAAGCCTATTTCGAATTCAGCGACCGCCTGAAGCTGACCGCGGGCCTGCGGTACAACAACGACAAGAAGAGCGTGACGGCGCGATCGACGCTGGCGAGCTTCCTCGTTCCGCACAGCCTGACGGGCGACATCTTCGCGTCGCCCTTCGTCGGATCCTTCGACGCGGACCCTGGCACGCCCGGAAACCAGATCATCCAGGCACGCAGCGTCAAGTTCAACAAGCTGACCGGCCGCGCGGTGCTCGATTACAAGATCACCGACGACAATCTGCTCTATGCGTCCTATTCGCGCGGCTACAAGTCGGGCGGTATTAACCCGCCGCTGCAGCCGATCTTCGCGGTGCCGGAATCGTTCAAGCCCGAACAGGTCGACGCCTTCGAAATCGGGTCAAAGAACACCTTCGGCAACGGCGCGCTCCAGCTGAACGTCACGGCCTTCTACTACAAGTACAAGGACCTGCAGCTCAGCAAGATCGTCGCCCGCACCGCGGTCAACGACAACGTCAGCGCCAATATCTACGGCTTCGAAGTCGAAGGCATCGTCCGCCCCGATCCGGACTGGGTGATCAACCTTGGCTTCAGCTATCTGCACACCAAGGTGAGCGAAGACAAGTTCACCAGCAATCCGCGTGACTTTGGCGGCGGCCGCTCCGATGCGGTGATCATCAAGGACATCACGAACGCCGCGAACTGCGCCGTCGCCTCGACCTCGGGCAGCGTCGCGGGGGTCAACGGCTACGTCAACCAGATCCAGACGCTGATCAACGCCGGGGCCATCCCGGGGGTCGCCGCCGGCGCGAACCTGCAGCCGACGACGGCCTTCCCGTCCGATGGCGGGATCGCTTCGCGCGGTGCCTTCAGCATCTGTTCGGTCATGGAAGCCACCGCGGCGACCGTGGGTCAGGCGTTCGGCGGGATCCAGTATTTCTCGGCCGGCATCCCCGTCAACATCAAGGGCAACCAGCTGCCGCAGGCGCCGAACTACAAGTTCAGCACCGGCGTCCAGTACACGGCACACCTCGGCGATATGACCCTCGTCCCGCGCTTTGACCTTGCCTATACCGGTGAAAGCTATGGCAGCATCTTCAACGGCAATGTGAACCGGATCAAGGGCTATGCCCAGGTCAACGCCCAGCTGCAACTGAACGGCGCCGACGACAAATGGTATGTGAAGGGGTTCATCCAGAACATCTTCGATTCTGCCAGCGTCACGGGGCAATATATCACCGACCAGTCGTCGGGTAACTACACCAACGTCTTCACGCTCGAACCGCGCCGCTATGGCATCGCGGCCGGCGTGAAATTCTAAACCGCCCCGACGGCAACGCCGACAAAAAAGGGCCCGGCCATTCGATCGAATGGCCGGGCCCTTTTTTATGCCTCGGTCGGGCCGGGGCGGCGGCGGGCCGCCCCGGAACCGTATCAGAATTTGAAGCGGCCGGTCACGCCATAGGTGCGCGGCTGGCTGGGATAGCCCGAGACGCTGCCCGACTGGGCAACCGCGGGGAACACCGTCGTCAGATACTGCGCGTTGGTGAGGTTGCGGCCCCATACGCCCAGTTCGAAGCCGTTGGTCAGCGCGACCGTGAACGATGCATTGAGCTGGTTCACTTCGCGCTTCAGCGAGTCCGAGATGTTCTGCGGGATACCCTGCAGACCCTCGACCACGCGGACCGGGCTTTCATACTGATAGTCGACATGGAAGATCGCCTTGGTACCGCCGGCGAACTCGTGGGTGTAGGTACCGCCCATCGCGACCGACAGGTCGGGGATGCCTGCGGGCTTGGTGCCCGAGATATCGCCGAACGCCGAATTGACGAAGCTGTCATACTTCGGATCGAGATAGGTGACCGCCAGCGTCAGGTTGAGCCCGTCGACCGGACGCACCGAACCGTCGAACTCGACACCGAAGGTCGACTGCTTGCCCGCATTGGCGAGCGCGAAGCCGGTTCCGGTGAAGACGTTGGACTGGAAGCCCTTGATCGCCTGCTTGAACACCGCGATGTTCACCGCCGCGACCGACCACTGGCCCTTCAGGCCGAACTCGTAGACGGTCGATTCTTCCGGACCCGCAAAGCGCGTACCGGCAACGAGGTTCGTCGTGCCGAGCCCGCCCGAAATGATCGCCGGCAGGTCGCTGGCAAGCGGACGGCTGTCGCGCGACAGGTTGACCGAGCTCGCCTTGAAGCCCGTCGCATAGGTCGCATAGACGTTGACGGTGTCGGTCAGCTTGTACGCCAGACGCGCGCTATAGCTGAAGTCGCCGTCGTTGGTCTTGCCGGGTTCAACCGCGTTGGGAAGGTTGAGGAAGGGCGGCAGGAACTGGAACGCCTTCAGCGGGTTGAGCGGGTTCGCTGCCGGGTTGTTCTGGTTGGCGTTGGCGAAAGCCTGGACGCCCGCCGAGATCTGGCCGAACGCCGCCGGGTTTGCGCCGGCAAAGCCCTGGATTTCAGCGGCGGTTGCCGAACGACCGAGGCCAAGCACGTTACCGACCTGCTGCGCCAGACCGCCCTGGAAGAGCAGCGTGTTGCGGAACGGTGCATAGGCCGCTGCATCGAGGTTGATGCCCGAGAAGACGTCGGTGCTGGTGACGTCGGTCGAGAAGCGCTTCTTGTCCTTGGTGTAGTTACCACCGAGGGTCAGCGTCAGCCGGTCGGTGATCTCGAAATCGAGCGTGCCGAAGATCGACCAGGCGGTGTTCTTCATGCGATAATATTCGTCCATGCCGTCGCCGGCGCGGAAGAAGCTGCCCGCATATTTCGCCGGATTGCCCTCGAGCGTGCCGAGCGTGCCCTCGAGCAGCGGAACGCTGAGCGCGCCGCCGCTGGCGGCCTGGATCAGCGCGTTGCCATAGGCGCGGAAATCGTCGCCGAAATAGATCTGGCTGTGCTGCTTGATATTCTCGTTGAAATAATAGCCGCCGACCAGGAAGTTGAGCGGGCCGTCGAAATCCGACGCCAGACGCAGTTCCTGGGTGAAGGTGTTGATCGCGGTATCGTCCGACTTCTGGCCGATCAGGTCGGCGCTGGTGAAGTCCGAATCCTGGTTGGTGTTGGCGCGAACCTCGCGATAGGCGCTGATCGAGGTCAGCGACATATTGCCAAGGTCATAATCGATCTGGCCCGAACCACCGTAGTTCTTGATCAGGTTCGACGACAGGAAGTTGTTGTACACGCGGTACGAAAAGGGGTTGTTGGCGTCGACGCTGGGGCCGCCGGCGAGCGCGTTGGTGATCGCGATGGTCGGGCCGGCGATGACGTTGCCGGCGATGCAGCAATTCTCGTCGATCTTGTCATAGTCGCCGATCAGGCGGATCGAGAGCGCATCGGTCGGTTCGAACAGCAGCTGGCCGCGAACGCCCCAGCGGTTGCGGTCGTTGACGTCGGTGTTGAGGTTCAGGTCCTTCGCATAGCCGTCGCGGCGATTGAAGTTGCCGCCGATCGAGAAGGCGACCTTGTCGCTGATCGGACCGGTGATGTCGCCCTTCAGGACGATGGCGTCATAATTGCCATAGCTCGCCTCGACCGAACCGCCGAATTCATACTGCGGCTTCTGCGTGACGATGCTGATGACGCCCGCCGACGCGTTCTTGCCGAACAGCGTGGACTGCGGACCACGCAGGACTTCGATGCGCTGGACGTTCGGAAGGTCGCCGATCTGGGCGGCCGAGCGTGAACGATAGACGCCGTCGATGAAGACGCCGACCGACGGTTCGATACCCGGGTTGTTCGCACCGTTGCCGAAGCCGCGGATGATGAAGTTGGTGTTCGCGCTCGACTGGAGCTGCGAGACGCGCAGGCTGGGGACCGCCGACTGAAGGTCGATGAGGTCGCGGATCTGCGAATTCTGGAGGTCGGCCGCCGAGGTCACCGACACGGCGATCGGCGTGTCCTGCAGCGTCTGCGAACGCTTCGACGCGGTCACGATGATCTCGTTGCCATAATCGGTGGTGTCGCTGCCGGCGTCGGTCGCGGTCGCCGTATCGTCGGCGGGGGCGGCGTCCTGGGCAAAGGCATAGGCAGGCGTGGTTGCGGCGCACAGCATGGTGGCGCCCAACAGGATGTTGCGCAAAGTCATGATGATACTCTCTCTCCAAACCGCGAAGGCGCAGCCCAAAGGCCTGAGTGGGAGATGCCCGCGGTGACTGGTGGCTCTACCCCACCGTTGCGCCGCGTCAACGCGCGCGCACGCGAAATCGCCGATTTTTCTGGAGATTAGTGGCTAAATAGCAACAGTTTACGTTACGGCATGGCGTCATCGGGATGACGCCATGTGCAATATTACCGGCTTCGACAATCGCTGCCCGGCCGGCCGATATGGCAGTCAGCGATTATCGCTACGCCCGAACAGAGCTGCCGCCTTGTCCGCCGCCAGCCCGGTTTCGCCAAGGTGCAGATAGTTGGCGTTGAACGCTGCGACCCCCGCTAGTTCGGCGAAATCGGGAATGAACAGCCGCAGGTTGCGAAGCTCGACCGAACAGCGCCGGCGCAGTTCCTGGACGGTGCGGTTTACGTGGACCTGCGTCAGTCCCGTCGCCTCGGCCAGCTGTCCCTGGGTCAAAAGGAAATCGCACTCCCCTCCGCCCGAGGCCGGCACGCCGCGCTGTCGCGCGAAGATTTCGCACATCAGCTGGGCGACGCGTTCGAACGCGTTTCGCTGCCCTAGGTTGATCGTCCACTCGCGCTGGATTGCCGCGCCGACGATCTCGCTCCAGCACAGGACCTGCGCGAGGTTGGGGCATTGATCGAGCAGCGCGTTCGCATCCTGCCGCCCGATTTCGGCAATGGTGATGCGCCGGACCGCCGCGATCGAATGATCGGCCCGGCCCACTGTAAACAGATCGAGGTCGCACGGCTGGCCCGGCAGGACGAGCGCCAGGATCTGGCGCCGGCCATCAGGCAATTGTTTGTATTTCTGGGCCCATCCCGACAGGACGACGCGCAGCGCCGCAGGGCGCTCCCCCTCGCGGACGAGATCGACACCTTTCGGATAGTCACGCGCGTTGCGCGCCAGACTGGCCTCCCAAATCGTTCGTTCTCGCGGTGAAAGCAGTTGATTCGAAATCTGGCCAAATGTCACTCTGCACGCCCCCGTTACAGAGGCGTGATGTGCGGTGCGCCGTTACCTCACATTCACACAGGTTAAGTTTGCCGGTCGACGCGTCGTTTTTGGGCTATTGGGGTATTTCGACATGCCCGCCGAAACCCGCGCGCATCGCCGACAGCAATTTCTCGCCGAACGTATTGTCCGTTCGCGACCGGAAACGCGCGAGCAAGGCGGCCGAAAGCACATAGGCGGGAACGGCTTCCTCCATCGCCGCGTCGATCGTCCAGCGCCCCTCGCCGCTGTCGTTCACGCGGCCGCTATATTGCGACAATTCGGAATTGCCCGCGAGCGCCGCCGCCGACAGATCGAGCAACCATGACGAGATGACCGATCCCCGCCGCCACACCTCGGCGATATCGGTAAGGTTCAGCTCGAAGCGCTCATCGGCGGGAAGCCGGTCCGAATTCTTGTTGCGGAGGATGTCGAAACCCTCGGCATAGGCAGCCATCAGCCCGTATTCGATGCCATTATGCACCATCTTCACGAAGTGACCCGCGCCTGCCGGACCCGCGTGAATATAGCCGCGCTCCGCCCGCTCGTCGTTCGCGGGCTTGCTTCGTCCCGGCGTCCGCGGGATCGTTCCGTAGCCGGGCGCCAGCGCGTCGAAAACCGGATCGAGCAGGTCGACGGTACGCGCGTCACCGCCGATCATCATGCAATAGCCGCGCTCGACGCCCCAGATGCCGCCGGACGTACCGACGTCGACATAGTCGATCCCGAGCGCCCGGAGTTCGGCCGCGCGCCGGATGTCATCCTTGTAGAAGCTGTTGCCGCCGTCGATCAGCACGTCGCCGGCTTCGAGCCGCAGCGACAGCCGGCTCACCGTCTCCTCGGTCGGATCCCCCGCGGGGAGCATGATCCAGACGGCGCGCGGCGGCCGAAGCAGCGCTGCGACATCGTCGAGCGAGGCCGCGGGGATCGCCCCTTCGGCCGCGAGGCCGGCCACGGCTTCCCCGTTGCGGTCATAGGCGACGACCTCATGCCCTGCCCGCATCAACCGGCGCGCGATATTGCCGCCCATGCGACCCAACCCGACGATTCCGATTTGCATACGACCTCCTCCGGCGCTTCAGCCAGTCCTTCGCACAACGGCGGCGATATGCCTATGCACCTTCGGGTGCGAGGATTTCGGGAGAGGAAAATGGTGCCCGGGGACGGGGTCGAACCGCCGACACTGCGATTTTCAGTCGCATGCTCTACCAACTGAGCTACCCGGGCACGGGCTTCGCTAGGCCGGTCGGCCTGCTGGCGAGCGGCGGCTATAGGCAGGGCTTTTCGTCCTGTCCAGTGGCTTTGTTGCGCTATTTTTACGCGTCAATCGCCGCCGAACCGGTCGTCGTCGGTGCCGCCGTCGGGCCCCTCGTGCGCGGGCATCCGATAGCCCTCGTCGAACCATTGGTTGAGATCGCGGTCGCGGCAGCCCCGGCTGCAAAAGGGGCGGTATTCCTTCGCGCGCGGCTTGCCGCAGAGCGGACATTTGGCGGCAGTCTCACTGGGCATGGCCCGCTCCTTTCATCAGCGCGTCGGCGACGATCTCGACGGGCCGCCCGGTGCGCCGTTGCAGTTCGGCGATCCATTCGGGATGGGCCGCGATATGGTCGGCAACACCCGGCCGTGTGACCAGTTTCAGACTTCCTGTGCCCTGCGCCCGTTCGGCCTGGCGCAGCAACAGCGCTGCATCGGTTGCCACGGTATCGAATCGCACCTGCTCGATCAGCGACGGCCGGGTCCGCCGGCGAATGATCTGCATCAGCCCGAAGCCGTTGACAGCGGTGCGCTCGAACGGCTGCGGGAGAAGGGTATCGACGAGCGCATCGATCGCCAGTCGTTCGGCGCGGCCCGGCAGCGAGGGGAAATCGATTCCGATCGACCCGCCGATGTCGCAGCAACGAATAACACGCACCGCCGCCTCCGCGCCCGCTCTTGCCAGCGCCAGCGCGTCGCCCTCGCCATCAATGTCGATCAGCGTCATCGCAGGCGTCGTGTCGACCCAGAGGGCGCCGCCGTCGAAAGGGAAATGACCCGAGCGGACATGGTCGATCAGCTCGGACCAGCCGGCCTGCTCCAGCCGGTCGACTCCGGTCGGGACAAGGTCGGTGACCGGCATGGCGGTGGCGGCGATCCGATCGCGCAGATCAGGCCCGCCGGTAAGCTCCGCGTCGGTGATCCGGGCGCGTGCCGGTTTGTCGCGCCCGCGTTCGCGCAGCGCCATGCGGGTGATCTCGACCGTCAGCCGCGCGCCGATCGACGTACCCGCAGGGACGGAGGCCAGCGTCGCACGCGGCTCGCCGGGCAGGTCGAGGGCGACCGATGCGCCCTTTCCCGCCTCGGCCAGCCTCGCCGGAATCACGGCGCCCGCGCGAGGCCCTTCGCCGTCACGCTCGATCCGCGCTTCGATGATATGGCCGTCCTCGACCAGCGCAGCACGGCATTCTCCTATGCCGGCCTCGTAAAGCCACTCAGCCAAGCGGTACTCCGGCGCTGCTCAGCAGGTTCCGGGTTTCGAAGAGCGGCAGGCCGACGACGTTCGAATGGCTGCCCGACAGGAAGCGGACGAAAACTTCGGCCTTGCCCTGGATCGCGTAGCCACCGGCCTTGCCCATCCCTTCGCCGCTTTCGACATACCAGTCGATCTCGGCATCGCTCAGCGCCTTGAAGGCGACGATCGTGTCAGCGACGCGGACGCGCGGCTTGCCGTCGGCGCCGACGACGCAGACCCCCGACCAGACATGATGCCGCCGCCCCGAGAGCAGGCCAAGCATGCGCCGGAGATCGGCTTCGTCGACGGGTTTCTCGAGGATGCGGCGTCCGACCGCCACCGTCGTGTCGCCTGCAAGGATGACCTCGTGCGCCGCGCGCTCGACCGCGAGCGCCTTGCTCTCCGCCAGCCGCGCGACATAGGCGCGCGGCAGCTCGCCCTTCAGTGGCGTTTCGTCGATTTCAGGGGCGGCGATGCGCGTCGGCGTCAGGCCGATCCGCGCCAGCAATTCGCGCCGGCGCGGCGAAGTCGAAGCGAGAACCAGATTTCGCATTTTTGGCGCGGGAAGTTGTACCGCGCCGCTCACTTGAAGCGATAGGTGATCCGACCCTTGGTCAGGTCATAGGGGGTGAGTTCGACGAGCACTTCGTCGCCCACCAGAACGCGGATGCGGTTCTTGCGCATCTTGCCGGCCGTGTGGCCCAGAATCTCGTGGTCGTTTTCCAGCTTCACGCGGAACATCGCGTTGGGGAGCAGTTCGACCACCTGGCCGCGCATTTCCAGAAGTTCTTCTTTCGCCATCAATCCTCAGGAGTTCAAAATATCGGGATGGGCGCCCATAACGCCAATTCAACGCAATTGAAAGCAATCTGTAACAGCGGTCAGGAGACGAGTTTCAACCGTCTCGCGATACGCCAGCCGACCGTCTTCGCCCAGGCATAGCTCGGCCATCGCGGCGGCATCTGCGGGTCGAGCCCCATCCGGCGGAGCGCAGCGTTCGCGGCATGCGCCTCGGACTCGCGATAACTCCATTCGCTTCGCCACGTGATCGACAACGAGATCGAAGGCGCGTCGCCATTGGCGACGAAATGCGGCGCCATCACGGGCATCAGGACTGCATCTCCGGGAGCGAGCGGCACCTGCTGCGCGCCCTCGCGATAGGTTTCTTCCCATGGCAGATTGCGGTGGCCGCCGGTGTGGTAGCGTTCATGCTCCACCCGATGCGCAAAGCGCTCGTCGCCGGCGGGCCAGACGTTCATCACCTTCTGCCCGCGAAGCTGGAGCAGGATATTGTGCTCGGGGTCGAAATGGAACGGCGTGATCGAGCCCGGCGACGAGATGAAGACAAAGCCCTGCGGCGTCAGCATGGCGCCGGTACGGGGTTCGACGACGGGTTCGAGCTCGCCGAGCAGTCCCATCAGCAACTCGCGATAGTCGGGCACCGTCTCGATATTCTTGAGCACCGCCCAGCTCCGGTTCGTATCGATCGTCCGGATGGTCTCGCCGATGGAAAGGCCGTTCGAGGGAACGTCCTCCGGCTTGATCCCGATCGGCACATCCCCCGGATTATACTCGACCTGCCCGGCCGGAAGCCCCTCGCCCAATTGCGCCAGCGCCTCGAGCGACAGCAACGGGTGATCGGGGAGCCGATGGCGCAGCAGTCCCGCCTTCGCCGGATAGAGCGCTTCCATCGCTGCAAGGGTTTCGGCCGGAAAGACCGGCTGATCGATTGTCTGACGGGCGGTCATGGCATGTCCTGTACCTGATTGTTCGCGCCTCCGTCACCTTTCCAGCGACGCCAGATCTTCTCGATCCGCGCCACCGCCCTGAACCGCAGACGATCGGAGCCGCCCGAGAGCGGCGCATTGATCCAGACGAGCTGGCGGCGCTCGCGCCAGACGCTGTCGATCATCGGATGGCCGGGCGCGGCGCAACTGTCGACCCACGCGATGCGATCATCGTCCAGCAGATCGAGATTGTGCTGCTGGAGCAGCACCCCGGGCGAAAAGCGGGCATAATCCTCGTCGAACGCGGTCTTGAACGAGAAGCCGCCGGGCGGGCAGAGGAAGTTGATCAGCATCGCAAGCGGCCGTCCGTCGAGGTCGAGCGACCGCATATCGAGTTTGCCCGCTTCGGCCGCCCCGGCGATGATGGCCCGGAACCACGCTTCGGTCTCTCCGTGGCTTGCCAGCGCCGATCCGGCCTTGCCCTTCCATCCCCGCGCCTCGAGATCGAGGAAGGCATCGACCCACGGTTCGAGCGGATCGTCTGCCTGCCACCGGCGGAAGGAAACCGCGCCCTGTTCGGCAAGCCGGTTCGCCTGTCGCCGCAATTCCTTGCGCTTCTTTGCGCGCACCGCCTCGTCCCAATAGGCTTCGGGCGACAGGCTGCGTTCGAGCAGGGCGCGCTCCTCGCGATGGACGACCTCCGCCTCGCTTCCCCGCACGCGTGCGACGTCGACCAGCGCACGATGGAGCGGCCCGTCCTCGGTGAGCCGCGGCACATGGACCAGCGTATGCGCCCATCCCGACGCATCGCACCAGCCAAGCAGGATCGACCAGAAGAGATTCTCCATCCCCGCGCGCACCAGTGGCGCGCCGTGAAACTGGTTCGGGTGCGACCACCCCGTCACGTGCCGCAGCGGCAGCCGCCCGTATCGTGTGGCAGGCGCGAGCGGCATCACGCCGATCACCTGTCCCGCGCTTCCGTCGCGAACGATCACCAGCCGCGCATGCCGTTCGGGATCGAGCAGATGAAGCGCCGATTGCAGGCACCAGCGCTCGGCAAAGGGATTCGGTTCGCTCGCATCGTCGGCCAGCCGGTCCCATGCGGTCGCCAGTTCTTCCGACAGGGCGAGAGGGTCGACCACGCGCACGGTCAGCGGCGCGGCCTCGGCAGCGGCGGTCGGAAAGGCAGGGTGAACCGTCATCGGCGGCGAACCTAGCAGCGAGGTGTTAAAATGAGGTGGCAATTCATCTGCTTCCCTCCCGCCACCGGAGAGCGGAGTCTAGATTCCGAACAGCTTCGCCAGCGACTTTTCGAGCATGAAGAATTGCCAGATCAGCCGCCCGTGATCGCGCCTGCCCGACTGATGCTGCGCGACGACGCGTTCGATTTCGGCCATGTCGAACCAGCCCGAACGCGCCAGCGTCGACGAGGTCGCGAGCGCCTTCGCCTGTTCGACGAGCGGCCCGCGAAACCACGCCGAAACCGGCGTCACAAAGCCCATCTTGGGGCGATAGAGAATATCGTGGGGAAGATAGCGCTCCATCGCCTGTTTCATGATCGCCTTGCCCGTCCCGCCTTTCACCCGCATCGACGCGGGCAGCGACGCGGCAAATTCGATCAGGCGATGGTCCAGCAAAGGCTCGCGCGCCTCGAGGCTGACCGCCATGCTCATCCGGTCGGTCTTGGTCAGGATGTCGCCGGGGAGCCATATCTGAAGATCGGCATATTGCGCGCGGTCGAGCGGCTCGCGCGCGGGCGCTTCCGCCATCGCCTTCCAGTAGCGCGCCTCGGCGATATGATCGCCGAGCGCATGGACCGCCGCATCGTTGAACAGACGCGCGCGCTGCGACGGGCCGGTGACGCCGACCGCCCCGGCATACCCCTCCGCGCCGCTTTTCGACAGGCTGGCCAGCGTCGCGCGCGCGCGGAGCGGACGCGGTGCCCAGTCCATTTGCGGCCACACGCGCGACAGCGGGCCGAAGAGGCCCTTGCGCAGGAAGGACGGAATCATCCCGCGCAGCCGCTCTTCCTGATGCTGGAAGACGAGGCGGCGATAGCCCGCGAAAGCCTCGTCCGCACCGTCGCCCGACAGCGCGACCGTGACCTCTTCGCGCGCGAGTTCGCACACGCGGTAGGTCGGCAAGGCGCTCGCGTCGGCGAAGGGCTCGTCGAACATGTCGGCGATCTTGTCGATCAGTTCGAAGTCGCCCGCCGCGACGGTGCGCGTGCGGTGATCGGTCGCGAAACGCTCGGCAATCTGCTGCGCATAGGCGGTCTCGTCGAGCGCCGCCTGATCGAAGCCGATCGTGCAGGTCTTCACCGCCTTCGCGCTCGCCTCGGCCATCAGCGCGACGACCGCGCTGCTGTCGACGCCGCCCGAAAGGAAGGCGCCGAGCGGCACGTCGGACACCATGCGATCGGTCACCGCGGCGCGCATCAGGTGGACGAGATGTTCGGCCGCCTCGCCCTCGCTCGCCCGGATACGCTTCGAAAAATCGGGCGCCCACCAGCGCGTCGGCGCGGGAACCGGCTTGCCGCGTTCGAGCAACAGGAAGTGTCCCGCGGGTAATTTCTCGACGCCTGCAACAATGCAATTGTCGTCTGGAACATAGCCGAGCGCCAGGAAATCCTCGACCGCCGACAAATTCGCCTCCTGCCGCAGCAGCGGGTGGCGAAGAAGCCCCTTGAGCTCCGACGCAAAGGCGACCGAGCCGTCGGACAGCCGCACGAAGTGCAGCGGCTTCACGCCCAGCCGGTCGCGCGCGAGGAACAGGCAACCGCGCCTATGGTCATGGATCGCGAAGGCGAACATGCCGTTCAGCCGCGACAGGCACTCCGGTCCCCATTGCCGCCACGCGGCGATGATCACCTCCGTATCGCCGCTCGTCCGGAAGCGGTGGCCGCGATCTTCGAGTTCGGCGCGCAGCTCGCGGAAATTGTAGATTTCCCCATTATAGGTGAGCGTGACCGCCTCGTCGTCGCTCGCCATGGGCTGGGGGCTGCCCTCGATGTCGATGATCGAGAGGCGGAGATGGCCAAGGCCGACGCCGGGCGCGGTCCATTCACCCGAACCGTCGGGACCGCGATGCGCCATCGGGTGCAGCATCGCGCGGACGCGCGCGGGGTCGACCGGCTTTGCCGTCTCCACATGATAAATGCCCGCGATCCCGCACATATTCTTGTGGCTTAGCGGGTTTTGAGCGCGCGGTCAGCCATTGCCTGCGCTCCACCCGACGCAGAAACGAAATCGGCGATCGCATCGCGGCCGCCGCTTGCCTCTTCGGCCGACACGATCAGCGACAGCGCGCGCGGATCGCCGCCGATCAGCCGCGCCTTCAAACCCGCCAGCTTCGCGGCGCGCGGACTGCCCGTCGCGGCGCCGTCGACGACGTACCAGGTCGCGGCATCGCGAAGCACCGGGCCGGGGTGAAGCAGCCGGTCGGTCTTGGCGCCGTCGACGGGGTCGAGCGCCGCGCTCCACGCCCATTTGCTGTCGGGATCGACCGCGCCCTGCCCATAGGCGACGACCTCGCGCCCCTCGGCCTGACGCCGGTAGCCGCCGATCGCGACGGTGACACGGCGCCCCTTGGCATCGGCGAAATGACGGACGATCTGTTGGTCGGCGCCATCGAAGCGCGGGCTCCAGGCCATCTGTCCGGAAGAGGCGGCTATCCAGCCGGCGGGCGTCGCGACCGGCATGGTATCGGGCAGCACCGCCGAACGGCCGCCGATCAGGGTCGCCCAGGCGATGAACAGCAGCGGGATTGCCATTGCGGCGGACAGCACGGCCCCGGCCGGACCGGAATGGCGCACCGCGCCGTTCAGTCCCGAAACATCGACGGCGATATCGTTCGCCGGCCGGTCGAACCAGCGCTTCGCGACGAGCATCACGATCAGCACGACAAGCCCGAAGAAGACCCAGCCATAGAAGACATGGTCGATCCCGCCGGCGGCCTCGATCCCCCAGATTTCGGCCGCGACCATCGTACCATAGGCGCGCAGCGCGTTGGCCACGATCGTTGTCGCGAGCGCGGCGAGGACAAAGACGACCCGCCGTGTCCAGCTTTTGAAACAGAGGTGCGCGGCAAACACTGCATAAGCGAGCATAGCCATCAGGAAATTGACGCCCGAGCAGGCCTCGGCCACCTCGAAAAAGCCGGCGCGCGTCGTGATGAACACACCTTCGAGCTCGGCGCGCAGGCCGGACAGATGGAGGAGCGCCATCGAGATATAGGCGGTCAGCGTCTGGAGCAGCGGCACCAGCTCCTCGCCGAAGGGAACGAGAAGCAGCGCATAGACGAGCGGGAAGAGCAGCCCGCGCACCAGCTTTTCGCCGAGCGTCGCGGCCACTGCACCCTGCAGCATCAGGATCAGCCCGAGCTGACGGAACAGGCCGACGCCCGCCGCCTCGCCGACGAGCCATACGAAGCCTGCACCCGCGAGCCAGATCAGCGCCGGCCACCAATATACGGGCGTAAGCGGCTTCAGCAGCGCGGTACGCTGCGATACCAGCCAGCCGATCATCGGCACCATCAGCAGACAATGCGTAAAGGTCGAGCTGTGCCACCAGATGCCGATCGTGTCGGTGGCGTCGCGATGGAAGATCGCAAGGATTGCCGCCGACAGACCGGCGAGCGCGATCAGGTGGCGCTGCCAGCGCGACCATGATTTCGGCGTAGAGAGCGCGTCTGCCGTCATGCCGCCAGCCCCAGCAGTCCGGCGAGCGGCGCAAGGCGGGCATCCCAGCCGTAGCGCGCGATCATCCGTTCGCGCGCTGCCCGGCCCATTTGCGCGGCGGCGGCGGGCTCGTCGAACAGCCGTACGACAGCGGCCGCCATGGCTTCCGGATCGTCGGCGACAAGCAGATGTTCGCCGTCCGTCGCGTCGATCCCCGTCGCGGCGGCCGCGCTCGCGACCACCGGGCGCGCCATCGCCATCGCCTCGAGCAGCTTGTTCTGCACTCCGCGCGCGAGCAGCAGGGGCGCGACGACCGCATCGGCCGCCGCGAGCCATGGCCGCACGTCGGGCACTTCGCCCGTGACGCTCACCCCCGGCAGCGCCGCGAGCGCGCGTACCTCGTCCGCCGGGGCACGGCCGACGATCGCGAAGCGCGCCGCGGGGTGCGCCTTGCGGACGATCGGCAGGACTTCGGCCACGAACCACTGCACGGCATCGATATTCGGGCGATAATCCATCTGACCCGTGAAGACCGCGAGCGGCCCCTCGCCCTCGCCCGCCTCGTCCAGTGCCAGCGCCGGGTCGAAACGTTCGGTATCGATCCCGTTCTCGACGGCATGAACCATGTCGGTGCCAAGCCCGCTCTGCCGGCGAAACAGCGCTGCCTCGGCCTCGCTCACAAACAGGCTCGCGTCGACCGTGCGCGCTACCTTCGCCTCGAACGCGCCGAGTTTCCTAGCCTCGCGGGCATGGACCCAGTTCAGCGGCTGGCGCTTGTCCTGCTCGGCATAGGTTGCGAATTTGGCGGAATCGACATCGACGAAATCCATCAGCACGCGGCCGGCGAAATCGGCCGGCAGATATTGCGCCATCTGGCCCGAGAAGGCGACGATATGGGTAACCGTCCGGAGTGCGAGCAGCGCGCCGACGTGCTCGGCGAGCGCGGCGTTGCGGAACAGGCGGTTCGACACCGGCTCGCCGCGCAACACGGCGCCCGCCAGTGCGACCGGCCGCGAAACCTCGCGCACCTCGATCGCCAGCGTCTTGCAGAGCGGCGCCATTTTCTCGCGCGCGATCGCGGCATCGGCCGCATTGTCGGCGAGCGCCGCCACATGAACCGGCGCGAGCTTCGCCAGCGCCTCGAACATATGCCAGCTGCGGATCCGGTCGCCCCGGTCGGGCGGCCATGGCGCGCGATGGACCAGAAAAAGTATCTCAGCCATCACCCGAGCCCGCGTGCGATCAGCGGCCCGATGCGGTTCGCCGCCCACAGCGGCAGCTTTTTCCAGAGATCGACCTGCAGCCGATATCTGGCACTGTTCGGGTTCATGTCGCGCGGCGTCTCGCCCGGCGCGAGCCAGCGCGCATAGACGAGCGGCTGCGGCTCGAAACCCCAGTTCTTCTTGTAGGCGAAGGGCCCGGTACCGGTCTTCGAGCGGCCGAAATCGAACCGCGTGCAGCCTTTCGCACGCGCATGGCGCATCAGCGCGAAATACATGAGCTCGTTCGCTCGCAGCCTTCGCGCATCGGCGATACCGCCGCCCCAATAGGGCATGACGGTGCCGCGCCAATAGAGGCTGAGGACGCTCGCAACCGGCCGGTCGCCGTCGCGAACGGTCAGGATATCGGCATCCTCGCCAAAGGCATCCAGTACGGCGTCGAACAGCCTTTTGGGGAATACCGGCGTCCCGAGGTTGCGGACGCTGGTCGCATAGATGCGGTAATGATCGCGGCGATCGGATCCGGAACGGCCGGTCGAGACGGTCAGGCCGCTTTCCAGCACCTTGCGGACCTCGGCGCGCTGCTTGCGCGGAATCGCGAGCAGTTCGGCATCGTCGTCGACAGCGAGGTCGCGCGCGAAGCCGGCATAGACGCCCTCCTCGCGGTGCCAGTCCGCGCCTCCGGGAAGCGGGCCGCCGCGCAGTTCGACCGAAGGCACACCGAGCGACCGGGCGAGAGCGACCGCGGCGTCGGCGAGCGCGCGGGCGGCCGCTTCGCCGTCGGCGAGCAGGCCGCCGTCGACCGCGAAACCGCTCGCGACGAGCGCCTGCCCGAAGAGCGGCGAGCGGACATGGTGTAGCGGCAACAGACCGACGATGGCTCCGCCCGCATCGCGGGCCGCGAGCAGATGGCATTTATGCCCCGTCGCCTGCGTGATCGCCTGACACCAGGCACGGCTGTGAAAGGGCGTCGCTTGCGCGTGCTTCTCGACATAAGCGTCCCACCCCGCCGCATCGTCGAGCGGCGCAGCAGTCGTCATGTCGGTAACGGGATGCACCGGCGCGTTCACGCCGCGGCGCGCCACGACTGGGCGCGGCCTTGCTGCGCGGGCAACAGTTCGTCGGCGCGCGTCCAGTCGAAATCGTCGAGCAGTTTCTTCAGCTTGCCTGCCATCGCCGCAAGCCCGGTGTAGTGCCGGACCTTCGATTTGATCGGCGCGTCGGCAACGCGCGGCTGGCCGGGGTCGATTTCCCACGGATGGAAATAGAGGATTGCCGGATGGCCTTCGCGGTTCATCCGTTCGATCGCCCAGCGCGTGAAGCCATAGGGCAGCATCCGCATGAAGCCGCCGCCGCCGGCGGGCAGCGTGCGCCCGGCAATCCGCGCGGTCGTCACCGGCCATTCGACAAGATCGCTGTCGGGCAGCGGCCGCCAGACGTGGCGCGGGCTTTCGGACCAGCCATAATGGTCGTGCACCACCGGCGCGACGCTCGACGAATAGGCATAGCCCTGCTCGGCAAGGATCGCGTGCGCCCAGGGCGTGCGCGTATCGACCGAGAAACTTGGCGCGCGATAGCCGCGGATCGGCGTACCGCCGGTGTCCTCCAGAATCGCCTGCGTCTTCTTCAGGTCGGCGGCAAATTCGTCGGCGGTCATGTTGAACACGCGCTTGTGATCATAGCCGTGGCTGGCGAGCTCGTGCCCCGCCGCGACGATCCGGCGGATCAGCGCGGGATAGCGCTCGGCAACCCAGCCCAGGGTGAAGAAAGTCCCGCGAACCCCCGCCTCGGCGAAGATCTGCAGCACCGCATCGCAATTGGCCTCGACGCGGCATTCGAGCCCGTCCCAGTCGGCGCGACCGATCGTGCGCTCAAAGGCGCCGACCTGGAACCAGTCCTCGACATCGACCGACAGGCCGTTCTGCATTTTCCCTCACCTTCATCAGCAGCTTAGCCGATGATATTTGATGCGTCACGCGGCCCAGACTTGCGACTTCGCCGGATTGGGGGCGTTGTCGGGATCGCGCTCGACCCATTCGATCAGCAGATCGAGCACGCGGCGAAGCGCTGCATCCTGTTCGACGAGCCGTTCCTCGAGGCTGGCGATCTGGCGCTGGAGCTCGGCGACCTGTTGTTCGTCGATCGCGGGCACCGCGGCGACGGCGGGCGCAGCAACGGCGGCCTCGGCCGCGAGTTCGAACACCTCGCCCGATTCGGCAGCCGGCGCGGCGACCGGCGCCGCGAAGGGCGCGCGCGCATCTTTCACCGGCGCGGGCCATTCGACCGGCGCCTCGACGGCAGCCGCGGCATGTGCGACGACTTCCTCAACCGGCAGCGGCGCAAGGCTCGCCTCGTCGATGCCGCGATCGGCCTCGACCTCGGCGATGACGTTGCGGACATGCTGTGCCGAAATGCGATGCAATTCCTCGACGGCACCGAACAGCAGCAGACGACTGACCAGCACGTTCAGTTTGCGCGGTACGCCGTCGCTGTAATCGAAGATCAGCTCATAGGCCTCGGGCGCGAAGCTCGGGTTGCCGGTCCACCCCACCTTCTTCAGGCGGTGGAGGATATACGGCTCGACCTCTTCGGGCTCCATCGGATCGAGATGGTGCGTCGCGATCACGCGCTGGCGCAACTGTTCGAGCGTCGGCGAGTGGAAGAGCGTCTGGCGGAATTCGGGCTGACCCAGCAGGAAGATCTGCAGCAGCGAATGGCCGCCGAGCGTGAAGTTCGACAGCATGCGCAGCTCTTCGAGCGCCGAAATGGCGAGGTTCTGGCCCTCGTCGACGATCAGCAGGGTGCGCTTGCCGGCGCGCGCCTGTTCGCGGAGATATTCCTCCATCGAGCGGAGCAGTTCGGCCTTGCTCTGGCCTTCCCATTCGAGCCCGAACTGTTCGGCGACAAGGCGAAGAAGATCGTCGCCCTCGACCTGCGTCGACACCAGCTTGACCGCGGTCAGGCGATTGGGGTCGATCGTGTTCATCAGGTGGCCGACCAGCGTCGTCTTGCCTGCGCCGACGTCGCCGGTGATGACGATGAAGCCCTCACCCTGCGCCAGACCATAGCCCAGATAGGACATGGCTTTGCGGTGCGTGCCGCTTTCGAAATAGAAAGCCGGATCGGGCGTCAGCTGGAAGGGACGGCCGGTGAAACCATAATATTGATCGTACATCGAGTATTCCCCGGATCAGAAGTTGTAACGCAGTCCCACCAAGGCCGATCCGATCAGCTGGCTGTTGAAGCCATCCTGTTCGAAAGCGGTCAGGCTGGCAGCGGCTGTCCCAGTCAGGCCGCGCCAGAAACGCCGTCCATAGGACGCCGTGATACCCGCCGACTGGACATCGCTGCCCCCCGGCGATCCATTGTCGAAATAATTGAGATAGCCCGACAGCGTGATATCGGAATCGCGATCGATCGGACGCCCTGCGGTCAGGAAGAGATAATAATTCTCGTCGGTGATCCCGTCGAGCGACGCGATCGGCGAGTTGCGCGGGATGAGCAGGCGGCGGCGATCATAGCCGAGGCCGACGCCATAGTTCCAGCCATAGGCGCGCGAGCTCATCACCGCCTGGACACCGCTGTTGCGGAACTGCGCCGCGGTTGCGGTCCCCAGCTGGTTGTTGAGGCACCCGCCGCCCTGTTCGCCGAAGACGCAGCTGTTGACTTCGCCGCTCAGCGGATTGCGCGTCGGGTCGAACTGCGTCGGCAGCGCCGACAGGCCCGTCGACAGTCCGCGACCGAAGCTGGAAAGCCCGTCATAGACGCCGACCTGGAAAGTCGTCGCATGGTCGGCGCGATAGACGAAGCTGCCGGTATAGATGGTGTCGCCATAACGGCGGCCGACCTTGGCTGTCAGCGAGGTTCGGCGGCTCGGCTGCCACATCACACCCGCATCCCAGATCAGCCCGTCGGTATCGAAGGCGAGCTTGCGCGGGGTCGACTTGTCGGTCACGAAGCGGCCGCTCGCGTCGCGCACCGGCACACCGTTCGTGTCGAGCACCGGATCGCGCTGGCCGATCTCGATATCCTCATAGCCGACGCCGCCGAGCAGCGCGACGGTCGGACCGATCGGAACGGTAATATCGGCGCGCGCGAACTTGCCCTCGTACCGCTGGTCGAGCTGGCTCGCATCCTCGCGCTCGTAACCGCCCGAAACCTGCCAGCCGAACGGCAGGTCGCCCGGCCGCTGGCCGACGCTGGCCCATGCGACATGGTTGGTCGAGCTGTCGAACACATTCTGCGCGACCGAGCCCGAAGGCAGCAGCGTCGGCGCGTCGACATCGACCTTGGTGTAGCCGAAGCGATACCCCGCCCCGACGTCCAGCCCGCCGATGCGCCGCGCGAACGTCGGGCCGGCATAGACCGAATAGGTGTTCGCGACATTGTTGCGGTTGCCGATGAACAGGCTGCTGTCGCTGCCGCCGCCGTCGGCGCGCGTGCGCGTCGCAATGGCCCCGCCCTCGAGGTTGAGGCCCTGCCCGAGTTCGAGCCGGCCGCGCGCGATGCCGCTGATCACGTCCTGGTCGTTCTGCTTGCCCCAGCCGAACTGATGTTCGTAGCGCACGCCCGCGGCCAGTTCCGCTCGGCGCGTCGCCACCGATACGTCGACGCCGACTGCGGCGGACGTATAGGTCAGGACGTCGCCGCCATTCTTGAGGTCGGCGGTCAGGACCTGCCCGACTTCGAGATAGGGATTGACGTCGACGCGGCGTTCGGTGCGCCGCTTTTCGGGCTTGCCCTTCTTTTCGGTCGAGGCGCCCGATGCGGACGCACCCGATGCCGACGTGTCGCTCGCGCCCGGGTCGCCCGAGAATTGCGCATGTGCGCTCGTCGCGGTCCCGGCGAGCAGCAGGGCAGCAAGCGCCGCCCCACGGCGCAGGCTGACGTTGGTGCGCATCATGACGCGCCTCCTTGTCCATAATAGGTGCCGAAGCGGCGGCCGCCCGGCGAGAATTTCACCCCGTTGAGGAGCAACTGGATATGCGGACACGCGCCCATCAGGCCGATCGCGTCGCGCAGCGAGCTTTCCATCGTCTGGTCCGCCCGCACGACCATGATCAGCTGGCCGACATGCCCGGCGAGCACTGCGGCAGGCGATGCCGCGAGCACCGGCGGCGAATCGAGAATCAGGATACGGCCGGGCGCGCCCGCTTCGAGCTGGCCGAGCAGCGTTTCGGTGCGCGCCGAGGCGAGCAGCTCGGTATCGTGCATATGCTGCGTACCGGCGGGCATGACCTTCAGCCCCGGAATGTCGGTCTGGATCAGGCAGTCGCCGAGCGGCAGGTGCGGATCGGCGAGCGCGTCCATCAGGCCGGGGCCGTTTTCGAGGCCCAGCGTATCGAGCACGCTCGGCTTCGCGATGTCGGCGTCGATCAGCAGCACGTCGTGATCGGCCTCGACCGCGAGGCTGAGCGCCAGATTGACCGCCGAGAAGGTCTTGCCCTCGCCCGGATTGGCCGACGCGATCAGCACACGATGACCGCGCGGCACGACCGGGCGGTTCGCGGTACCCGCAAAGTTGCGGATGATCTCGCGCTTCACGATGCGATATTCTTCCGAAATGCCGGTCACCGGCGCACCGGGGACGATCATCCCGGTCGCGGCGAGACGCGCGCGGTCGATCGTGCCCTGACGGCTCGGGACGACGGCGGGGGCGGCCTTGGCGATATCCTTGCGCGGCGACGGCTTCGGCGCGGGGGCGGCTTCGACCGCGGGCGCGGCCTCGACCACCGGCGGTTCGGGCGGCAGGACTTCGGCCTGCGGCGCGCGCGGCGCTTCCGCGGCGGAAACATCCTTCGCCTTCCGCCGCTTCCTTTCGGGTTCGGGCGGCAGTTTCGAGACGTCGATCGTCGCCGCGTCCTTGGCAGGATCGAGACCGAACATGTCGGCGGCGCGTTCGAGCAGCGACGGCGGGCGCTTTACGGGGCGTTGGTCGTTCATGTCATCTTCCCCGTTCACGCGACCATGCCGCGTTGGACGAATTCGGCGATCAGCAGCAGCGCATAGAGGCCGACAAGCGCCGCTCCCCCGCCGGCTAGCCAGACGAGCCGCTTGCGCCGTTCGACGTGCCGTTCGGGCGTCACCACTTCGGTGATCGATCCGATCACCGGCAGACCGCTCGCGCGTTCGAGCTTGCCCGCCGTCGCGTAGGAGGTGCGCACCTGGCTGAGGCCGAAGGCTGCGGCAACGCCACCGCCGAGACCGGCGACCAGCACGAGCGTCAGGAACAGCGGACGGTTCGGCGCCGCGGGGCTGGTCGGCTTCGACGGCGGATCGAGCAGTTCGACCTTGATCGCGTCGGTTTCGGTCTGCACCTCGCCGCGCAGGCGAACCTGCTCGCGCTGGCCGAGCAACTTGTCATACTGCGCCTTCAGCGCGGTATATTCGCCGTTGATCCGGTCATATTCGGCCGCGATGCCGGGGTTCTGGATCTGCTGCGACGTGATCTTCGCGATGTCGCCGAGGAGCTGCGATTTCCGGGCGCCCAGCGCGCTGACGGTCGCCTGGCGCTCGGCGCGCATCGCGGCGAGCGACGCATAGGCCGGGTTCTGCACCCCGCCACCGCCACCGCCACCGCTGCCTTCGCGATCGGCGATCGCCTTCAGCGAGGCGATCTGGCTCTTGAGCGCTATGACGTCGGGATGTGCATCGGTCAGCCCGCGTGCGTGCATCGAGGCGAGTTCGCTCTGCGCGCCGGCGAGTTGCTGGCGGGCGACCCCGCCGCCGACACCGCCGCCGCCACCCGCGATCGTCGCGGGGGTCGAGGCGAGCTGGCCGTTGGCCGCCGAAAGCTGCGCCTGCGCCGAAATGAGCTGCGAATCGATCTGGCTGAGCTCGGCGCGCGCTGCATCGACGCGCTGCGCCGGCGAACCCGATCCGCCGGGGATCAGGCCGATATTCTGCGCCTCGAACTGCGCGCGGCGCGCCTCGATCTCGCGCAAAGCCTTTTCGCGATCGGCAATCTGGGCATCGAGAAACTTCAGGCCTTCGCGCGCGTCCATGCGGCCGCCGCGCAGCTGGTCGTCGCGAAATACGGTGATCAGGCTGTCGAGTACGCCCGACGCGAGCTTCGCATTGTCGGCGTCGGACAGGCTGCCGACGGCAACCGAGGCGGTGATCTCGAAAATATTCTGCTGCTGCGGGACGACCTTGATATTCTTCTGCAGCATCGCGACCGCGCCGGCCTTCTCGCGCTCGCCGGCGTCGGGGCCGATCAGGCCCGTCGTCGCCGCCACCTTTTCAAGATTGCGCGCGCTGGTCAGCGTCTCGCGAATCTGGTCGAGCTGCTGTCCGCCGCCGCCGCCGCCCGCATCGTCGGGCAGGATCTGGTTGACGTCGACGAGCAGGCGCGCGCGGCTGTCATAGCGGTTCGGGATCGAGGCGACCGCCAGCCAGCCCGCGATACAGATCGCCCAAGCGACCGCGAGCACAAGCCAACGGCGCGTCCAGACACTGTGCAGTGCCACCCGGAATTCGTCGTAAAGGCCGTTCATCGTTTCAGGTCAGTCCTTGGCAAGGGGTCGGGTGCATCGGCGGAAGCCCGCGTCAGAACATGCTTTCGGGAATGATGATCACATCGCCCGGCTGCAGCCGGACGTTCGCCTTGATGTCGCCGCGCTTGATCAGGTCGTTGAGGCGCAGGCCGAATTCCTGCTGCTTGCCGGTGCCCTTGTCGAAGCGGACAAGCCGCGCCTTGTTGCCGGCCGCATATTCGCCGAGCCCGCCGACCGCGATCATCGCGTCGAGCACAGTCATGTTGGCGCGGAACGGGATCGACGCCGGCTTTTCGGTCGCGCCGACGATCCGCACCTGCTGCGAGAAGGTGCTGTTGAAGCTGGTGACGATGACGCTGACGATCGGATCGGTGATATACTGGCTGAGCTGGAGCTTGATGTCCTGCTGCAGCATCGTCGGCGTCTTGCCGACCGCGGGCATGTCGGTGATCAGCGGGGTGGTGATGCGGCCATCGGGGCGCACCTGCACCTTGCCGCCAAGCTCGGGATTGCGCCACACGAAGATCTGGAGCTCGTCGAGCGGGCCGATGATATATTCCTCGCCCGGCCCTTCCTGATTCTGCACGAACGTCGCGCTCGGCAGGCGCGGAGCGGGGGCCCCGCCGCTGCCGACGCAACCCGTCAGCGCGGTCGCGGCAATGCCCGAAACAAGGGCGGCCTTTGCGGCACGAAGCGAGGGGGAGGACGTCATCATCAAATCACCTTTCGAGCGGCCGGACGCCCGCCGGGTTCCGGAAACCCCGCAGGACAGCCATTGCGTCAGTGTCAGCCATTGCTCGAAAAGGGTGAACATACCGTTAGTATTGGGATAAGTTCGCGCCACGCTTGTCGCAACTTGTGCCGAACCGGCACAGAATTTAACCCTGATCGTCAAGACTCAGACGAGCATCTCTCCGGCCGGTCCCTGCCCGAGGAAGGCTGACGGACTCGCGGTGGCTCCATAGGCCCCCGCCTGGAAAATCGCAACAAGATCACCGACATCGCCGCGCGGGAGCGCGACCTGGTCGCCCAGCCGGTCGAGCGGCGTGCAAAGGCAGCCGACGACCGACACGGTTTCAACCGGCTCGGCGCGAAAGCGGTTCGCGACCGCGATCGGGTAGTTGCGGCGGATCACGGTACCGAAATTGCCGCTCGCGGCGAGCTGGTGATGAAGCCCGCCGTCGGTCACCAGGAAGGTCTCGCCATGGCTGGTCTTGCGGTCGACGACGCGGGTCAGATAGACGCCGGCCTCGGCGACGAGCCAGCGGCCGAGTTCCATCGCGAAGCTGCTGGAACCGAGGACCGGATCGCGCGCCGCGAGCGTCTCGCCGAGCGCGGCGCCGACCGCCGCAACGTCGACCGCCGTGTCGCCGGGAAAATAGGGCACACCCATCCCGCCGCCCAGATTGACGAGCGGCGGCGTGGCGCCGATCTCGTTCGCCAGCCGCGCCGCGAGCGCCACCGTCTGCGCCTGCGTGTCGGCGATGGCCGCGGCATCAAGCGCCTGCGATCCTGCGAAAATATGGAAGCCCTGCCAATCGGCACCGGCGTCGAGCAGGCGGCGGACGAGCGCGGGTACTTCGGCGGCATCGACCCCGAAGGGCTTGGCACCCCCGCCCATCTTCATCCCCGATCCTTTGAGGTCGAAGTCGGGATTGACGCGCACGGCTAGGCGCGGCGCGATGCCAAGCCGCGCGCCGATCGCGAGCGCGCGTTCGGCCTCACCCCCAGATTCGAGGTTGAGCGTCGCCCCGGCACCTATCGCCGCCTCGAGTTCGCGGTCGCGCTTGCCGGGCCCGGCAAAACTGATGTGCGCCGCGGCCATGCCGCTGCCCAGCGCGATCGCAAGCTCGCCGCCCGACGCAACGTCGAGCCCGTCGACCAGCGCCGCCATATGCGCAAGCAACGGCGCATAGGGGTTTGCTTTCATGGCATAATGAAGTTGCACCTCGGCCGGCATCGCCTCGCGCCATACGGCGACGCGCGCGGTAAGCATCGCGCCGTCATAGACAAACAGCGGCGTGTCTCCGGCCATATCGGTCAGTTCGTCGGCGCGCCGCCCCCCGATCAGCAGCATGCCGTCCGCATCGGCGGCAAAGCCGGGCGGAATGGGACCGTGCGGCTTCATGCCGCCACCTTCCAGCCGGCGGCGATCGCGACGCGGTCGAGCTTGCCGTTCGGGTTGCGCGGCAGCTCATCGCGCCATTCGATCGCCTGCGGCTGCATGAAATTGGGAAGATTCTGCTTGAGGTACGCGCCGAGCGCGTCGGGGTCCGCATCACCCTTTCCCCGCACGATCAGGATGATCGCCGCGCCGAGCCGCGGATCGGGGACGCCGAAGGCGACCGCCTCATAGATCAGCCCCGAGGCGACCGCGACATCCTCGACCTCGGTCGGGCTGACGCGGTTGCCCGCGGTCTTGATCATCGCATCGTCGCGGCCGACGAAATACAGGAGGCCTTCGGCATCGCGGCGCACGGTATCGCCCGACCAGACGGCTGTGCCACCATAGCGCGACGCCGCCGGCGCTGGCCTGAAACGCTGCGCGGTGCGTTCGCTATCCTGCCAATAACCCTTGGCGACCAACGGACCGGCGTGGACGAGTTCGCCCGGTTCATCGTCGTCGGTCACGCTGCCATCGGGGCGGCAGACAAGGATTTCGGCGTGCGGGATCGCACGGCCCATCGAGGTCGGATGCCCGGCGACGAGCGCGGGATCGAGATAGGTCGAGCGAAAGGCCTCGGTCAGCCCGTACATCGGATAGATGTCGGCCCGCGGGAAGGTCGCGCGCATCGCGTCGATCAGCGAGGGCGTCAGCGCGCCGCCGCTGTTGGTCAGGCGTCGCAGCAGCGCCGCCGTGTCTGCGGGCCATTCGCTTTCGACGAGTTGCACCCATAGCGGCGGAACGCCCGCGAACGTCGTGATGCCGTGCCGCGCGACCGCCTTCACGACGTCGCGCGGGGTCAGATAGTCGAGCGGCGCGACCGCGCCCCCCGCATACCAGGTCGAGAAGAGCTGGTTCTGGCCGTAGTCGAAACTGAGCGGCAGCACCGCGAGTACCCGATCCGCGGGTGCCAGCTTCAGATAGGATGCCACGCTCTCCGCGCCGAGCCACAGGTTCGCATGGCTAAGCATCACGCCTTTCGGACGCCCCGTCGACCCGCTGGTGTAGAGGATCGCGGCGAGATCGTCGGGCTCGGCGATCGAGGGCGGCAGACCCTGCCCCCCCGAATCAATCACTTCCTCGACGATCTTCAGATCCTGAAGCGCACAGTCTTCGGGCAATCCGCCACCGAGTGCGTCTGCGCGCGCGGCGTTGGTGACGAGCAGCTTCGCCCCGCTGTCGGTCAGGATATGCGCAACCTGCGGCGCTTTGAGCAGCGGGTTGACCGGCACATGGATCAGCCCCGCGCGCGCCGCCGCCAGCGGCATCAGGCACGCCGCGCGCGTCTTCGCGCTCCAGCTCGCGACGCGCTCGCCCGGACCACCGACCTCGGCGAGCAGCCACGAAGCCAGTCGCCCGACGCCGGCATCCAGCCCGGCAAAGGTCGTCACCCTGTCGCCGATCAGCAAGGCAGCCGCATCTGCGGCGCCAAACTGGACGAGATGGTCGATCGGACGCGACGGCGGATTTTCTAAAGTGGTCATCGGCTGTTAGGAGCTTGGTGATAGAGCGCACGACCATGCAAGGGAACGGTGAAGATCACGCTAATGATGATGCGGCGAAGGCCGCAGGCTTCGCCTCGCCCTTCGACCGCGCCGGATGGTTCGACCTGCTGGCAGCGCACGGCTTCGCCGGCGAGGGCCGAGTCGACGCACGCGGCAAGGCGGGCAGGACAACCGCGCTGCTGCCGCTCCGGATCGAAAGACCCGGCCATCTTGCGGGCCTGACCAACTGGTACAGCTTTGCGATCCGCCCGCTCTATGCCGGCCCGGACCACGGCGCGGCGCTGAACGACCTGCTTTTGAATTTGCGGTCGCAGGCGACACATCTCTCGCTCTACCCGATCCGCGACGAGGAGCAGCAGGCCATCGCCGGCGCCCTCCGCTCAGCCGGATGGTGGGTGAAAGCGGCTCCGGCGGGCGACCGCCACTGGCTCGATCTTTCCGGTATGGACCATGACGGCTGGTGGGCGAGCCGGCCCGGCGCGCTGCGCAGCACGGTGCAGCGCAAGGCGAAGAAGGGCATCGTCGACATCCAGCTGCTGAACGCCTTCGACCCCGGAAGCTGGGCAGCCTATGAACAGATATATGCCGCAAGCTGGAAGCCCGAGGAAGGCGACCCGGCCCTGCTGCGCGCCTTCGCCGAGGCCGAGAGTTTTCGCGGCACCTTTCGCATGGGGATCGCGCGCATCGACGGCGTCCCGGTCGCTGCACAGTTCTGGACCGTCGAGGACGGCACCGCCTTCATCCACAAGCTGGCGCATGTCGAGGACAGCCTGAAGGCTTCGCCCGGCACCTTGCTCTCGGCGGCATTGTTCCGCCATGTCATCGAAGTCGATCGCGTAAAGCGCATCGATTTCGGCACCGGCAACGACGCCTACAAGCGCGACTGGATGAACCGCCACGAACCGCTCTGGCGCATCGAGGCTTTCAATCCGTCGCGGCTCGCGGCATGGGGTCCGGCGTTGAAGGCCTTTGCCCGCTCGTTGCTCAGGAAAGACTCATGACCGAAGCCCATAATGTCGACGCCACCCTTCGCGCCCTGCTCGCCGACGTGCTCGGCCTTGGCGAGGAACGCGCGGCTGCGCTGACCGGCGACAGCGGCCTGTTCGGCGAGCTGCCCGAGTTCGATTCGATGGCGGTCGCGACGGTGCTGACCGAGATGGAAGATCGCCTGGGCATCATCATCGACGATGACGAGATCGACGGCGAAATCTTCGAAACCTACGGCAACCTGCTCGCCTTCTCGCAGCGCAAGGTGAAGGGCTGAGTCCCGTCGATGCGACCATGACCGAGCATCTGCTGCGCATCGAACCCGCGGGCGCACCGCGCGCCACCGTCCTGATCCTCCCGCCGCTGTTCGACGAGGCGAACCGCCTTCGCCGCACCCTCGTGCTGGCGATGCGCGCGCTGGCGGCCGACGGATTTGCTGCGGTGCTGCCCGACCTGCCGGGACAGAATGAAAGCCTCGTCGCGCCGGACGCGGTCGATCTGGCGCAATGGCAGGATGCGCTGGCCGATGTCGCGGCAAGCCTCGATGGCCCGGTCGTCGTCGCCTCCTTCCGCGGCGGCGCGCTGATCGATCATCGCGCCAAGGCTGCTGCCTGGTGGCGCCTCGCACCCGTCGGCGGCGCCTCGCTGCTCCGCACGATGATGCGCGCGCGGGTCGCCGCCGACCGCGAGGCGGGGATCGAATCGTCGCTCGACAGTCTGCAGGAGGCAGCGAAGACCGCGCCGCTGCTGCTCGCAGGCAATGCGCTGTCGCCCGCGATGGTCGCGCAGCTCGGCAGCGCCGAAGCGCAACCGGTCGAGCCGCTGCGCAGCATCGGCCTTGGCGCCGACGGCATCGCGGGAACGCCGCTGTGGCTGCGCGCAGAACCCGGCGAAGACGCCGCCATGGCGTCGGAAATCGCCGCCGACATTGCTGCATGGAGCACGACATGCGGCATCAGCTGAGCTTTGCCTGTGAAGGCGCGGCGCTCGCCGCGACCCTCGACGAGGCGCCCGGCACGACCGGGCTGCTGATCGTCTCGGGCGGCAATGAAGTGCGGAGCGGCGCCCACCGCGGAATGGCCATGCTGGCGCAGCGCGTTGCAGCGGCGGGGCATCCGGTGTTCCGTTTCGACCGGCGCGGGATCGGCGACAGCGAAGGCACGAATGGCGGCTATACGAGCAGCGGTGCCGACATTGCGGCGGCAGTTTCAGCGTTCCGCGATGCCGCGCCGCAAGTCACGCAGATCGTCGCCTTCGGCAATTGCGATGCCGCGAGCGCGCTGCTTCTGCACCAGCCGCTCGCGCTCGACGCACTGATCCTCGCCAATCCGTGGACCTATGAGGACGGAGACGAGGAGGCGGACGAACCCGCCTTGCCCCCGGCCTCGGCGATCCGCGCACGCTATCTGGCGCGGCTGAAGGACCCGAAAAGCCTGCTGCGCCTGCTGAAGGGCGAGATCGACATCGGGAAATTGTTTCGCGGTCTGTCGGCGCTCAAACAGGCTCCGCAACCGCCCGCACCCGACAGCTTGGCCGACCAGCTCGACGGCATGATCGCCGAACTACCTTGCCCGGCAACGATCCTGCTCGCGACCGGCGACCGCACCGCGCAGGCCTTCATGGACGCGCTCGCACCGTCGCTCGCCTATCTCGAGGCGAATCCATCGACCGTCCGGATCGCGAAACTGGCCAGCCCGTCGCACAGCTTTGCAGGCGGTGACGCAGATTGGCTGTTTGAGCGGATATTGGAAGGGCTGACCTGACGGCAGCTTAGTGGTGAAAAGCGGACGTCACGCTGTGCGCAAGAGCGTCAGCAGCCTGGCCGCGTAAAGAATCATCATGAATTGAGCGAATAGAGCGACCTGCTTTTCATAGCCGCCGAACAACTGCCAGCCAGCGTAATAGATGGCCCATGATCCACACATCGCAACAATAAGCGAAACACCGACGACTTTTTGTCGCGAACTTGCCGGGGCGATTTCTGGCACACCATCACGTTTTGACTGTCTAACAGAAATTGTCACGGCCACCGCAAACATGGCGAGGACTAATCCCCATTCAAGAAAAATGGAATCTACTCCGATCATGCCATAGGCATACTGCATCGGCTAACGTCCGCAAACGGTCGTTAGCGGCCGCTTCGTCTCTCAGGCATCCACCATCGCGTGATATTCGGCCTCGGCGAGGAAGCGTTCGGCGTCGAGCGCGGCCATGCAGCCCATGCCGGCGGCGGTCACCGCCTGACGATAGACCTTGTCGGTGACGTCGCCCGCGGCGAACACGCCGGGGATCGAGGTCAGCGACGTGCCGGGCGTCACCTGCAGATAGCCGTCGGCGTCGAGCGGTAGCTTGCCCTTGAACAGCTCGGTCGAGGGGCTGTGCCCGATCGCGACGAAGCCGCCGTCGGTCGGCTCGTGGCTCGCCGCGCCGGTGACCGTGTCGATCAGGTCGACTCCGACGAGACCGGCGGCACCGTCGCCCGCGACAAAACGCTCGACGCGCTTGTTCCACAGCACCTTGATCTTGGGGTTCGCGTGCAGGCGGTCCTGCAGGATTTTCTCCGCACGCAGGTGATCGCGGCGGTGGATCAGGGTGACATCGTCGCTGTGGTTGGTGAGGTACAGCGCTTCCTCGACCGCGGTGTTGCCGCCGCCGATGACCACGACCTTCTTGCCGCGATAGAAGAAGCCGTCGCAGGTCGCGCAGGCCGATACGCCCTTGCCGCCGAGCTCCTGCTCGCCCTCTACGCCGAGCCACTTCGCCTGCGCGCCGGTCGCGATCACGAGCGTTTCGGCCAGATAGATGTCGCCGCCGTCGCCGGTCAGCTTGAACGGGCGCTGCGAGACGTCGACGTCGACGATCGTGTCCCAGATCATGCTGGTGCCGACATGCGTCGCCTGCGCGGTCATCTGTTCCATCAGCCACGGGCCCTGCACCACCTCGGCGAAACCCGGATAATTTTCGACGTCGGTGGTGATCGTCAGCTGGCCGCCGGGCTGGAGCCCCTGCACAACGATCGGCTTCATCCCCGCGCGCGCGGCATAGATGGCGGCCGACAGGCCGGCGGGACCGGAGCCGAGGATGAGCATTTTGGTGTGGTGCGTGGCGGGCATGATCGTCTTTCGAATCCTGTGCGGGACGGCACAGATGGGTGTTGCCAACCGCGCTAGCAAGGGTCACCTTCCGCGCCAAGGGGAGTCGGAAAAATGGCGAGCTGGTGGGAACGTCATGGGGTGCCGCGGCTGATCAAATGCGCCTGCTCGCAGGGGCAGATCATGAAGGCGCGCAGCAAGGTCGTGCCGCATGCATCGGGCGACGTGCTGGAGCTTGGCTGCGGCGGCGGCATAAACATGGAATTCTACGATCCCGCGCGGATCAGAAGTTTCACCGGGCTCGACCCCTCGCCCGAGCTGCTAGCGATGAGCCGCGCTGCGGCGCAGGCCCGCGGGATGGCGGCGGACATCCAGGGCGGCGTCGGCGAGGCGATGCCGTTCGAGAGCGAACGCTTCGACACGGTCGTCACCACCTTCACCCTGTGCTCGGTCGCCGATCAGGCGGCGGTGCTGTCCGAAATCCGGCGCGTGCTGAAACCCGGCGGGACCGCGCTATTCCTCGAACATGGCGGCGCGCCCGATACAGGGGTCGCGAAATGGCAGCGACGGATCGAGCCGGTTTGGAAGCGCATCGGCGGCAATTGCCACCTCACCCGTCCGATCGGCGAAGCGTATGAAAAGGCGGGCTTTGCGGTCGAACGGCAGGGCGCCGCCTATATGCCCAAGACGCCGCGGCCGTTCGGCTGGATCGAATATGGCGCGGCGCACGCCGCTTCGTGACGAGGGGATAGCGGGATGATCCGGATCTGGCTTTTCATACTCTCCGCCGCCTTCCTGATCGCGCCGAGCGCCGCCGAAGCGCGCAAGGTCGCGCTCATCATCGGCAACAGCGACTATGCGAACACCAGCCGGCTCGTGAACCCCGCGAACGACATCAAGCTGGTCGCCGCCTCGGCGCGGAGCGCGGGGTTCGACGATGTCACCATCGCCGCCAACCTGTCGGTCAACGACTTCCAGAAGGCGATGCGCGATTTCAGGGCCAAGGCCGACGGCGCCGAGATCGCGATGGTTTACTATGCGGGGCACGGGATCGAGGCGCAGGGCAAGAACTGGCTGATCCCGACCGATGCAGGGCTGAAGTCCGACCTCGACCTGCCCTATGAAGCGATCAACCTCGACCGCGTGATGGAATCGGTGTCGGGCGCGCAGATCCGGATGGTGATCCTCGATTCGTGCCGCAACAATCCGTTCGGCCGCTCGTGGAAATCGGGAACGCGCGCGGTGCAGACCGGCCTTGCAGGGGTCGAGGCCGACGACGTACTCGTGATCTTCGCGGCCGCACCGGGGCAGCTCGCCGCCGACGGAACCGGCGCCAACTCGCCCTTCGCGGCCTCGCTCGCCAAGCGGTTGCCGCAGCCCGATCTGCCGGTGCAATTGCTCGGCGGCGCGATCCGCGACGATGTGCTTGCGGCAACGGACGGCCGGCAACGCCCCTTCGTCAGCGCGAGCATCACCGGCACCCCGGTCTATCTCGTTCCGCGTCTGGGACAGGCGCCGACGGGCAATCGCGCCGCGCTGGAAGACCTGATGTGGAAGGGCGCAGTCGCCGAAAACAGCGCCAGCGCGTATAACGCCTATCTCGCCGAATTTCCGAAGGGGAAATATGCGACGCAGGCAAACGAGAACGCCGCGCGGTTGACGAAGAATCCGAAGGCGGCGCCCACGCCCGCTGCGGTGGCCGCCATCATTCCCCTGGCGAAGAAATATACGCTGTCGAACATCCGCGTTGAGTGCGTGAAGCTGACCGGGCGGCTGGGGCTCGGGCTGCCCGACCAGCTGTTCCTGCGCTTCAACACCGGCGAGCGCTTCCCCGAAGGGTCGCGCGAAATCTTCTCGATCAAGCGCGGCGAAAGCTGGGTCGTCGACCGCAATTTCGCGTTCGAGCAGCCGGTGAGTTTCCAGCTTCGCGAATTCGACGACATCGGGGGAAGCGACAATATCGGGACGGTCGACATCGGCAGCGAGCCGGGGACCTTCACGAAAACGCTGAGCGGCGACGCGAGCGACTATCGCGTCACCTATACGCTGACCGTCGGCTGATCAGTCCTTCTCGCCGACCTCGACGAGGCCGTGGCCGACACTGACGCGCTCGTCGAAGACGAAGCAGCTGCCGTGCCAGCGGGTGTCGGCTTCGGGTACCTGTTCCAGATAGGCGAGGATGCCGCCCTTCAAATGGACAACATCCTCGACGCCTTCGCTGCGCAGGAAGGCGGTCGACTTCTCGCAGCGGATGCCGCCGGTGCAGAACATCGCGATGCGCTTGCCCGCAAACTCGGCGGCATGGTCGCGCCACCAGCCGGGGAAATCGCCGAAGCTTTTGGTATGCGGGTTGAGCGCGCCGTCGAAGCTGCCATAGCCGACCTCGAAATCGTTGCGCGTGTCGATGACGACGGTGTCCGGATCGTCGACGAGCGCATTCCAGTCGGCGGGGTCGATATAGGGCGCCGCGTCGCGAGCAGGGTCGAGCCCCGGCACCTTCATCGTCACGATTTCCTTCTTGAGCCGTACCTTGAGGCGCTGGAAGGGCATCGCGGCGGCAGCCGAATATTTGACGTCGAGTTCCGCACAACCGGGGAGCGCGCGGATATGCGCGATGACCGCGGCGATGCCGTCTTCGGTGCCCGCGATCGTGCCGTTGACGCCTTCACGTGCGAGCAGCAGCGTGCCCTTCACACCGTGCGCGGCGCAAAGGTCGAGCAGCGGCTGGCGCTGCGCGGCGGGATCGTCGAACGGCGCGAAACGATAGAGGGCGGCAACCTGGAACATCGCGGCGCCATGTAGGCGCGATTGACGCTCAGCGAAAGGGATCGCTCCGCGCGGTCGCATAATGCGCCATCGCCATCGTGGTCCATTGCGCATTGACGCGGATGCAGGTCGGGAAGACGCTGGCATCGGTCACCAGCACATTGGTCGTCCCGTGGACGCGGCAGTCGGGATCGACGACGCCATATTGCGGGTCTTCGTTGATCGCATTGCCGCCGTGCGGATGGCTGCTCGACAGCGTCACATCGTCGGCCTCTTCGATCGCATCCTCGAAGAAGGCGTCGATATCCATTCCGGGCGTGATCGTCTGCCCTTTGGTCAGCGCGGGATAGCATTCGAGCGCGCCGGCAGCGAAATGCACCTTGGTCAACGTCGCCATCGCGCGGCGAAGCAACGGCAGATCCTCCTGCGCATCGATTTTGAACTCGAGCTTGCCGTCCTTCACCCGCCCGCGCCGGTCGGCGGGAAAGAGGATACCCGCCGAATGGACGCGGCCGAAATTCCGCATCCGCTGCGAATGGTCACCGAACCAGCCCGGCATCAGCGAGGCCATCGCCATCGGCGGCTGAAAATGGCTTTCGAGCAGGAAATCGCCACAGTCGACATAGCTCGCCATCTGATCCTCGTCCCACGCGTCGCCGCCGACGCCCGGCGGCATCAGCGCGACCACCGGCGAGGCGATGTTGAGCGACACCTGATAGCCGGTGCCATCGATATCGCTGCGGCTGAGCAACTTCGACGAGGCGATCGTCCCACCCGCGACGACGACGCCGACGCGCGCGCGGACGAGCGTTTTCGATCCGTCGGGCAGGACCAGCTTCACCGCCTCGGCCTCGCGCCGGCCGTCGATCGCGGTCTGCCAGACGATCCTGTCGGCCTTCGTCCCCGGCAGGATGCGCGCGCCTTCGCGGCAGGCGTCGGGCAGATAGGTCTGCGCCATCCCCATCCGCCGGCCATAGGCACAGCCCGCGTTGCAATATCCGCAATAGGCGCAGGCATTGGGCGTGTTCGGCGGCCCGAAATTCTTTGCGAACCAGTCGGCGATCGCGCGGCCGTCCTTCGGATTGCCCGAAGTCGGCGCATAGGCGTTCCAGCCGTTGATCAGGTGCGGGCCGTTGTGCCGGCCGCTGCGCGGTTCGATCTTGTCGATGCCGAGCCGCGCCTTGATCGCGTCGTAGCTTTTGTGGAAATCGGTCTTGTCGACGGGCGCGCCGATGCTGGCCCATTTGGCGAGGACGTCGACCGCGTCGGGATGCGTCCGCCCCGCCTCGTTGACGCGCAGGCAGATGCCGTTGTTGATCGTCGACGAGCCGCCCACACAGCGCCCCTGAAAGACGACGAAATCTCGGTTCGTCGAGGTCTGGAGCGCGCCATGCTTGAACAGGTTCGCGACCATATCGAGTTCGTGATGGTTGATCCTGGGCGAAGGGTAGAAAGGTCCCGCCTCGACGATCAGCACCTTGTACCCGTGATCGTGTGCCATGTGATAGGCCGCCACCGCGCCGCCCGCGCCCGATCCGACGACGATGACGTCATATTCGTCCTCAAGCGTCGTTGCATTGAGGATATGCGCCGGATCGATCTCGCGCCCGTCGATCCGCGTCAGCGGCATCTCGCCCGCGCCGCGCGTGCGGTGTTTGGGCAAGGTGAAACCGATCTGCGCATGGACGGGGTTCGCGGCATTGGCGTCCTGATCGCCGGGCTCGAGCCCGGGCTGCCAATGGCCGTAATAGCAGCCGTAGATGATACCGCGCAGCCGGGCCATGTCCTGAAACAGGTCGATCTGGCTGTTCTGCAGCCGCCGCTCGATCCGCTCGGCGCGGGTGTCAACATCGACCTCGGCGAACATCGGCCCGAGCACGATCTCGGTCGCGGTCAGCGACAGACGGATTTCGTCGAGCTTGGTCCCGCCGACCTTCGCGAACAGCTCGCTGACGTTGGCGACCACCTGATCGGGCGTGATCGCCATCGGCGCGCCGTGAAACAGCGCCTCGGTCAGCGCCTTCAGAAATTTGAGCTGCCCGAAATTGAATGGTGCCGTCATCGCCTGCCCCCTGCCTCGCCTTGCAATTGGCGGGCTATAGCGCGGGAAGGCAAGCCGATATTGTATCGAAACGGCGACAAGGCACCCGCCAGTCGTCACCTGACGGTTGCGGGCTGCCCCTGCGCCAGCGACGCCAACCAGAAAAAGGCGAGATCGGCGTAGCGGCCGTTCGCCGGATCCGCCGCCGCGGCGCGAAAAAGCACCTCCGCCTCGGTACGCTGTCCCGCCACGAGCCGCGCGATGCCCGATCGCACCTGTGTGCCCTTCGGGTCGGGAGGCGCCGCCCTGCTACCATTGCGTCGCTTGACGATCGCCCGGTCGACCTCCGCGATGATTTCGCGGGTTGGCGATGTCCGGGGGTCGAGCAGTCCCCGGCTTGTCCCTTCGTCGAGGACCGACTTCGCCTCCGAAGCTTCGCCCGCCTGCGTCAGCAATTGGGCCATACGTTGATACTCAGCACCCTGAACGAGGACACCGACGTGTCGCATCAGGCGCGAGATATCGATCTCGAACGCCGCGTCCGGCGCGACCAGCTGGCGATAGATCGACAATGCTGCCCGCCAGTTTTCCGGCGTCGGATAGGCGCCGACCAGCGCGCGCGCCGCGGCGACACCGGGTTCCACGAGATTGCCCTGCTGCGCGATGCTCAACCGCTGCCGGTACCATATCGCCGATACGGGCTGCCCGAGCGCCTCGCGCGCCGCGATCGCGCGCGTGAGCAGGTCCATCGCGCCGGGCGCATCCTTACGCGCCAGCCGGACCTGCGCCAGATTGGCAAGCGCATCGGGATCCGACGGCGTCAGTTCGAGCAACCGCGACCAGACCCTGTCCGCCGTGTCGAAATCGCCCGCCCGAAACGCGATCTGTCCGCGCGCCGCCAGATGGCCCGGAAGCTTTTCGGGCCGCGTCGTCTGGCTGGCGATCAGGACGTCCAACGCCTCCGCGCGCATCGCGTCGTCGCCGCGCCGGTTGCCGATCTCGAGCTCATAGAGCGCCAGCGCATAGCGTGCGTCGCGGCTGTTCGCGACGCGGCGTGCCTCGGCCAGCGCCTTGTCCTGCGCCGCCCTCTGCCCGCCCCGCACCAGCCCGCCCAGTGCCGACAGCGCCTTCATTTCCTGCGGCGAAACCGCAAGCCGGCTCCCCCCGAGTTCGAGCGACGTGCTCACCTGCGCCTGCGCGCCGACAGCCGTCAGTATCCCGCCGCCGGCAAACAGCATCAGCGGGACGGCAAGGCGCGCGAACACCGGACGCGCCAGTCAGCAGGGATATTTGTCGAAGAGCGCGTTGCGGATCGAACTGACCGCCGAATATTTGAGGCCGCCCATCTTGCCGCGCCAATAGGCGAGAATGGAGGTACGAAGTTCGATCGCCTTGATCCCGACGGGAAGGCATATCTTGTTCTCGTCGATCCCCGTGTCGCCATAGAGCTTGATCATGTCGTGCGCGCCCATCAGGAAATAGTCGCACATGTCCAGATCGGCGGCATCCTTCGACACGCAAAGATCGTATATCTGCTGTCCGGTCTTGAAGACGCCCGACGACGGCGTGCTTTCCTGCGCGCCGGCAGGCACGGACAGGAGCGCGAGCGCGGCAATCGAGACTATGGCTTTGTGAAACATGATGAATCCCCCTGTTCGACCCGGGGGATATCATAAGCCGCAATTCCGCCGGGCGCCAGTTCAGCCCGCCGCCTTTTTCTCCTGACGATATTTGTGCAGCAGCGGTTCGGTATAGCCCGACGGCTGGGTCGCGCCCTCGAAGATCAGCGCGCGCGCCGCGCGGTACGCGATGCCGTCGGGCGTCAGCTTTTCATAGAGCGGATCGGCGGCATTCTGGGCATCGACCTTCGCCGCCATGCGCGCCAGCGCGGCATCGACCTGCGCCTCGCTGCACACGCCGTGGAGCAGCCAGTTGGCGAGCGCCTGCGACGAGATGCGCAGCGTCGCGCGGTCTTCCATCAGACCGACGTCGTCGATGTCGGGCACCTTCGAGCAGCCGACCCCCTGATCGATCCAGCGCACGACATAGCCGAGGATGCCCTGACAATTATTGTCGAGTTCGCGCGTAATCTCGGCCTCGCTCCAGTTGCGCCCCGTCGCGACCGGGATGTTCAGCAGGCGATCCAGCGACGGCACCGACTCGCCTGCAATCTCCTTCTGCCGCGCGAAGACATCGACCTGGTGATAGTGGAGCGCATGCAAGGTCGCGGCGGTCGGCGACGGCACCCACGCGGTGTTCGCGCCCGACTTCGGATGGCCCACCTTCGCTTCGAGCATCGCCTTCATCAGGTCGGGCATCGCCCACATGCCCTTGCCGATCTGCGCCCGGCCGCTGAGCCCGCAGGCGAGGCCGATGCGGACGTTGCGGTCCTCGTAGCTCGCGATCCAGTCGCTAGCCTTCATCTCGCCCTTCGGGATCATCGGGCCTGCACGCATCGAGGTGTGGATTTCGTCGCCGGTGCGATCGAGGAAGCCGGTGTTGATGAAGACGATGCGGTCGCGCACCGCCTCGATGCACGCGGCGAGGTTTGCGCTGGTGCGCCGTTCCTCGTCCATCACCCCGACCTTGATCGTGTGGCGCGCGAGGCCGAGCATGTCTTCGACGGCATTGAACAGCCGGTCGGTGAAGCCGCATTCCTCCGGGCCGTGCTGCTTGGGCTTCACGATATAGATGCTGCCCGCGCGGCTGTTCTTGCGGCTGCCGAGATTCTGCAGATCGTGGAGCGAGCAGAGGCTGGTGATCACCGCGTCGCAGAGGCCCTCGGGCGCTTCGGCGCCGTTCGGGAGCGTGATCATCGGCGCCGTCATCAGATGGCCGACATTGCGGACGAACATCACACTGCGGCCGGGCAGCGTGAACGCCGTGCCGTCGGGTGCGGTCCATTCGCGGTCGGGCTCCATCGCGCGCGTGACCGTCGCGCCGCCCTTGGCGAAGCTTTCGGTCAGGTCGCCGCGCATCAGGCCCAGCCAATTGGTGTAGCCGAGCGTCTTGTCCTCGCCGTCGACGGCAGCAACCGAATCCTCGAGGTCGATGATCGTCGTCAGCGCGGCTTCGAGCAGAACGTCGGCGATGCCCGCGGGGTCGGTCCTGCCGATCGCGCTGCCGGGGTCGATCACCAGTTCGATGTGCAGGCCGTTATGCTTGAGCAAAATGCCGCCGGGCTTGCTGCCCGCCCATTGCGACGGATCGGCGAGCGTCAGCTGTCCGCCCTGCCAGTCGGCCCAGCTTCCCGACGCAAGCGGCACGACGTCATCGAGAAACGCCTTCGCGCGCACGATCACCGCGGCGCCGCGCTCGGCGTCATAGCCGCCGGGCTTCGCGGGCGGCGCGTCGAGCGCGTCCGTGCCGTAGAAGGCATCGTAGAGGCTGCCCCACCGGGCATTGGCGGCATTCAGGGCAAAGCGCGCATTGAGCGCGGGCACCACAAGTTGCGGCCCGGCCATCGTCGCGATCTCGGGGTCGACGTCGGCGGTGCCGACCCTGAAGGGTGCGGGTTCGGGGACGAGATAGCCGATTTCGCGCAGAAACGCCTGATAGGCGTCGGCGTCATGCGACTGCCCTTCCCGCGCCTGATGCCAAGCGTCGATCTTTGCCTGCAGATCCTCGCGCTTTGCAAGCAGCGCCGCATTCTCGGGCGCGAACGTGCCGAGCAGCGCGGCGAAATCGGCCCAGAATTTCTGCGCGTCGATGCCGGTTCCGGGCAGCGCCTTGTCTTCGATGAAGGCGGCCAGACGCGAATCGACAGACAGGCCGTGGCGGTCGAGGAAATCAGTCATTCTTGCACCCTTTGGTCGGCGCGAGCGCGCCAGTGGACCCGGGGAGGAAAGGGCCGCCGCCCTATGGCGCGAATGCACGGGGTTGGCAATGGGGCGAACTCTTCGCTTTCGGGGCAAGTCGTGGCAGACTGTACGCGCCAGCTTGTCCGGAGGGGAACATGCCATGGTCGACCAGACGCAACATCATTCGCCGTCGGTTTTTGCGAGGAAGCCGGTCCTGACGGGGATTGCGGTGGGGATCGGATCGCTTGCGCCGCATTTCTTTCTGCCCGCGGCGGCCTCGCTCGGCTTTGCCGCAGTCCTGATCGGGCTGATCGCCGGCGTCTATTTCGGTTTCGCGGTCGTCAACGGATCGCCGCGCGACCAGTTCGTCGAATTCAACGTCGCCGGCGGTTTCGTCGTTGCCGGCCTGATCGGCCTGCTGCTCTGGCCGGTCGCGCTGCCGCTCGCCTATTTCGGACACGCACTGTGGGACTTTGCGCACCACAACCGGTCGAAGCTGGGGCTGGTCGCGATCCCGCAATGGTATGTGCCGTGGTGCGTGGTGATCGACGTCATCGTCGGCGGAGGACTGCTCGCGATCTGGCGGGTCGACGGACTGATCTGAGCGGGTGCCAAGCGCGCTTTCGCTCGCTATAGTCCGCGCCATGACACCCCGCGAACTTCTGGCCACCGCACCGGTCCCCGGCGGCGAAGAGCTGCGCCTGTTCCGGCGCGGCGCCGATTTCACGATCGCGCTCGGCGGCAACGAGCTGATGAGCAGCCGGCTGAGCGGCTCGGAGGTCGCGCTCGCGGAGATGAGCTGCGACCGGCTGCGGCGCGGCGCCGCACCGCACCTGCTGATCGGCGGCTATGGCATGGGCTTCACGCTGCGCGCCGCACTCGCGCGCCTCGGCCCCGACGCGCACGTCACCGTTGCCGAGCTGGTGCCCGAGATCGTCGACTGGGCACGCGGACCGATGGCCGAGCTGACCGCCGGCGCGCTCGACGACCCACGCGTCGAGCTGCGCATCACCGATGTGTCGGGCGTGATCGGCGGCGCCGTGCAAGCGTTCGACGCGATTCTGCTCGACGTCGACAACGGCCCCGACGGTCTGACGCGCGAAAGCAACGACCGCATCTATTCGGCGGCGGGGCTCGACCGCGCGCGGCGCGCGCTGCGGCCCGGCGGCATCCTCGCGATATGGTCGGCGCATCCCGACGTCCGCTTCACGCGGCGGCTGAAGGAGGCCGGGTTCGCGGTCGAGGAAGTGCAGGTCCGCGCGCGCAGCAACGGCAAGGGCGCGCATCATCTGATCTGGTTCGCACGCACGCCCTGATCGGCAACGACAAGGGTCGCAAAGCCCCCGGGTGCCGGTTATGGAACGGACCTGTCCCCCATTTCGCACGGTGCCGAACCCCATGCCGCGATCGATATTTGCCCTTGCCGCGCTGCTGCTCGCGGTCGCCCTCCCCCGTCTTGCGGTCGCCCAGGAGCCGAAGACGCGCGTCGCGATCCTCGGCGTCGATCACGGCGCGCAGCTCGTCGCCGAAAAGGACCAGCCGGGGATGCTCGCCGCATGGCTCGACATGGTGAAGCCCGACGCGCTCTGCATCGAGCGTCCGCCCGAACAGGCATCGCGGCAGGACTATTATGAATTCACCTATGAGGTGCAGGGTATCATCCTGCCCTGGGTCGCGAAGCGACCCACTGAAATCTGCCCGATCGACTGGATGCCGCCGGCCGACGACCAGCTCCTCGGCTTCGGGCTCGATCTCGACGCGCCGCTCGAAATCCGGAAGGCGAGCGGGTTTCAGGGCTTTCTGACCTTTCCGGACCGCAAGATCCTCGACTGGGATTTCTTCGCGGCCGAGGATCCAGCCGTTCTCGCCCCCTTGCGCAAATGGGCGGGCGAGCCCGCGCTGCGCGCCGACCGCGACCTGCCGCGCCGCCTCTATCTCTATCGCACCTATATGCAGGCGCAGCGCATACGCGCGATCGCGCACAAACGGCCGGGCGAAACGGTCGTTGTCGTCGTCGGCTATTTCCACAAGCCCGATATCGAGGCCGTGCTGCAGAACGATCCGGTGATCGAACTCGTCTCGCCAGCAAGCCTTGGGCGGCCCGGCGATGATGCGGTCCGCGCATCGACGACGGCGGCGCATCGCGGCGCGATCCTGTCCTTCAATCTGCTCGGGATGCAGGCCGCCACCGGGGTCATGAACCGGGACTGGGTCGAACGCGTACTCGCCGATTTCGCGGGCAGCACTCCGTCGCCCGAAGCGCGGCTGTTCCGGACGCGCCTCGCGCTGCTGACGAACCGCATTTCGCTCGCCGAGGCGGCGTCGCAATATGCGGCCATCGCCGCCGATCCTGCCGCTGAGAAACCCTTCACATGGGACGGGGTGAAGGACCGCAGCCGGATCGACTCCTTCTTCGATCCGTTCGGCAATCTCGACGTGCAGCGCCGCGCGCGGATCGAGCTTGCACGCACGCTGTTCGCGCAGGGGAAGGCAGCGCGCGCCGGACAGGCGCTGGAACAGGCGAGCGCTGGGCTTTCGCCGCGCAAGGCGCTCCAGCTTGAGGGTTATACGCCGATGCTGAAACCTGCATCGAAGGCCCTCTGACGCCGGACGTCGGGGGTCGCCAAACCCCATCGTGCACGTCTATAGCCACCCGCATGACTTCGCTCTCGTCAGCCGAAACCTCCACGCTCGAACGCGCGGCCGATGCGCCGATGCTCGCACAGGTCGAGCGATGGGCGGCGATCAACAGCGGTACGGGAAATCTCGCGGGGCTGAAGACCGTCGCCGGCCAGCTCGCCGACGCCTTTGCGGCGCTGCCCGGCGAGGTACGGCTCGTCGCGCCGCAGCCGGTCGAAAGCGTCGACGCCGCGGGCAACATCAAGACCACGCAGCGCGGCGACCACCTGCACCTCCGCGTGCGACCCGATGCGCCGGTGCAACTGCTGCTGACCGGTCATATGGACACGGTGTTCGCCGCCGACCATCCGTTCCAGACGCTGCAATGGCTCGAACCCGGGGTGCTCAACGGCCCCGGCACCGCCGACATGAAGGCCGGGATTTCGGTGATCCTTGCGGCGCTGACGGCGCTCGAAGCCTCACCGCTTGCCAGCCGCGTCGGCTATGACGTGATGATCAACAGCGACGAGGAAACGGGCAGCCACGCCTCCGCAGCCCTGATCGCCGAACTGGCGAAAGGCAAAACCGCGGCGCTCACCTATGAACCCGCCCTACCCGACGGCGGGCTTGCGGGCGCCCGGCCCGGCAGCGGGAATTTCTCGGTGATCGTCCACGGCCTGTCGGCACATGCCGGACGCAATCCCGAGGACGGGCGCAACGCGCTGATCGCCGCGGCCGACCTCGCGCTGCGGCTGAATGCGCTGAAGTCGCCCGGCCTCAAGGTCAATCCGGCGAAGATCGACGGCGGCGGGCCGAACAATGTCGTGCCCGATTCTGCGATCCTGCGCGTCAACATGCGCCCCTCGACGCCCGAGGCGATGGCGGCAGCCGAGGCGGCATTGCGCGACGCGATCGCCGCGGTCTCGCGCGAGCATGACGTGCACTGCCATCTGCACGGCAATTTCAACCGGCCGCCCAAGCCGCTCGATCCCGCCGCGACGCGATTGTTCGAGCTGGTGCGCGATTGCGGCGCGGCGCTCGGCCTGCCGCCGATCAGCTGGAAAGCGACAGGCGGCGTGTGCGACGGCAACAATATCGCCGCGTGCGGCGTGCCGGTTGTCGACACGATGGGCCCGCGCGGCGGCGCCATCCATTCGTCGGACGAATTTCTGATCGTCGACAGCCTCGCCGAACGCGCGCAGCTGTCGGCGCTGACCATGATGAGAATAGCGGAACGGGGGACTGTGTGAATTATGTGATCCGGGCGGCCAAGCCGGGCGACCTGCAGAGCATCTATGAAATGGCGAAGCTGACGGGCGGCGGCTTCACCAACCTGCCCCCCGACAAGAAGGCGCTGCGCGCCAAGCTGGAGCGCGCCGAGGCGGGGTTCAACTCGGAGAAGGAATATCCCGCCGACGAGCTCTATCTGATGGTGCTCGAGGACCTCGACAGCGGCGAGGTGCGCGGCACCTGCCAGATCTTCGGGCAGGTCGGCCAGCGCTGGCCCTTCTACTCGTACCGCATCGGCACCGACAGCAAGCATAGCGAGCAATTGGGGCGCACCTTCCACGCACAGGTGCTGATGCTAAGCAACGACCTCAACGGCGCATCCGAAGTCGGCGGACTGTTCCTGCACCCCGCCGCGCGCGCTGGCGGGCTGGGGCTGCTGCTCGCACGCTCGCGCTATCTGTTCATCGCGCGCCACCGCGCGCGCTTCGGCGACCGCATCCTCGCCGAGCTGCGCGGGGTGATCGACGAGGCCGGCGGCTCGCCTTTCTGGGACGGCGTCGCGGGCAAATTCTTCGGGATGAATTTCCAGGAAGCCGACCAGTTCAACGCGGTCCACGGAAACCAGTTCATCGCCGACCTGATGCCCAAGCACCCGGTCTATATCGCGATGCTGAGCGACCATGCGCGCAGCGTCATCGGCGTGCCCCACCCCACCGGCCGCGCCGCGATGCGGATGCTGGAGAATGAGGGCTTCGCGTTCGAGAACTACGTCGACATCTTCGATGGTGGCCCGACGATGACCGCGCGCACCGATCAGGTTGCCAGCATTCGCGACGCGAAGCACATCGAGGTGACAGGAATTGCCGAAAGCGGCGACGATGCGCTGATCGCGACGGGCAATCTTGCCGACTTCCGCTGCTGTTTCGGCAAGGTCGGCACGGGCGGCACGATCGATGCCGAAGCGGCGCGCATATTGGGTATCGGCGCCGGCGACGCGATCAGCTGGATCGGGCGCTGATATGCTCACCGAAATCAACTTCGACGGCATCATCGGCCCCAGTCACAATTATGCCGGGCTCAGCCGCGGCAACATCGCCTCGGCGAGCAATGCCGGCGACGTGTCGCAGCCGCGCGCCGCGGCGCTGCAGGGCATCGACAAGATGCGCCACAATATCGCGCTCGGGTTGCCGCAGGGCTTTTTCATGCCGCTCGACCGGCCCGACGCGCCGTGGCTCGAAACGCTCGGAACCTCGCTCGACGCGGCCGAGCCGCATCTGCGCGCGCAGGCGTGGTCGGCATCGTCGATGTGGGCCGCGAACGCCGCCACCGTCTCGCCCGCCCCGGACAGTGCAGACGGCAAATGCCACCTGACCGTCGCGAACCTCGTCACGATGCCGCATCGCAGTCACGAGTGGCCCGGCACGCTCGCGCAGCTTCGCCTCGCCTTCGCCGATCCCGCCTTCGCGGTGCACGGCCCCGTCCCGGCGCCTTTCGGCGACGAGGGTGCCGCCAACCATATGCGCCTCTGCGACGGGCACGGCTCGGCCGGGGTCGAAATCTTCGTCTATGGCGTCGGTGGCGGCCGCTTCCCGGCGCGTCAGCATCTCGATGCGTCGAAGGCGATCGCCCGCAAGCACCGGCTCGATCCGGCGCGCACGCTCTTCATCCGCCAGTCGGATACAGCGATCCAGGGAGGCGCCTTCCACAACGACGTCGTCGCGGTCGCAAACGAGCGCGTGCTCTTCACCCACGAGACCGCGTTCGAGAACCGCGAAGAGGCGCACGCGCAGATTCGCGCCGCCTTTCCCGAGGTCGAGATCGTCGAGGTGCCCGCAAGCGCGGTCAGCCTGCCCGAGGCGATCAAATCCTATCTGTTCAACGCCCAGCTCGTCAGCCTGCCCGACGGCGGCGGTATGGGGCTGGTGCTGCCGACCGAGGCGCGAGCGATACCGTCGGTGTGGAACTGGCTGGAGGAGCATGTCGCGGGCAACGGCCCGATCCGACGGCTGCTGCCGGTCGACGTGCGCCAGTCGATGGCGAACGGCGGCGGCCCCGCATGCCTGCGCCTGCGCGTCGTCGCGGAACCTGCCGCGGTCGATCCGCGTTTCATGGCCGATCCGGCGAAACTCGACCGGATTGCAGAGGTCGTCGCGGCGCACTGGCCCGAAGCGATCGCGTCCGGCGACCTCGCATCCCCTGCCCTCGTCCGTGACGTCCAGCGTGCCCGCGCGGCGCTGCTGGAGGCGCTCGACCTTTCCGAACTTCTCTGAGGCTTCCCCCTTCTGTCGGGTTAATTTACAGTTTACCATAAGCCCTTGGCGCCGAATCCCCGATTTGCGCCACTGGCACGGCGCTTGCTTGGATTATGGTGATGCTGAAAAAGATCGGACGCCTGTTCGTCATCAAGACCCGCTTCGAGGCGTGTCTGATCATTTACGCCCTGGGCGTCGGCGCGATGGCGCGCGGCATGGCCTATCTCGACCATTATCCCGGCATCGGCGGCAAGCTGTTGCTCGTCGCGTGCAGCGGTTCGGTTTTCCTGGCGGGCGCCAAGATCTTCGATTGCCTGCGCTACGAGCAGGCTGCGGCCGAGGCGGCGAAGCAGGCCGGTTAACGCAGCGGACTTCCGCCCGTCACCAAGCTGTGCCAAGGCACGGGGCATGAGCAGGATCAGCGGGAACCCCACCCTCGGCACCGAACAAGTCTATGGCCTGACGCTGCGCGTCGCGCGCTGGCGCGCCGGAGCTCCCGGGGTGCCGCTCCTGTTCCTCAACGGCATCGGCGCCGACATCGGCGCGGCGGCGCCGCTCCTCGCGCAGATCCACGACCGCGAGGTCTGGACGCTCGACATGCCCGGCGTCGGCGGATCGCCCGACGCGCTGCTGCCCTATGGTGCGCCAACGATGGCGGCGGTGGTGATGGAGATCGCCGACCGCTTTGGTCAGAAGCAGGTCGACCTTGCGGGTTTCAGCTGGGGTGGCGCGATGGCGCAGCAGGTCGCGGTCCAGTTTCCGGGGCGCGTCCGCCGGCTGGTGCTGATGGCGACGACCCCGACCGTTACCGCGCCGGGGATTGGCTGGGCCGCGCTGCTCGACGACGACATGCTCGCAAGCGGGCTCAAGCTCCCGACCGCAACCCCGCTCGGCCTCGCCTATCAGACGATGGCGATGGCGGGCTGGACGAGCGCCGCGATGCTACCCCAGCTCAAAATCCCCGTGCTGATCCTGATGGGCGAGCGCGACGGCGTGGTCCCCGCATGTCACGGACAGGCGATCGCCGATCTGGTCGACGGCGCGCTGCTCGAAGTGGTGCCGGGATCGCACCTCTTCCCCTTCACCCATGCCGCCGATACCGCGGCGCGGATCAGTGCGTTTCTGGATTCCCCGCAGGCGGCGCAAGCCGCCGCTTGAGGAAACCGGCGATCGCCGCGGCGGTCTGGTCGGGCGCCTCCTCCATCGGCAAGTGCCCGATGCCCTTCTCCAGCACGACCTCCGACCCCGCGATGCGTTCGTGGAAGGTCTGTGCCGCAGTCGGGTTGATCAGCCGGTCGCGGTCGCCGAACAGGATCAGCGTCGGGGCGGTGATGTCGCCGACCCGCTCCGCCATCGCGGGCTCGCGGTTCATGCGCGCGCGCAGCACGGTCGCCTCGCGATTGCCGGGGAAGCGCAGCAGTTCCCAATAGCGATCGATCATCGCGTCATCGACGATCTCCTGCTTTTCGACCGAACCGCGCAACGATTCCTCGACCAGCATGCGCGGGGTGATCTGCGTCGCAAGCCAGCGGCCGAACGGATATTTCAGGATACGGAAACCAACGTTCGATTCGGGCGCCTTCTCGCCCTTGCGAAGCGGCATGCCCGCAGCGTCGATCAGCAACAGCGCGTCGATGCGTTCGGGACGCGCGAGCGCATAACGCCACGCGACCCAGCCGCCCATCGAATTGCCGCCGAGCGTGAAGCGTTCGAGGCCGAGCTTCGCGGCGACGACGTCGATCGCGTCGATCATTCCCTCGGCGCTATAGTCGGTGTCGGGCGTGCTGCCGGTCAACCCGTGACCCGGCAGGTCGAGCGTGACGATGCGATAGGTGCCGCCGAGCCGCTTCACCAGCGGTTCCCACGTGTGCAGGCTGGCATTTGCGCCGTGCACCAGGACGATGGTCGGTCCCGCACGATTGCCCTGGTCGCGGTAATGGACGCGCTGCCCGGCCGGACCGGCTGCGAAGGTCACGTTCGGCCCGCCATATTTCGCGATCATCGCGTCGCGGTCGGTATCGGGTGTGCGGAGTAACAGGAACGCGACGACGATCGCGACGATGATGCCGAGCGGAATGAGCACCCGCTTGCGCCGGAACATCGGCCGCCGCGGCGGCGTCGGTTCGAAATCGTCTTCGTCGATCGTCTGCATGCAGGCCCCCTTCGAGCGGCCCGAACCTAGCCCCCCGGCTCGGCCCGTCAATCTATCCTATTGGTGTATGGGACGCCGGAATGTTTCGGGCAGGAACAGCAACCCGACAATCACAGTGATCACCGCGACGACGACCGGATACCACAGGCCGTAATAGATATTGCCCGTCGCGGCGACCATCGCAAAGGCGGTCGTCGGCAGAAAACCGCCGAACCAGCCATTGCCGATATGATAGGGTAGCGACATGGCGGTGTAGCGGATGCGACTGGGAAACAGCTCGACCAGCAGCGCCGCGATCGGACCGTAGACCATGGTCACCAGCAGCACGAGATAGAAGAGGACGGCGACGACGAGCGGCTTGTTCATCGCCTCGGGGTCGGCCTTCGCCGGATAGCCGGCGGCGGCAGTCGCGGCGGCTAGTTCCTTACGGAACGCCTCGGCTGAACCGGCGCGATCCTCCTCGGCGAGCTGCCAGGGTTCGGGCGCGATCAGCGCACGGCGGCCCACCCATATCTCGGTGGCTTCGCCCGTGCGGCGCGGCCGGGTGACGCTGGTGTAGCTGACCCCCGCCTTCGCGAGCGCCGATTTGGCGATGTCGCAGCCGGTGCTTTCGAACTTGTTCTTGCCGACCGGGTCGAATTGGAAGGCGCACGATCCGGGATCGGCGGTGACCGTTACCGCCGCCGTCTCCTGTGCCTTTGCCATCGCCGGGTTGGCGGCGCTGGTCAGCAGCTGGAAAGCCGGAAAGTAGGTCAGCGCCGCAAGTGCGCAGCCCGCAAGGATGATCGGCTTGCGCCCGATCCGGTCGCTCAGCCAGCCGAAGAGGATGAAGAAGGGCGTGCCGAGCGCGAGCGCAATGGCGATCAGGATGTTCGCGGTCGCGCCGTCGACCTTCAGCGTCTTTTCGAGGAAGAAGAGCGCATAGAATTGCCCCGAATACCAGACGACCGCCTGCCCCGCGACCGCACCGAACAACGCGACGATCACCCACTTCAAATTGGCCCAGCGGCCGAAGGCTTCGGTGAGCGGGGCTTTCGAGGTCGTGCCCTCCTCCTTCATCTGTTTGAAGACCGGACTCTCTTCAAGCTGCATGCGGATCCAGAGCGAAACGCCGAGCAGGACAATCGAGATCAGGAACGGCAGGCGCCAGCCCCAGGCGGCGAACGCCTCCTCACCGAGCGCCGAACGCGTCGAGATGACGACGAGCAAGGCCGCGAACAGGCCGAGCGTCGCGGTGGTCTGGATGAAGCTGGTGAAAAGGCCGCGCTTTCCCTCGGGCGCGTGCTCGGCGACATAGGTCGCGGCGCCGCCATATTCGCCGCCAAGCGCGAGGCCCTGCAGCAGGCGGAGCGCAACGAGCATCACGGGCGCCGCCGTCCCGATCGAGGCATAGCTTGGCAGCACGCCGACAAGGAAGGTCGACAGGCCCATCAGGCCCATGGTGACGAGAAAGGTGTTCTTGCGCCCGACGAGATCGCCGATGCGCCCGAAGACGAGCGCGCCGAACGGCCTTACCGCAAACCCTGCAGCAAAGGCCGCAAGCGCGAATATGAAGCCGGTGGTTTCGTTGACGCCCGAAAAGAATTGCGCCGAGATGATCGTCGCGAGCAGGCCGTAGAGATAGAAATCATACCATTCGAAAATCGTGCCGAGCGATGATGCAAGGATGACCTTGCGTTCGCTCTGCCCGCTGTCGATGGGTGCCGCTGCCGCGATTTCTTCGGCCATCTCTTCCCCCGTCTGCCCTGAGCCTGTCGAAGGGCCGTTCTCTCTTTTAGCCGATGCTAAGGAAAGGACGGTGCTTCGACAAGTTCAGCACAAACGGAAAAGAGGGAAGCGCTGGATTTTAACCCACGCGCTTCACCGCGCCCTTGTGCGCGCCGACCTTGCCGCGATGCGGGCGGAAACGACGCTTGCGCTGCGGCTGGCCGTCAGCGGCGCCGGCATTGTCGCGGCGCGGGCCGCGATCACCGCGCGGCTGCTGGCCGCCACGGTTGTTCTCGCCGCGACCGGCGAGCGCTTCATCGCGCTGGCGCTGCGGGTTGCGGCCCTGGCTGCCGGTGTCGCGCGGCGGCTGCACCGGCTTCGGGAGGTTGCGCACCAGTTCGTTGAAGTTATCGGGCAACGGCATCGGCTCCGACTTGGTGCGCGTCACGCGCTCGATGTCGCGCATATTGGGGCGCTCGTCGGGAGCGATGAAGCTGATCGCAACGCCCTCGGCGCCGGCGCGCGCGGTGCGGCCGATGCGATGGACATATTGTTCGGGAACGTTCGGAATCTCGAAATTGATGACATGGCTGACGCCCGACACGTCGATGCCGCGCGCGGCGATGTCGGTCGCGACGAGCAGCTTGATCTCGCCCGAGCGGAACGCCTGCAGCGCGTGGGTGCGCTGCGACTGGCTCTTGTTGCCATGGATCGCCATAGCCTTGATCTTCGCACCGGCCAGATGGCGCACGACGCGGTCGGCGCCATGCTTGGTGCGGGTGAAGATCAGCGCACGGTCGATATTCTCGCGGTTCACGACCGCGGTCAGCAGTGCCTGCTTTTCCTTCTGTTCGACAAAGGTCGCGAACTGGCGGATCTTTTCGGCGGTCGTCGCCTGCGGGGCGACCGACACGGTGACGGGATCTTCGAGGAACTGCTCGGCGAGGTGCGCGATTTCCTTCGGCATCGTCGCCGAGAAGAACAGGTTCTGGCGGCGCGACGGCAGCAGCTTGGCGATGCGGCGCAGCGAGTGGATGAAGCCCATGTCCATCATCTGGTCGGCTTCGTCGAGAACGAAGATTTCGACGTCGTCGAGGCGCAGTGCGCGCTGGTCGACCAGGTCGAGCAGACGGCCCGGGGTTGCGACAAGGATATCGACCCCGCGCGAAAGGTCGCGGATCTGTTTGTTGATCGGCACGCCGCCGAAGACCGTCGTCACCGACAGCTTGGTAAAGCGACCATAATCGCGGCAGCTCTGAGCGATCTGCGCGGCCAGTTCGCGCGTCGGCGCGAGCACGAGCATCCGGCAACCGCGCGGGGTCGCCTGATGCGGGTAGGTCAGAAGGTGGTGGATCGACGGCAGCGAGAAACCGGCGGTCTTGCCGGTGCCGGTCTGCGCGATACCGCACAGGTCGCGGCCCTTCATCAGCGGCGGGATCGCCTGCATCTGGATCGGGGTCGGGACCGTATAATCCTTGGCGGCAAGCGCGCGATTGATGTCGGCGTGCAGGCCAAAGTCGTTGAAAGTCGTCATAAAATACTCACATAGGGCGACGCGCAGGCGCATCCGTTCGCATCGAACGGACGGCGCACGGCCGCGGGTTCGAAACGACCCGCGTGAAAGGGTGCCTCTGGGGACAAAGCGCTGGTCCGGCTCGCCCGCGCCTGAAAATGGGCGGGAAATCACGCTGCCGGTGGTTGCGGCGGATCGGTCCGCCATGCTGCGCTGCACAATATATGGCATGTATTGCGCGGAATTGCAAGATCATTGCGCGCTTACCTATTCCGTTCGTCCCGAGCTTGTCGAAGAGCGGTTCTTTCTTCATCAAGGCGGGCACAAAATGCGCGTCGCCCCTCGCGAAGGCGGAGGCGACGAATAAGACAAGGATGGGGAAGCACATTGGCCGAGAAAATCATCGTCATCGACGAGGGCACGACCTCGACCCGCACGATGCTCTTCACCGCCGACGGAACCCCGCTCGGCAGCGCGCAGCGCGAGTTCCAGCAACATTATCCGGGTCCCGGCCTCGTCGAACATGATGCCGCCGAAATCTGGGACGCCACGCTCGCCTGCACGCGCGAGATGATCGCACAGGCCGGCGGTGCAGGCGCCGTCGCGGCGATCGGGATCACCAACCAGCGCGAGACGGTTGTCTTTTGGGACCGCACAACCGGCGAACCGCTTGCTCCCGCGATCGTCTGGCAAGACCGGCGCTCGGCCGCCGACTGCACCGCGCTGAAAGAGGCGGGTCATGAGGCAATGGTACAGGCGAAGACCGGCCTGCTGCTCGACCCCTATTTCTCGGGCACCAAGATCGGCTGGGCGCTGAAACACTGGCCGCAGCTCAGGGAAGCCGGCGACCGGCTCGCTGTCGGGACGGTCGAATCCTATCTGGTCTATCGCCTGACCGGCGGCGTCCATGTCACCGACGCGAGCAACGCGTCGCGCACACTGCTGATGGACATCAACGGCAACGGCGGCTGGGACAGCGAGCTTTGCGATCTGCTCGGCGTGCCGATGGGCCTGCTCCCCGAAATCACAGGCTGTACGGCGACTGTCGGCACGACCGACCCGGCGCTGTTCGGCGGCGCGATCCCGATTTCGGGCATGGCGGGCGACCAGCAGGCGGCGACGATCGGCCAAGCGTGCCTGTCGCCCGGGCAGACCAAGGCGACCTTCGGCACCGGCGCCTTCATCCTCTCGGCGAGCGGCACGGCGCGTCCGGTGTCGAACAATCGCCTGCTCGCGACGGTCCTTGTGCAGGAAGGCGATGTGCGATCCTATGCGCTCGAAGGATCGGTGTTCGTTGCGGGCAGTCTGATCAAATGGTTGCGCGACGGGCTCGGCCTGCTCGCCAGCGCGAGCGAGAGCGAAGGGCTTGCCCGCTCGGTCGCCGACACCGGCGGCGTCTATCTGGTCCCTGCCCTCGCCGGCCTCGGCGCGCCGCACTGGCGGCCCGACGCGCTGGCGGCGCTGTCGGGCCTGAGCTTTGCCAGCACGAAGGCGCATGTCGCCCGTGCAGCGCTCGAGGCGCAGGCCTATCAGGCCTATGACCTCAAATCCGCGTTCGCCGCCGACGGCGTCGACTGGGCCGAAGTCCGCATCGACGGCGGCATGGCCGCGAACGACTGGATGGCGCAGGATCTGGCCGACATGCTCGATATCAGCGTTGAGCGCCCCGATTTTGTCGAAAGCACTGCGCTCGGCGCCGCGATGCTCGCCGCGACCGGCGCCGGACTCTATCCCGATCTCGCCAGCGCCGCCGCAGCGATGCGCGGCACCGCGACGCGTTTCACGCCGGCGCTCGATGTCGACAAACGCAAAACGCGCCTTGCCGGGTGGCAAAGCGCGCTTGCAAAGGTTTTAGGCTGAAGCCGCCGTTTCCCGCCTTCGCGGGATTTGGGCTTAGCGCTTGAGGGTGAGGCCACCGAAGCGCTTGTTGAACTTCGCAACCTGACCGCCCGCGTCGAGCATACGGCCGGTGCCGCCGGTCCATGCCGGGTGCGCCGTCGGGTCGATTTCGAGCGTCATCACGTCGCCCTCTTTGCCCCAGGTCGAGCGCGTCTGATATTCGGTGCCATCGGTCATCTTGACCGTGATCATGTGATAGTCGGGGTGCGTGTCTTTTTTCATGTCTCTTGGCTCCTGTGCCGCCGGTTACCGACCGGCAGCTGAGTCGATGCTTTCCCCGTCACGGGGCCCGCGAAGCGGCTGCCCCTAACGGCGAAAGCCGGATTTTGCAAGCGTTGCTTAGTCGCTCGGCGGATCGGCGATCATCGCGGTAAACTGGCATTCGGTCGCCAGCTGGCCGCCCAGCATCGCCTTGCCTTCGAACTTGCAGATATTCCGCTTCGCCTGAAGGATGGTGACGTGCAGGTCGAGCAGATGCCCGGGTTCCACGGGCTTGCGGAACTTCACGCCGTCGATGCCCATGAAATAGACGAGTTTGCCCGAACCGCCGAGGCCGAGCGATTCGACCGCAAGTATGCCGCCCGCCTGCGCCAGCGCCTCGACGATGAGGACGCCGGGCATGATCGGCCGGCCGGGGAAATGGCCCTGAAAGAAGGGCTCGTTCATCGTCACCGCCTTGACCGCGTGGATCGAGGTGTCCTTCACCATCGATTCCACCCGGTCGACCAGCAGCATCGGATAACGATGCGGCAGCAGGCTCAGGATCCGGCGGATATCCATCGGACCCAGAGCTTCGCTAGCGTTTTCCCCGTCCGCCATCGGCTAGCGGGTCGTCGGCGCGCTGCCGGCGGGGGCAGCAGCGGCCGGAGCAGCCGGCTGGGCGGCACGCGACGCAGCCGCAGCTGCCTGGTTCTTCTGCTGCATCAGCTGGCCCGGCTGATAGCCGGCCGGCGGAACGATCTGCGCGTTCGGGATCAGCGTGTTGAGCTCGGCGGCAACCGCGTCGGTGATATCGACCTGCTTTTCGGCGGCGAGGACGATCTGCGGGTTATAGCTCAGCAGCAGGTCGACCTTGCGCTTGGTCATCGCAGCCTTCACGGCTTCGTCGAGACGAACGCTGATCTGGTCGATGACATAGGTGCGCGCCAGTTCATAAGGCTGCGACAGGCCCTGCAGTTCGCGCTGCGCGGCGCCCTGCTTGTCCTGGAACGCCTTGACCGCAGCGTCGATCGCCGTCTGGTTCTTCGGGGTCTTCTTCGCTTCCTCGTTCGCCTTCGCGCGCAGCACGTTCAGTTCGGCTTCGAGCGTCTGGCTGCGGGTTTCGACCTGGTCGATCTGCGCCTTGTAGGTCTGGCCGATCTGGGTCAGCGCGGTCTTGTAGGCGTTCGACTGGGCCAGCGCGTCTTCGAGGTCGGCGACGGCGACACCCTTCGCCGACTGGGCGGCGGCCGGCGCGGCGATCATGGGCGAAACCGACAGCGCGGCAATGGCGAGCGCCGATGCGGTGAGAATTTTCTTCATCAGAATTGGGTTCCTACGTTGAATGAGAAGCGTTTGGTATCATCGCCCTCTTCTTTGCGAAGGGCGTAAGCGAAGTCGATCCGGAAGGGACCAAAGGGCGAATTCCAGTTCACGCCGGCACCGATCGAAACGCGCGGTTTCCAGCTGTCGCCGTAATAGCGTTCCTCGAACGGCGCGAGCGGGGTGAAGCCTTCGGGGCAGGTCGTGTACTGGGCGGTGGTGTTCGGGGTCAGCGTCGCGAACTGGCTGGTACCCGTCGTCGCGTTGCGGCAGAGATATTTGGTCAGATTGTCCGACGGATCGCGGAAGTCCGAAAGCGTGGTGAGCGTCGGGCGGCGAACGCCGAACACCGAACCCACGTCGAGGAAGACCGACGGACGCAGCCCCAGTTCCTTCGCACCGGTGCCGAGCGGAATATCGACCTCGACGCGGCCCTGATAATAGGCGCGGCCGCCGAGCGCATCGTCGACGCGGCCGTTGCGATTGCTGAGATCGGTGTTCAGGATCGGGTTCGCCGGATCGGTCAGGTCGACGTCCGAATAGCGGATGACGCGCGGACCGATGCCGCGGATGTCGAAGCCGCGCATCTGCGGTTCGCCGAGGAAGAAGCGGTCGGTCAGGCGGACCTTGTCGCTGGTCGGGGTCGGGCGGCTGCCGAACGGATAGATATAGCCGCCTTCGCCCGAGATGTTCAGGATGAAGCGGCTACCCAGGTTGAAGTGCTTCGAGGCGTTCGCGCGCGTCCGGACATATTTGACGCTGCCGCCGAGCCCGGCGAAATCCTGGCTGAACGAGAAGGACTGACCGCGCGTCGGACGCAGGCGGTTGTCGCGATCGTCGTAGGCGAAGGTATAGCCGACCAGCGACGTCGTCCGCTTGCCGATCGCGTCGCACAGATAGCGGCCGGCGATCAGCGGATCGCACGCATCGCCGAAATAATAGAGCGACTTGTCGAGCGACACATCGTCATAGTTGAGGCTGTAGCGGCCGAACAGCGACATGAACTCGGTCAGCGGAACGCCGAGGTTGAGCTGGAAGCCCGTCGTCGTCTGCTGGAAGGTCGTGCGACGATCGTTGTTGATGAAGTTGAACGAATTGAGGTCGCGGCGATAGACGCTGCCGCCGATCGAGATGTTGCGGTCGAACAGATAGGGCTCGGTGAAACCGAGTTCGACCGACTTCGAATAGCTCGAATAGTTGACCGATGCCTGAAGCTGCTGGCCAAGACCGCGGAAGTTGCGCTGGCGCACCGAAGCCTGGAGCAGGAAATTCTCGATCGACGAGAAACCCGCCGAAAGCGACAATTCGCCGGTCGGCTTTTCCTCGACGTTGGTCTCGAGGATGATGCGATCGGGGGTCGAGCCTTCCTTGCGCTCGATTTCCAGGTTTTCCTGGAAATAGCCAAGGCTGTTGATGCGGTTCTCGGTGCGCTTGACGCCGAAGCTGTTGAACGCGTCGCCTTCGTTCAGGCGGAACTCGCGGCGCACAACCTTGTCGTGGGTCAGCGTGTTGCCGTTGACGTCGATGCGCTCGACATAGGTACGCGGGCTTTCGCCGACGTTGAAGGTGATCCCCATCGTCCGCGTTTCGGGATCGCGGCGGAATTCCGGATTGATGTCGGCAAAGGCATAGCCGAACAGGCCGGCGGTCTCGCTCAGGCTTTCGACGGTATCCTCGACCAGCTTGGCGTCGTACCAGTCGTCCTTCTTCATCGGGAGCAGCTTCTGCAGCATCTCCGGCTTGAAGTCGCGCAGTTCGCTCTTCACGTCGACGTCGCCGAACTTGTAGCGCTCGCCTTCCTCGACCACGTAGGTGATGATGAAGTCCTGCTTGTTGCTGGTCAGCTCGGCGACCGCCGAAATCACGCGGAAATCGGCATAGCCGTTCTGCAGGTAGAAAAGGCGCAGCTTCTGCTGGTCATAGGCCAGACGGTCGGGGTCATAGCTGGTGTTCGACGACAGGATCGTCAGCAGGCCCGATTCCTTCGTGGCCATCTCGTCCTTGAGGTCGCCGTCGCTGAACTTCTCGTTGCCGATGATGTTGATCTGGCGGACCTTCGACTTCGGCCCTTCGTTGATCTCGAACACCACGTCGACGCGGTTCTGGTCGAGCGACACCATCTTCGGCTCGACCGTCGCGGCGAAGCGGCCCTGGCGCTTGTACAGCTCGATGATGCGCGCGACGTCGGCGCGGACTTTCGAGCGGGTGAAGATCTGGCGCGGCGCGAGCTTGATCTCGGGCCGGATCTTGTCTTCCTTCAGGCGCTTGTTGCCTTCGAGGATGACGCGGTTGATGACCGGATTCTCGACGACCTGGATCGTCAGCGCGCCGTTGTCGTCGCTGATCTGATAGTCCTTGAACAACTCGGTCGCGGCGAGATCCTTCAGCGCCTGATCGAGCACCGAACGATCATAGCTCTGCCCGATGCGCAGGCGCAGATAGGACAGGATCGTCTGCGCCTCGAGGCGCTGGTTGCCGACCACGGTGATCGACCGGATCGTGGTCGCCTGCGGCGCAGCCTCGCTCGCAGGGGCGGGCACGGCGGGTGCAGCGGGCGCGGGAACGGTCGGGGGCGTGGCCGTCTGGGCCTGAACCGCCGCCGCGGGCCAGGCCAGCATCGTTCCCGCCATGAGGAACGCCGAAAGCTGGGTCCGGCCCTTGAATTTCTGTGAAGCCACGCTGTTCATCCCGCAAAAATAACTCAAAAGCGACAAACCCGCTTCCCCGCGGGTTGGCGCGCACTCCTGCACCAGTCCGCCTATCCAATCAAGCGCGCGATCCGGTCCCAAAGGCCGAATGAGCCCAAATCATTGAAAGTCACGACCAGCATCAACGTTACGACCGCCGCAAAACCGAATCTGAAGGCCCATTCCTGCGCCTGAAGCGGCGCCGGACGCCGCCGGACCGCCTCATAGGCATAGAAGAGCAGGTGGCCGCCATCGAGCATGGGCAATGGCAACAGATTGATGAACCCCAGATTGATGGAAACCATCGCCGCAAGGAAGATCAGCGCCTCCGGCCCCATGCTGGCCGCCTCGCCCGAAACCTGCGCGATCTTGAGCGGGCCGCTCAGATCCTTGATCGACCGGTTGCCGGTCAGAAGCTGACCCAGAACCTCGCCCGTCTGGCGGATCAGCTGCCCCGTCTGGCGCATCGCCACAAATGGCGCCTCGGTCAGCGGAACCTTCTCGAAAACGACGCGCCCGGCCGACACGCCGATCAGGCCGCGCTCATACTCCTTGCCGAACTGGTCCTTCTCCCTGACCAGCCGCGGCGTGACCCGGAAATCCTGCTCGGCGCCGTCACGCTCGATCCGGACCGTCATCTCCTCACCCGGACGATGGGCCACGGTCATGGGAATATCCATGAACACTTCCATCTGCCGGTCGTCGATCGAAACGATCCGGTCCCCGGTGCGGATCCCGGCTGCGGCGGCGGCCGACCCCGCCTGCACCGTCCCGACGATCGGGGGGCTGGTCGGCGTGCCGACGAAGCCCGCGAAGCCGGCAAGGATCAGGATGGCGAAAAGGAAGTTGGTCACCGGTCCGGCGACGACGATCAGCGCGCGCTTCCATACCGGCTGCGCTGGAAAGGTGTGTGCCCGCTCTTCGGAGGGCAGCGCCTGCCAGTCCGCGTCGGGCTGGCTGACGGCATCGCGGTCGCCCGCAAACTGGACATAGCCGCCAAGCGGCAGCCAGCCGATTTTCCATTCGGTGCCGCGCTTGTCGGTCCAGCCGAGAATCTTGCGCCCGAAACCGATCGAGAAGGTATCGGCCTTCACCCCGCACCAGCGGCCGACGATATAATGGCCATATTCGTGCACAAAGACGAGCGGGCCGAGGACCAGCAGGAAACCCACGAAATAGAGCCAGAGCGGCACGTCATGCATGTTCGTATCGATCCACAAATGTCTGGGCAGCCGCGCGCGATGCGGCATCCACGCTGAATATGTCCTGAAGCGAAGCCGGAGCCTCCGGCGACATCGTATCGATCACGCGGCGTACGGTATCGACGATTGCCGGAAAGGAGATGCGTCCGGCGAGGAAAGCCGCGACGGCGACTTCGTTTGCGGCGTTGAGCTGCGCCGGGCGGGCGCCGCCGTCGGCGATTGCCGCGCGGCAGAGCGCGGTCGCGGGAAAGCGCGCCTCGTCGGGCGCCTCGAAGTCGAGCCGCGCGATGCGCGCGAGGTCGAGCGGGGCGCATGGCGTCACCATGCGCTGCGGCCAGGCGAGCGCACTGCTGATCGGAATGCGCATGTCGGGCGAGCCGAGCTGCGCCAGCGTCGAGCAATCGACATATTCGACGAGGCTGTGGATCACCGACTGCGGGTGGACAAGGATCTCGATCCGCTCGAGCCCGACGGGAAACAGATGATGCGCCTCGATCAGTTCGAGGCCCTTGTTCATCATCGTCGCGCTGTCGACGCTGATCTTGGCACCCATCGACCAGTTGGGATGCGCGACGGCCTGTGCCGGCGTCACGCGCGCCATATCTTCCGCGCTCCACGTGCGGAACGGACCGCCGCTCGCGGTCAGGATGATCCGGCGGACCTGGTCGATTTTCCCGCCCGCAAGGCACTGGAAGATCGCATTATGCTCGCTGTCAATCGGAAGGATCGTCGCGCCCGACTTGCGTGCCGCGGCGGTCATCAGCTCGCCCGAGGAGACGAGCGCCTCCTTGTTGGCGAGCGCGACATTATAGCCCGCTTCCAGCGCCGCCATCGTCGGCGCGAGCCCGGCGATGCCGACGATCGCAGCGAGTACCAGATCGGTCGGTCGCTGCGCCGCCTCGACGAGCGCCGCCGCGCCCGCCGCGGTTTCGATGCCGGTGCCTGCAAGCGCATCCTTCAGCGCGTCGTGACAGCTCTCGTCGGCGACCACCGCGACCGCCGGCCGGAATTCCCGGGCGAGCTTCGCCAGTTCGGCAACGTCGCAATTGGCCGTCAGCACCTCGACCTGCCACGCTTCGCCGTCGCGGCGGACGAGATCGAGGGTCGATTGACCGACCGATCCCGTGGCGCCGAACAGCGAGAGGCGGCGCGTCATGTCAGCCGGCCGCGCGCACGGCGATGTGCCCGGCGAAGGCAAGCGCGCCAAGGATCAGCGCGACCGGCAGCAGCCCGTCGACGCGGTCGAACAGCCCGCCATGGCCCGGGATCAGCTTGCCCGAATCCTTGACGCCCGCGCGGCGCTTCATCCAGCTCTCGCCCAGATCGCCGAGCTGCGCGATCAGCCCCATGATCAGGCCGATCCACAGCGGCAGGCCGATGATCCCGCCGCGATCCGCGACCGTCGAGCCGACGACGAGCGCCGCGATCATGCCGCCGAACAGGCCCGACCATGTCTTCGACGGGCTGATCTTCGGCGCGAGGCGCGCACCGCCAAAGGCGCGGCCGGCGAAATAGGCGCCGATATCGGTCGCCCAGACCATCCCGAAAACCCAGAGCGCCGCGGTCATGCCCAGATGATCGCGGATGAACCACAGCCCGGCCATCGCGCCGAGGATCGCCAGCGGGCCGAGGACCGTCAGCGCCATCCTGGCGCCGCCGCCCAGCCCCATCGCGCGCACGAGCGCCAGCCATTCGACGATGACGAGCGCCCCGCCGACCAGCAACAGCAGTCCGAAGGCAATGCCGCCGAACCACAGCGCGGTACCCGCGATCGCAAACAGGACGATCGCCGAGCCGACGCGTGTCCAAAGGTCCGACTTTCCCGCCGCCATAGTCTAGAGTCCCCCGTAACGGCGCTCGCGCCGGGCAAAATGGTCGAGCGCCGCAGCCAGATCGGCGGGCGCGAAATCGGGCCAGAGCTTTTCGGTGAAATAAAGCTCGGCATAGGCCGACTGCCAGAGCAGGAAATTGGACAGCCGTTCCTCGCCCGACGTGCGGATCAGCAGGTCGAGCGGCGGCATGTCGGCGGTGTCGAGATTCGCCTCGATCGCCTCGGCGGTGATCTCGCCCGCGGCGGCGGCGGCCCTTGCCGCACGCACCAGCTCGTCCTGCGCACCATAGTTCAGCGCGACCGCCAGTGTCGTGCGCTTGTTGCCCGCGGTGCGCTCGAGCGCATTTTCGATCAGCGCGACGACGTCGGGCGCGAGCGCGCGCCAGTTGCCGATCACCTTCAGCCGCACATCGTTCGCGGCGAATTCGTCAAGGTCGCTGAGGATGAAGCGCTTCATCAGCCCCATCAGGTCGTTGACCTCGTCTTCGGGGCGCTTCCAGTTTTCGGAGCTGAAGGCGTACAGCGTCATCGCCTCGATGCCGAGGTCGCCCGCGGCGCGGACGATCGTGCGCACCGCCTCGACGCCGGCCTTGTGACCGGCGACGCGCGGCAGGAAACGTTTCTTGGCCCAGCGGCCGTTGCCATCCATGATGATGGCAACATGGCGCGCACCGTGGGGGGCGGCTGGCGTTGTCATTACCCGTTCGATATCCTGGCGACCATCCGGTCCACTAGCCCAGGATTTCCTTTTCCTTGGCGGTCGCCGCGGCATCGATTTCGGCGATCGTGCTGTCGGTCAGCTTCTGGACCTCGGTTTCCGACCGCTTGCGATCGTCCTCGCTGATTTCCTTCTTGTTCTCGTCCTGCTTCAGATTGTCCATGCCGTCGCGGCGGACGTTGCGGACGGCGACGCGGGCCTTTTCGGCGTACTGGCCCGCGAGCTTCGAAAGCTCCTTGCGGCGCTCCTGCGTCATTTCGGGGATCGGCAGGCGCAGCGTCTGGCCGTCGACGATCGGGTTGAGGCCGAGCCCCGCCGAGCGGATCGCCTTGTCGACCGGACCGACGTTCGACTTGTCCCACACCTGCACCGACAGCATCCGCGGTTCGGGGGCGCTGACCGATGCGACCTGATTCAGCGGCATATGGCTGCCATAGACCTCGACCGTCACCGGATCGAGCAGCGCGGTGTGCGCTCGGCCGGTGCGCAGACCTGCAAGGTCGCTTTTCAGCGACTCGACCGCGCCATGCATGCGGCGTTCGAGGTCGGCCTTGTCATATTTCGCCATCTGTCTTTCCTCTCTTGTGTCTTCTCAGGCGTCGCCGACGATCGTCGAAACGCCCTCGCCGCCCAGCACCCGCGCCAGATTTCCGGCTTCGCGGATGTTGAACACGACGATCGGGATATGATTGTCGCGGCAGAGCGCGACCGCGCTTGCGTCCATCACCTTCAGATTGTCGGCAAGCACGCGGTCATAGCTCAGCGTGTCGTACCGGACCGCCGACGCATCCTTCTTGGGATCGGCGTTATAGACGCCGTCGACGCTGGTACCCTTCAGCAGCGCGTCGCACTTCATCTCGGCGGCGCGCAGCGCGGCGCCGCTGTCGGTCGTGAAATAGGGCGCGCCGACACCCGCGGCAAAGATCACGACGCGGCCCTTTTCAAGGTGCCGTTCGGCGCGGCGGCGGATCACCGGCTCGCACACCTTGTCCATCTCGATTGCCGACTGGACGCGCGTTTCGACGCCGAGCTGCTCGAGCGCATTCTGCATCGCGAGCGCGTTCATCACGGTCGCGAGCATGCCCATATAATCGGCCTGCGCGCGGTCCATGCCCTTGGCGGCGCCCGCCATGCCGCGAAAGATATTGCCGCCGCCGATGACAAGGCAGATTTCGAGGCCGCGGCCTTTGGCTTCCTTGACCTCGGCGGCCATGCTCGCGACGGTTTCGGGGTCGATTCCGAAGGGGGTCGATCCCATCAGCGCCTCGCCCGACAATTTGAGCAGGATGCGTTTCATGCCGGGCAAAGCCATGTCGGGGGGAACCTCTTGCAAACTCTATATACGCGAATGGCGCGCACCCTAGTGAAGGCGCGCGCCATTGCCAAGCGGACTGCCGCGCCGAAACGCAGCAATCCGGTTCTTCTTATCAGACGCCGGCGGCCGCCGCGACTTCCGCCGCGAAGTCGCTTTCTTCCTTCTCGATGCCTTCACCGAGCTGGAAGCGGACGAAGCCCTTGAGCGTGATCGCGGCGCCGACGTCCTTGCCGGCTGCGGCGACGACTTCGGCGACCGGAGTCTTGCCGTCCATCACGAACAGCTGCGACAGCAACGCGTTTTCCTTGCGGTACTTGGCGATCGCACCGTCGACCATCTTGGCGACGATATCGGCCGGCTTGCCCGACTGCGCGGCCTTTTCCTCGGCGATCGCGCGTTCGCGCGCGACGAGGTCGGCGTCGAGGTCTTCGCCGTTCAGCGCCAGCGGGTTCGCGGCGGCGACGTGCATCGCCAGCTGCTTGCCGAGCGGTTCGAGAACGTCGGCACCGGCGGTCGATTCAAGCGCGATCAGCACACCGATCTTGCCCATGCCCGGCGCCGCAGCGTTGTGGACATAGCCGGTGACGATGCCCGAATTGACGGTCAGGATCGCCGAACGGCGCAGCGACTGGTTCTCGCCGATCGTCGCGATGTTGCTGGTCAGCTTTTCCGCGACGGTGCCGCCGGTCGGATAGGTCGCAGCGTTCAGCGCGTCGATGTCGATGATGCCCTCGGCGAGCGCAACCTTCGTGACTTCGCGGACGAATTCCTGGAACTGCTCGTTCTTGCCGACGAAGTCGGTTTCGCTGTTCACTTCGACGAGCGCACCCTTGGTGCCGTCGGTGGCGAAGCCGACAAGACCTTCGGCGGCGACGCGGCCGGCCTTCTTGGCGGCGGCGGCGAGACCCTTGGTGCGCAGCCAGTCGATCGACGCTTCGATGTCGCCGCCGTTTTCGGCAAGCGCCTTCTTGCAGTCCATCATGCCGGCGCCGGTGCGGTCGCGCAGTTCCTTGACGAGAGCGGCCGTAATCTCAGCCATGAGGTGTTCCTTTCCAAAAGGCGCAGGCTCTTTCGGCCTGCGGTCCGCCGCGCGCATGGCGGCGGGATAAGTCAAAGTGATGACCGGGACGGCGCAGGCATGCCCCGCGCCGTCCCGTCATGCGAGCGAACGCTTATGCGTCGCTCTGACGTTCGGTTTCGGCAGCCGCTTCGGCGGGAACCTGTTCGTCTTCGGTCACGGTCTCTTCGACGAGGACCGGCTCGGCGGTCGGCTCGACGGCCGCACCCAGGTCTTCGCCGCGATCGGCGCGGGCCTGCTGGCCGCCACGGGTCGCCGCCTGGGCAACCGCGTCGCAATAGAGACGGATGGCGCGCGCGGCGTCATCGTTCGCCGGAACCGGGAACGCGATGCCGTCGGGCGAGACGTTCGAATCGAGGACCGCGACGACGGGGATGCCAAGGACGTTGGCTTCCTTGATCGCCAGCTCTTCCTTGTTCGCGTCGATCACGAACATCACGTCGGGAATGCCGCCCATGTCGCGGATGCCGCCGAGGCTGAGCTCGAGCTTGTCGCGTTCGCGGGTCTTGTTGAGCACTTCCTTCTTGGTCAGGCCCGAGGTGTCGCCCGAAAGCTGTTCCTCGAGCGCCTTGAGGCGCTTGATCGAGTTCGAGATCGTCTTCCAGTTGGTGAGCATGCCGCCCAGCCAGCGGTGGTTGACGAAGTGCTGACCCGACGCGCGGGCCGCATCGGCGATCGGGCCCTGCGCCTGGCGCTTGGTGCCGACGAACAGCACCTTGCCGCCGGCGGCCGAGGTCGAGGCGATGAAGTCGAGCGCGCGCGCGAAAAGCGGCACGGTCTGCGACAGGTCGAGGATGTGGATGCCGTTGCGCGCGCCGAAGATGTACGGCTTCATGCGCGGGTTCCAACGGTGGGTCTGGTGGCCGAAGTGGGCGCCAGCTTCGATAAGATTCTGCATCGTGACGACAGGTGCCGCCATAGTCTTTCTCCTTCCGGTTAGTCCTCTGAAAGGCAAGAACCGAGCGATCCGCTGGGGATCATCCCGGCACCGGTGATGTGCGCCTTCCATGTGGAATGGGCGGCCCGTTAGCTGGCCTTCCCGCGAAAAGCAAGACCCGACAACGATTCAGGCCGCCCTTCACCGCAACGCCGAAAACTCGCCTCGGCGATAAAGTGACTCAACTCGTCGCATTTCTGTTGAGAACAAAACAGGAACATGGAACAAAAGGCTTAACGGGACCGTAACAATCGGCGGTTTCGCGGGAAACGATGCCGAAAGGACACAAGATGGTTCAGGTCGCTGCCGCTCTCCTCTTCGCACTCGCCGCCGGGCTCGGCCTGACGGTGATTCTCGCGATGCTCAAATCCAATGGCGATGCCATCCTGTCGGCACTTGCCGGCGAAGGCGCCTTCCCTGCCGATGCCGCGCCGCAACCCGGCCCGGCAAATGTGATCAAGCTGCGCCCGTCGGCACCCCGCCGCCACATCTCGCGCGCGATCACTGCCCGTCCGCAGCTCAGCCACGCCGCCTGACCTTCGCATAGCTCAGCAGGCCGAAGGGAAGCAGCGCCACATAGATGATGCACACCGCGAGCAGCGTGTGCCAGGGCGCGGTCACCAAGGCCGCGCCGAACAACCCCACACCCGCAAGGGCGAACAGCCGCCACGAACGACGCAGCCGGAACGACGACCAGCTGTAGGTCGGAATTGCCGAGATCATCAGCATGGCGATCGCAAGAGCCCAAGGCATCACGACATACCATTCACGGAACAGGTCGTTGCCGGTCACCAGCCACAGATAAGCCGGGACGAACGACAGGCCTGCCCCCGCCGGCGCGGGAATGCCGGTCATGAAGCCTGCGGACTTGTGCGGCTGAACCTCTGCATCCAGCCTCGAATTGAACCGCGCGAGCCGCAGCGCACAGCAGACCGCGAGCGCGAGCGCGGCGGTCCAGCCGAACTTGGGCGCATATTGAAGCGACCACAGGAACAGGATCATCGCCGGCGCCACGCCGAACGCGATGACGTCCGACAGCGAATCGAGTTCGGCGCCGAACTTGCTCTGCGCGCGAAGCAGGCGCGCGATGCGCCCGTCCATTCCGTCGAGCACGCCGGCAACGATGATCATCGTTATCGCCGCGGCCCATTCCTCGCCGATCGCGAAGCGGACCCCCGTCAGCCCCGAACAGAGCGCAAGAAGCGTGATGGCGTTGGGCGCGAACGCGCGCAACGGGATACCCCCGACGCGGCGCTGCCCCGCGCCCCGGTCCGTCTGCGCTTCGTCGGCCATTACTGGCCCACGCCGTCGAGGATCTCGGCCTTGCCGATCCGTGCGATCACCGTCTCGCCTGCAAGCGCGCGCTGACCCAGCAGGATTTGCGGCGTCGTACCAGCGGGCAGATAGACGTCGACCCGGCTGCCGAACCGGATCAGACCGACGCGCTGGCCGGTCGAGAGTTCGGTCCCCATGCTGACGAAGGGCAGGATGCGCCGGGCCACGAGCCCCGCGATCTGGGTAAAGCCGATGCGCACGCCATCGGCGCGTTCGACGACGAAATGCTGGCGCTCATTCTCTTCGCTCGCCTTGTCGAGATCGGCGTTCAGGAACTTGCCGGGCAGATAGACCAGCTTGCGCAACGTACCGGCGACCGGCGTGCGGTTGATGTGGACGTCGAACACGCTCATGAAGATCGAAACGCGCAGCATGGTCGCATCGTTCAATCCGTCGGGCCCGGCAATCTCGGGCGGCGGGGGCACCTCCGCAATCTGCGTCACCAGTCCGTCGGCAGGCGCGACGATGACGTCGCTGGCCGTCGGGGTAACGCGTACCGGATCGCGGAAAAAGGCCGCGACCCAGATCGTGATGCCAAGCATCAGCCAGCCGAATATGGCCCAGATGGGAAGAATCCAGAGGCAAAGGGTGATGACGCCGGCGATCAGCAGGAACTTGCGGCCTTCGGGGTGCACCGAGGGCCAGCGCCATTTGATGCCGCCGCCCGGGCGGTTCGAGGATATGATTGTGGACATGGCAATTCTTCTAGGGGGCAGCTTTCATATAGACAATGCATAAGCGCTGACATCGGTGCCACGCCGGTAGCGACGCAGCCATTGATCAATCGCCCCGCTTTGCTTAAGGCCCGCTGCAACTCCGACTCCCCAAGGAAAAAGGCGTACAGCATGGGCAAGATCAAGGTAGCCAACCCGGTCGTCGAACTCGACGGCGACGAAATGACCCGGATCATCTGGCAGTGGATCCGCGAACGGCTGATCCTTCCCTATCTGGATGTCGACCTTCATTACTACGACCTCGGGATCGAGGAACGCGACCGCACCGACGACAAGATCACCGTCGAGGCCGCCAACGCGATCAAGAAGCATGGCGTCGGCGTGAAGTGCGCGACGATCACCCCCGACGAAGCGCGCGTCGAGGAATTCGGCCTCAAGAAGATGTGGAAGTCGCCGAACGGCACGATCCGGAACATCCTCGGCGGCGTCGTCTTCCGCGAACCGATCGTGATGCGCAACGTCCCCCGCCTCGTCCCCGGCTGGACCGACCCGATCGTCGTCGGCCGTCACGCGTTCGGCGACCAGTACAAGGCGACCGATTTCCGCGTCCCCGGCCCGGGCAAGCTGCGCCTGGTGTTCGAGGGCGAGGACGGCACGCTGATCGACGAGGAAGTCTTCCAGTTCCCGTCGTCGGGCGTCGCGATGGGCATGTACAATCTCGACGATTCGATCCGCGATTTCGCGCGTGCCAGCCTGAACTATGGCCTCGCCCGCGAATGGCCGGTGTACCTCTCGACCAAGAACACGATCCTCAAGGCCTATGACGGCCGCTTCAAGGACCTGTTCGAGGAAGTGTTCCAGGCCGAATTCAAGGCGAAGTTTGATGCCCTCGGTATCGTCTACGAGCACCGCCTGATCGACGACATGGTCGCCTCGGCGCTCAAGTGGAGCGGCAAGTTCGTCTGGGCCTGCAAGAATTACGACGGCGACGTCCAGTCGGACACCGTCGCGCAGGGCTTCGGCTCGCTCGGTCTGATGACCAGCGTGCTGATGACCCCCGACGGCAAAACGGTCGAATCGGAAGCCGCGCACGGCACCGTCACCCGCCACTACCGCATGCACCAGCAGGGCAAGGCGACCTCGACCAACCCGATCGCGTCGATCTTTGCGTGGACCGGTGGCCTCAAGCACCGCGGCAAGCTCGACGACAATGCTGCGCTCATCAAGTTCGCCGACGACCTCGAAAAGGTCTGTGTCGCGACGGTCGAGAGCGGCAAGATGACCAAGGATCTCGCACTGCTGATCGGTCCCGACCAGAACTGGCTGACGACCGAGGGCTTCTTCGAAGCGATCGTCGAGAATCTCGAAGCCAAGATGGGCGCATAAACAAGCAAAAAGCTTGAGATAGACGTCTAGCCAATCGGGGCCGGCCTGCATAAGGTCGGCCCCTATGGTATCTGAAACCGAAACCTCGGCCATCGGCAACGCGCTGGTGGTTCTCGGCGCCGCGGGCGTCGTCATCCCGGCTTTCGCACGCTTCCGGATCTCGCCCGTCATCGGCTTCATCCTCGTCGGGCTGCTCGTCGGACCGTCGGGGCTCGGTGCGCTTGCCGCCGACTATCCCTGGCTGAAGCATGTGACGATCGCCTCGACCGAGGATATCGCACTCTTCGGCGAGTTCGGCATCATCCTGCTGCTGTTCTCGATCGGGCTCGAGCTGTCGTTCCGGCGCCTGTGGCAGCTTCGCAAGCTTGTGTTCGGGATCGGCGCCGCCGAACTGCTGTCGGCGGGCGCGATCCTCGGCACCGCCCTGTTCCTGTTCGGCGAGCATTCGACCGCCGCCGCCTATGGCCTCGGCATCGCCCTCGCCCTTTCCTCGACCGCACTCGTGCTGCCGATCGCAGGCACGAAATCGGCGGTAGGCCGCGCGTCCTTCTCGATGCTGCTGTTCGAGGATCTGGCGCTCGTCCCGATCATCTTCATCCTCGCCGCGCTCTCCCCCGCCGCATCGGGCGACAGCGCCGAACTGTTGCTCACCACCCTGTGGCAGGGCGTCCTCGTCGTCGCCGCCTTGGCAATCGGCGGCTGGTTCCTGCTCCCGAAGATCTTCGCGCAGGCGGCGCGCGCCAAGGATCCCGAGCTGTTTCTTGCCGCAAGCCTGCTCGTCGTCATCGTCGCCGCGCTCGCCACCGCCGCGGTCGGGCTGTCGCCGATCGTCGGCGCGCTGCTCGCCGGCCTGATGATCGCCGAGACCGAGTATCATGAAGAGGTCGAAGCGATTACCGCGCCGTTCAAGGGGCTCGCGCTTGGAGTGTTCCTGATCAGCGTCGGCATGGGACTCAACCTCAAGACGATCGCCGGACAATGGCCGTCGCTCGTCATGGCCGTCGTCGGCGTCGTGCTGGTCAAGGCGATCGTCACCGCCGCGCTGCTCCGCTTCTCGGGCGCAGTCCGCCGCGGCACCGCGGCCGAGGTCGGGCTCCTGATGGCCAGCCCTTCCGAAACCACCCTGATCGTCCTCACCACCGCGCTGCAGGCGCAGCTCATCAGCCGCGATACCGCCGAATTCTGGCAGCTCGTCACGGCGATCGGCCTGACGATCACGCCACTGCTTGCGCGCGTCGGCCACGACATCGCGCGGCGGATCGAGATGCGCACCGGCGAGGCGCAACCCGATGACACGCCCGAGGGCCGCACCGTGATCGTCGGCTTCGGCCGCGTCGGGCACACCGTCGCCGAGCTGCTCCGCGAACATGGCCGCCCTTATGTCGCGGTCGACGCCGATATCGACACCGTCGCCGCGGCGCGCCGCGACGGGTTCAGCGTCCGCTTCGCCGACGTCGCACGGCCGGGCGCGCTCGACAAGCTGGGGATCGAGACCGCCAACGCAATCGTGCTGACCATGGACGATCCGGTGCAGCAGCTGCGCATGACGCGCCAGCTCAAGGTCAAATATCCCGACCTTCCGGTGATCAGCCGCGCGCGCGATGCCGACCATGCCGCCGCGCTCTACAAGGCGGGGGCGAACGATGCGGTGCCCGAAACGCTCGAAAGCTCGCTGCAGCTTGCCGAGGCGGTGCTGATCGACCTCGGCGTCGCGATGGGGCCGGTGATCGCCTCGATCCACGATGTGCGCGCGAAGATGCGCCACGACATCATGACCAAGGGCGAGCTCGAGCGCGAACCCCGCATCCGCCGGACGCGGCGCCCCGAACCCGGCGGGACCGCCTAGCGCCCGCCCGCCGTCGCCGCCGGCGCGTTCAGCGCCGAGGCGTCGGCCAGCGTCATCCCCTTGGGCAGGATCGCCAGCGACCATTGCCGTGCGGGCAACAGATATTGCCGCGCGAGCCGCTGCAGGTCGGCAGGCGTTACGCCGTTGATATCGTCCTCGATCGACAGCGCCGCCTGCGTCACGCGCGAATCGCGGGTCGCGCCTTCGAGCAGGAACATCCAGTAGACGTTGCCGGTGGAGGCCCGTGCGACCTGTTCGCGGATCGGCACAGCGTTGCGCGCGAGCTCGTCGGCGCTCACCGGATTGGCGGCGAGATCGGCGGCGATGTCCTTTGCGATGCCATAGAAACGGTCGATATCCTTCGGCGCGAGCAGGCTGCCGACCAGCAGATATCCGCCGCTGTTGTCGAAACCCGTCGGCCAGTGGCTGTCGACGACGGGGCCATAGCTTGCCCCCTGCTCGGCGCGCAGACGGTCAAACAGGCGGTCGTTGAAGATCGCCGCAAGCACCTCCATCGCGCGCGCGTCGCGCGGGCTGGCAAGCCCGGCGCCGGTCGGCCACGCGGTCATCGCCGCCGCCTGCCCCTTGTCGCCATTGTGATAGGCGATCGCCGGGCTGGCCGTGTGCTTCGCGAACGCCACCGTCTGGCCCGTCGGCGGCGCCAGCGGCTTGCGCGCGGGGAGCGCGCCCAGCGTTTCGGCAAGGATCTTCCGGTAATCGACCGACGACAGATCGCCGAACAATTGCACCTCGATCGGCCCCGCGGCGAGGCGCGGTTCCCAGAAGGCACGGAACGCAGCAGGCGTCAGCGCCGAAATCTCGGCCTTGTCGGGCGGGGCATAGCGCGCGTCGTTATCGGTCAGCCAGCCCTTCAGATTGCGGTCGAGCACCGCATTGGGCGTCGCGTCGTTGAGCTCGTAACCGGTCAGATAGCCGACACGAAGCCGCTCGACAGGCGCGGCATCCCAGCGCGGCAAGGCAAGCTTGCCCGCAATCAGCTTCATCTGGTCGGCGAGATCTGCGGGCTTGCTTTCCGCGCCGATCTCGAACGCATCGTCCTCGACCGAGAAATTCATCTGGATCTGCCGCCCGTTGGTGAGCTGGTCGAGTTCATTCTGCCCCCACGGGCCGATCCCGCTCGCGGTCAGCGCATAGTCGCCGGTCCACAGCAGGTTCGGCGCATCGGCGGCCACGCTGCGGTTGCCGGTGCCGAAGCGGACGTTGACGCGCACCTTGCCCGGCTCGACCTTGTTGTCGGAGACGAGCGCGGTGACGCCGTTGGCAAATTCGATCCGTTCCGCACGCAGGCCGGCAAGCCGCGTCGTTGACACCACCGTCCCCGGGGTTCCGAAGGCCGGCAGCTGGCTCCAGTCGGCCTTCAGCGCCGTGAGCCGGTCATCGCGCACCTTCGCCGGCGCGGCCAGCGCCGCCAGCAACGCATTGTCGCCGCCCGCAACGGGGGTCGGGGTGGTCAGCACGACGCGCGTGACCGGCGCGTTGAAAACCGCCTTGCTGATGCCGAGCATCACCTTCGGCGTCGCCCCGGCGCGGATGTCGCGGAACAGGTCGACCTGCCCCTGCGGGCTCGTCACCGTCTCGTTGATGTCGACCGCGCGCACCATATCGTCGGCAAGCCGCGCGCCGGGCTCGTTACGGGCGTTCTCCAGTTCCTTCTGCAGGAACGCCTCGATCTCGTTCGCCTCGCGGTCGATATCGGCCTGCGACGGCGGCGTCGTCACCGCGTCGGCGATGACCCCGCGCACATCGGCCAGCGCCGATTGCCAGTCCGACAGCGGTACGATCTGCGCCATGGTGACGTCGGCGCTGCGGCTGACATATTGCTGCTCGACCGTCGCGACCAGATAGCTGCCGCCGCTGCGGGCGCGATTTTCGAGCCGCCGGTTGACCAGCGCCTGCGCGATATATTCGAGGTACAGGCGCCGCGTATTCTCGATCGTGTCGATCCGCTTCTGCCACGGGCGGACCATCGCCAGCGTCAGCGCGAGCGGCTGGTTCGCTTCGACGATCGCCTTGGCGACTGGCGCCTTCACGTCGGGCTTGCCGAAATCGGGCTGCTTCGGTGCCGGGCCGTCGCCCTTCCAGTCGCCGTAATATTTCGCGATCAGCCGCGCGAACTCGGCCGGGTCGCCGTCGCCGACGATGACGACCACCGCGCGGTCGGGTCGGTACCAGCGGTCGTGAAAGGCACGCACCGCTCCGGCCTGCGCCGAAGCGAGCGATTCGACCGTTCCGATCGGCGACCGGTCGCCGAGCAACTGGCCCGCGAAAAGATGCGCGGTCGTCTGGTCGGCGATCCGCTTTTGCGGGCCGTCGGATTCGCGAAGCTCGGACATCACGACGCCGCGTTCGGCGGTGACCGCGGTTTCGGAAATCAGCGGCTCGCGCACCATGCCCGCGAGCAGCTTCATGCTCTCGTCGAGGTTCGCGGGCGTCACGCTCGGCAGGTCGAGTTGATACACCGTCTGCGTCGGGGTCGTCTGCGCGTTGGAATCGCTGCCGAAGGTCACCCCGAACCGTTGCCAGATGCGCTTCGCCTCGCCGTCGGGGATATGCTCCGAACCGCGAAAGGTCAGATGCTCGAGCAGGTGCGCAAAGCCGCGCTCCTTGTCGGTCTCGAACATCGAACCGACGTCCATGCGGACGCGGATCGACACCTGCCCCGGCGGCACGCCGTTGTTGCGCACCGCATAGCGCACACCGTTGGGAAGGACCCCGAACTGCCACGCGGTGTCGCGCGGGATGTCGCTGCCGGCGTACAGCCAGTCGCTTTTCGCTTCGGCCGACGCCGCCGCGGTCGCAGGAGCATTCTGCGCCGTCGCGGCGGGTATCAGCAACAGGGCTGCGGCGGCGGTGCAGGCGGACAGAAGGAATCGGGCGGAGCGACGCGAGGCCGGCGCGGGAGAATAGGACATCGGCCGACCTTATCGCCTTCGAACCTTGCTGGCCACTGAACTTCGACGGACGCCTTGCTCCCGTCCACCGACCGGCCTAGCCAGATGCCATGGAAACGCCCCCGCCGCTCGCCGCGCTCGTCCAGATGACGAGCGGTATCGATCCCGCCGCCAATCTCGCCGCGATCGACCGCGCCCTCGGCGAAGCCGCGGCGCTTGGCGCGGCGATGGCCTTCCTTCCCGAAATGTCGCTGCTTCTCGACCGCGACCGCGAGCGGTCGGCCGCGCATCTCGCGCGCGAGGCCGACAGCCCGTGGCCCGCCGCCCTGCAGGAGATTGCACGGCGGCATGCGATCTGGCTCCATTCGGGGTCGATGCCGCTGCTGGCCGATGACGGTGCCCGGCGCGTGAACCGCAGCCATGTGATCGCCGCCGACGGCACCATCGTCGCGCGCTACGACAAGATACACATGTTCGACGTGACCCTGCCGTCGGGCGAAAACTGGACCGAAAGCGCCGCCTACGCCGGCGGCGATACGCTGGCGGTCGTCGACACGCCGCTCGGCCGGCTCGGCCTCAGCATCTGTTACGACCTGCGCTTTCCCGAGCTGTACCGGGCGCTTGTCGACCGCGGCGCCGAACTGGTCACCATCCCCGCCGCTTTCACCGTATCCACCGGCGAGGCGCATTGGCACGTCCTGCAACGCGCCCGCGCGATCGAGACGGGCTGCCATGTCGTCGCGGCGGCCCAGTCGGGAACGCATGCCGATGGCCGGGCGACGTACGGGCACAGTATTGTGGTCGATCCCTGGGGCGTTCCGCTGGCCGAAGCGATTGCCCGCAACGATGCGGGCGATGCGGGTTACGACCTCGTGCTCGCACCGATCGACCCCGCCGCGATGCAGCAGGCGCGGCGGGCAATCCCGCTCGCGCGATCGCGTGCGGTCCGTAACCTCGATCTCTGACTTCACCCCTGTCCGGCGGGCCGGGCATCACGCAACCGGATGATCCGGGAGCAAAGCGGCCCGGACGCAAAAAGGGCCCCGAACTTGCGTTCGGAGCCCTTCGCTATTTCACGAAACAGCCGCGAATTACGGGCTGGTCGGGGTGTCGCTGTTGTTGTCGGTCGCGAGGATGATGCCGCCGACGATGGCAGCGAGCGCGACGATCGCGATGATCCAGCTGGTGCTGCCTTCGAGTTCGCTTTCACCGGCAACGTCCGAGGTCGCACGGGTCTGAGCCGAAGCGACGACCGGAGCCGCAACCATCGACACTGCTGCGAGGGAGACAGCAGCTTTCTTAAAGAGGTTCATCATTTTCTCCGTCCACTGGAAAAACTAGTCTTCTCGAATCACGCCGACGATTTCCACCGCCGAACGTGAATCTGCAGAGCCTGTGTAGGCAGTGTCGCGATCAATTGCAACGGTGATTTGCCTAGCCCCGCAATTGTTATGAAATTGCTAAATCTAAGAAATCCAGTCGAATTGGTGTTAAATTAACCGCGCCGGACGCGGTCGAAAGGCTCGCTGGTAACGGGGTAGCCAAGGTGCCCCGGAATGCAGAGGTGCGACTGTCCGTCACGGTCCTCGATCCAGGGGGTGATCAGCTCGACCGGGAATTGCTTCGCATGCCCGGAAAAACTGGGAAAATCGCTCTGCCCGGCCAGCCGTTCGAGGTTGCGCCGGGTCGGGAAAATCACCGACACGTCGCCGCGATCGGCCATCGCCAGCGTATCGTGCGCCGACGACCAGAAAATATGGCTGTGCTCGGCCTCCTCGACGGTCAGCTCATGTCCGTGCGGTGGCGCCATGACGGCATAAAAGCGGGTATCGAAAGTTCGCGCCTCTTTGAAATTCGGACACCAGCGGGCGAAAGGAACGAGCGAATCCAGTGCGATTCGCTCTCCGCGGGATTCGAGGATGTCGGACAACAGGGTTCCGGCGAGCAGCGCCTGGCGGACCTCGGCAAGCTCGGCCTCGCCCAACCCCGGCCAGCCGACCGCCAGCCCAGTTTCCTCCAGCGTTTCGCGCAGCGCCGCGACGCGGGCCGCGCCTTCCGCCTCGTCGGCAAAGCCGTGACGGCGCGCGACGAGATAATCGTCGGGGTCGACGCGCCCTCCGGGAAAGACCACCGCGCCAGCCGCGAACGCCATGTTCGTCGATCGCTTCACCATCAGTATCTCGTCGGGCCCGCCCCCCGCCGCCGTGCGCATGATGACAAGCGTTGCGGCGGGAATGGCGCCTTCGGGCAGCACGGGATCGGAGGTCTGGATCGTGTCGGTCATGCCGAATCGATAAACGCGCTTTGCCGCCTTGTCATCCGGCGAGGGCAACAGGCCATTGCGAACCCGGCGCGGCGGGTGCAACATGTCCCCCTTGGACAGGGCCGATGTGGGGAGCAGGGCCATGGGAATATTGGAGATTCTGGGCGTCGCCGGCAGCCTCAGCCTGCTTGCGGGATGGCGGCTTTACCTCACCATATTGGCGACCGGCATCGCGATGCATTTCGGCTGGCTGCCGCTTCCCGAACATCTGAAGGCGCTGCAGGTGCTCGCCAATCCGTGGGTGCTCGGGGTCGCCGCGACCGGTACGCTCGCCGAGTTCTTCGCCGACAAGGTCGCGTGGATCGATTCGATCTGGGACACGATCCACAGCATCATCCGCCCGCTCGGCGGCGCGCTACTCGCGCTCGCGCTCGTCGACAGCTCGGACCCGACCTGGCAGGTCGTCGCCTTCCTGCTCGGTGGCGGCGGCGCGTTGCTCAGCCATGGCGCGAAAGCGACGACCCGCGCGGTCGTCAACGTCAGTCCGGAGCCCTTCAGCAACGTCGCGGTCTCGACGGGCGAGGATGTCGCGACGGGCGGCCTGCTTGCGCTGGCGATCGCCTATCCGCCGCTGGCGATCGTGATCGCGATCCTGTTGCTGATTGCCGCGGTGATCGTGATCATCGCGCTCCGCCGGCTCCTGCGCAACATCAAGTCGACGCTCAAACGCGCGCTCGGCGATGAACCGGCCGATCCGGCGCTGCCCCCGGTCTAGGAGGGCAGCAGTTCCTTCAGCGGCTTGTCGGCATCGGCAAGCTGCTCGGGCGTGGCGCAGAGCCCCGCGGTGACGATCATCCGGCCCTGCACATAATCCTTGGTCGCGTTGACGCAGTCGAGCGCGATCACCTTTCCGGCCTTCAGGTAAACGATCGAGAAGCTGCGGTTCGCGGGATCGCCGCGGAGCACCGCCTGATCATGCCCCGTAGACAGGCCGGCGGTCTGCAGCTTCAGGTCATACTGGTTCGACCAGAACCACGGGATTGCATGATAGGGCGCCTCGTCGCCGACGATGCCCTTGGCGACGACATTCGCCTGATCATTGGCATTCTGCACCGATTCGAGCCGTATCGTCGCGCCTTCGGCAAAATGGTTTTCATGCGCGGCGCAGTCGCCGATCGCGTAGATGTCGGGCAGGCTCGTCTTGCACAGGCGATCGACGAGCACGCCGTTGCCGCCCTCGGCGCCCGCCGCGATCAACGGTTCGACCGCAGGGACGATGCCGATACCGACGATCACCAGATCGGCTGGGATCACCTCGCCGTCGGCGAGCCGCACGCCCGTGACATGCGTATCGCCCTCGATAGCATCGACGCACACGCCGAGCCGCAGGTCGACGCCGTGATCCCGATGCTCCTTCTCGTAAAAGCGCGACAGCTCGACCCCCGCGACACGCGCGAGCACGCGGTCGAGCGCCTCCAGAAGCACGACCTTCTTCCCCGCCTTGTTCAGCACCGCCGCGGCCTCGAGCCCGATATAGCCGCCGCCGATCACGACGATCTGGCCCGCCGTCTCGGACGCCGCCTTCATCGCATCGGCATCGGCGCGCGTGCGCACCCCCTGCACCCCGGGCAGGTCGCCGCCGGGGATGGGCAGCATCCGCGGGCTCCCACCCGTCGCCCAGACGAGCTTGCCGTAACCGATCGTCTCGCCGCCATCGGTCGTGACCGTGTGCGCCAACGGATCGACGCTCACGACGCGCTTGCCGAGCAGCATCGCCACCTCGCGCTCATCCCAATATCTGGCAGGACGAAGCTGGATGCGTTCGAATTCCTTCTCGCCCGCGAAATATTCCTTCGACAGCGGCGGGCGCTCATAGGGAAGCTCGGGTTCGTCACCGATGATCGCGATACTGCCTTCGAACTTTTGCGTGCGCAGCATCACCGCCACTTGCGCCCCGCCGTGTCCGGCCCCCACGATCACCACATCGAACTTCATGATCCCTCCGCTACGGCATGCTCGTTGTCGCGGCGTCCCTGACATGCGGTACGGGGTGGCACAAGAAACAATGGCTATCCCGCCTGCACGATCAACTCGTCGCGAAGCGCGATCAGCGCCGCGCCGAGTGCATCGATCCCGGCATCGCTCTGCGACCCCGCAACCACCGACGCCGACAGGCAAAAGCCGGGCGAGATGGCCGTCATCCCGGCCGCAACCGTCCACACGCCGCGATGCGTATAGCCTTGGTCGATCGCATAGCCGCGCGCCGCCGCCTCGTGCACCTGCCGCACATAGGTTTCGAACGGCAATTCCGTCTGCCAGCGCACCGGGGCATAGCGTCGCGCGAGTTCGCCCTCACCCACCCCCTGCGCTGCCGCGATCGCCCTGCCCGCCGCGCCGCTGCCGAGTGGCTGGCGCTGGTCGTCGGCAAGGCTGAGTCGCATCCCCGCATCGCTTTCGGCGCGCACCGCAAGCTGCATCCGGTCGCGTGACACGATCTTCCAGAGGCCCACTGCGGCCTCGGTACCTTGCGCAAACGCCGCCATCCGCGGCAGCGCCAGATCGACAAGCCGCGCGCCCGCACTGTCGCGCAGCGCCTCGGCCGCCTGCCACGGCGCGGTCAGCCGATAGCGTTTGGTCGCGCTTTCGCGCTCAATCGCCCCCTCGGCTACCAGCGTTTTCAGCAGATTGAGGCAGCTCGAGGGGCTGAGGCCGACGCTACGCCCGATGTCGGACAAGGTCAGCGCGCCTGCATCGCCAAGCAGGCGGAGAATCGCAAAGGCTTGCGAAACGGAGCGCACAGGGCCGGTCATGTATGCGGGAATATTTTCAACATGATGAAAAATCAATTCTGAATGTTGAAATGATGCGAAGGGCGGCATATCGCGCTACCAACACGAATCGAACGGGAGAACGGCCATGAGCGGATGCCTGAAAGGAAAGGTCGTCGCGATTACCGGCGCCGGGCGCGGTATCGGACGTGAACTCGCGCTGTACTGCGCCGCGCAAGGAGCCGCAGTCATCGTCAACGACCCCGGCGTCGCGCAAGCCGGCGACGGCGGCGACGCGGCCCCGGCCGAGACCACCGCGAGCGACATCATCGCCGCGGGCGGCAAGGCCGCCGCCAACTTCGGCAATGTCGCCGACCCGAAAGAAGCCGCACGCATCATCGAGGATGCGGTCGCGAAATTCGGCCGCATCGACGCCGTGGTGAACAACGCCGGCATCCTCCGCGATACCATCTGGCACAAGATGAGCTATGAGGACTGGAAGAGCGTCATCGAGGTCAATCTGACCGGCGTCTTCAACGTCTCGAAGGCCGCGACGCCATACTTTCGCGAGCAGCAGTCGGGCAGCTTCATCCACTTCACCTCGACCAGCGGGCTGATCGGCAACATCGGGCAGGCGAATTATTCGGCCGCCAAGCTCGGCGTCGTCGCGCTGTCGCAGTCGATCGCGCTCGACATGGCGCGCGTCGGCGTCCGTTCGAACTGCATCGCGCCCTTCGCGTGGAGCCGCATGACCTCGTCGATCCCCGCGACCACCCCCGCCGAGCAGGAACGCGTCAAGCGCCTCCAGGAAATGTCGCCCGACAAGATCGCGCCGCTCGTCGCCTATCTCGCCTCCGACCTGTCGCAGGACGTCACCAACCAGATCTTCAGCGTCCGCAAGAACGAGATTCTTCTCTTCTCGAAACCGCGCCCCGTCCGTTCGATGGCGAAGCTCGAGGGCTGGACCGCCGAGGCGATCGCCGACGAGCTGATTCCCGCCTTCCGCCCCGCCTTTGCGCGCGCCGACGAGGTTTCGGCGCACGTCTTCCCCTACGACCCGATCTGAGGAGCGAGCCCCATGAGCAACCCCGGCAGCAACCCCGGCATGGACGCGGACGTCTTCGAACAGTTCATCGAACAGCTCGAACGCTATGTGCGCGAGCGCCTTCTCCCGGCCGAGAAGGAGATCATCGAAAGCGACGAGATCCCCGCCGAAATTCTCGCGGAGATGCGCGACATGGGCCTTTTCGGCCTGACGATCCCCGAGGAGTTTGGCGGCGCGGGGATGAACGTCAGCCAGTATATCAGGACGATCCACACGATCAGCTATGCGATGCCGGCGTTCCGTTCGATCATCTCGATCAACATCGGCATGTTCGCCTCGGCGCTGAAAAATGGCGGGACCGAGGCGCAGAAGGCCGAGTGGCTGCCGCGGGTCGCGGCGGGCGAGATCGCCTGCTTTGGCCTCACCGAACCCGGATCGGGATCGGACTCGGCGGGGCTTCAGACCACCGCGACGCAGACCGACAACGGCTGGGTACTCAACGGCACCAAGCGCTACATCACCAACTCGCCCTTCGCGAAGGTCGGCCTGATCATGGCGCGGACGAGCAAGGAAAATCTGCCGAAGAACGCGCATGTCTCGGCCTTTGTCGTCCCCTTCGACGCCGCCGGCATCACGATCGGAAAGTCGGACAAGAAGATGGGCCAGTCGGGCAGCCATATCGCCGACGTCGTGATGGACGACGTTCGCGTCGGCGGCGAGGCGCTGCTCGGCGGCGAACTCGGCAAGGGGTTCGCCTATGCGATGATGAGCCTCGACAACGGCCGCATGTCGGTCGGCGCCGCGGCGACCGCTTATGCGCGCCGCGCGCTCGACAGCGCGGTCCGCTATGCGACCGAGCGCAAGGCGTTCGGCGAACCGATCGCCAACTTCCAGCTGATCCAGCAGATGCTCGCGCAGAGCGAGATCGACATCTACGCCGCCGAATGCATGATGGAGGATGTCACCCGCCGTGCCGACGCGGGCGAGAATGTCCTGCGCAAGGCCGCGGCGTTCAAGGTGTTTGCGTCCGAAATGTGCGGCCGCGTCGTCGACGCGTGCGTCCAGGTCTATGGCGGCGCGGGCTATCTCGCCGAATATGACGCCGAGCGCTTCTTCCGCGATGCGCGCATCTATCGCATCTACGAGGGCACGACACAGATCCTGCAGCTCCAGATCGCGAAGCATATGCTGCGCGAGTTTGCGGCGGCGAACTGATGTACCCACTCCTCTCCGGTCTGTCGGTGATCGAGGCGTCGTCCTTCGTCGCCTCGCCCACGGCCGGGCTCTATTGCGCGCAATTCGGCGCCGAGGTGATCCGCGTCGACCAGATCGGCGGCGGGCCCGATTTCCGGCGCTGGCCGGTGACGGCCGAGAACAACTCGCTCTACTGGGAAAATCTCAACCGCGCGAAAAAGTCGGTCGCGCTCGATCTGGCGCGGCCCGAGGGCCGCGAACTGCTCAAGGAACTGGTGCGCGCAACGGGCCAGTTCATCACCAATTTCCCGGTCGACGGCTTCCTGTCGCACGACCGGCTCGCGGAGGGCCGCACCGACCTGATTACCGTGCGCGTCATGGGCTGGGCCGACGGCTCGCCCGCGCTCGACTACACCGTGAACAACAGCGTCGGCTATCCGATGCTCACCGGCGCGGGGCCCGAGCCGGTCAATCATGTGCTGCCCGCATGGGACCTGCTCACCGGCGCCTATGCCGCCTTCGCGCTGCTCGCCGCGATCCAGCGGCGCAGCGTCAGCGGCGAAGGCGGAGAGGTCCGCATACCCCTGTCGGACGTCGCGATCGGCACCGTCGCCAATCTGGGCGGGATCGCCGAAGTGCTTTACGCGGGCGAAAACCGCCCACGTCTCGGCAACGCCGTCTATGGTCTCTTCGGTCGCGATTTCGTGACGCGCGACGGCGAGCGGACGATGATCGTCGTCGTCACCCCGCGCCAGTGGGCGAACCTGATCGCGGCGCTCAACCTCGGCGACGCCATCGCGAGCATCGAAAGCGCGCGCGGAGTGTCCTTCGCCAAGGACGACGGCCTCCGCTTCGACCATCGCGACGCGCTCTATCCCTTGTTCGAACAGGCGATCGCGAGCCGCGACCATGCCGACCTCGCCGTCGCCTTCGACGCGGGCGGGATCGTCCACTCGGCATACCGCACGATGCACGACGCGGTGCAGGACCCCGCGCTGGTCGCGAACAACCCGATCTTCGGCAGCGCCGCCAACCCCAGCGGCTTCGCCTACCCCGCCGCCGGCGCCTTCTCGACCATCCCGCAGGCGGAGCGCGAACCGCCGCGCCCTGCCCCGCTCAACGGCCAGCATAGTGAAGAAGTGCTGTCCTCACGTCTTTCGCTTTCCTCGGGCGAGATCGCCCGTCTGATCGATGCCGGCATTGTCGGCACCGCCAACACCGGAGACCCCAAATGACCCTTCGCCGCGCCGCCATCGTCGCCCCGATCCGTACCGCCGTCGGCAAGTTCGGCGGCTCGCTTTCCTCGATCACCGCGGGCGACCTCGGCGCGGTCATCCTGAAGGCGCTCATCGAGCGTACGAAAATCGACCCCGCGCGCGTCGACGATGTCGTCTTCTCTCAGGGTTACGGCAACGCCGAAGCCCCCAGCATCGGCCACTGGTCGTGGCTCGCCGCGGGCCTGCCGCTCGAAGTGCCGGGCTATCAGCTCGACCGCCGCTGCGGATCGGGGCTGCAGGCGGTCGTCAACGCCGCGATGATGGTCCAGACCGGCATGTCCGACGTCGTCGTCGCGGGCGGCGTGGAATCGATGTCGAACGTCGAACATTACACGACCGACGTCCGCAAGGGCATCCGCGCGGGCAACCTCACCCTCCACGACCGGCTCACGCGCGGCCGCGTCATGTCGCAGCCGGTCGAGCGCTTCGGCGTCATCACGGGCATGATCGAGACCGCCGAAAATCTTGCCAAGGATTACAATATCAGCCGCGAGGCGTGCGACGCCTATGCCGTCCGCAGCCACCAGCGCGCCGCCGCCGCATGGGCCAACGGCCTGTTCGACGACGAACTGGTGCCGGTATCGGTCCCGCAGAAAAAGGGCGATCCCATCGTCTTCGCGCATGACGAGGGCTACCGCGCCGACGCGACGCTGGAATCGCTCGGCAAGCTCAAGCCGCTCGAAGGCGGCGTTGTCACCGCCGGCAATGCGAGCCAGCAGAATGACGCCGCCGCCGCGTGCCTCGTCGTCGCCGAGGACAAGCTCGAGGAACTCGGCCTCGAACCCATCGCCTGGTATCACAGCTCGGCCGCCGCGGGCTGCGACCCCAGCCGCATGGGCATCGGCCCCGTCCCCGCGGTCGAACGCCTTTTCGCACGCAATGGCCTCGGCTGGGGCGACATCGACCTTGTCGAACTCAACGAAGCCTTCGCGCCGCAGGTCCTCGCCGTGCTCAAGGGCTGGGGCTGGAGCGACGACGACAGCCGCAACGAAATCCTCAACGTCAACGGCTCGGGCATCTCGCTCGGCCATCCGATCGGCGCGACCGGCGGGCGCATCCTCGCCAATCTGACGCGCGAACTCGTTCGCAGGGACGGCCGCTACGGACTTGAAACCATGTGCATCGGCGGCGGTCAGGGCATCGCCGCTATCTTCGAGCGCGCCGCCTGAGCGTGAGCGACCTGCGCCAAGCCCTTACGGCCGCGCAGGCCTGGCGCGGCGCGGCGCAGGCCGCGCTCGCCGAACGGCTGGCTGCCAATCCGATCGACAGCGAGCAACGCGCGGCGCACGGCTTTGCGTGGGTCGCGACGACCGTCGCGGCGCTCGAAGCAACGCTCGACTGGCTCGACGCGGGCAACGGCGCAAACCCGCTCGACGCGAAGATCGCCACCCTCGCCTTCGCCGAAAGCATCGGCCAGCTCACCGGCGGCCTGCCGATGGGGCAGAACGAGATTTTCCGCCCCGCCGATCTGCACCTCACTGCCGCCGGGCGCACCCTCGCCGACGCCTGCTCATATCTGCTCGACGCCGACCACGCCGCCACCCGTGCCGAGGTCGCCGCCGCGCTCGCCGAAGGCCATTGGCCCAGCGAGACGCTCCACGACGCCGACCTAGACGCGATCCGTGACCAGTATCGCCGCTTCACCGACGCCGCGATCATCCCGCATGCGCATGGCTGGCATCTCACCAACGACCTCATCCCCGATGCGACCGTTCAGGCGATGGCTGAGCTTGGCACCTTTGGTGTCTGTATTCCGGAAGAATTTGGCGGCCTCGGCCTTGGCAAGCTCGTGATGTGCATCGTCACCGAGGAATTGTCGCGCGGCTGGATCGGCACCGGCTCGCTCGGCACGCGGTCGGAGATCGCGGGCGAGCTGATTGCCCACGGCGGCACCGACGCACAGAAGGCCGAATGGCTTCCAAAGATTGCCAGCGGCGAAATCCTGCCCACCGCGGTCTTCACCGAGCCCGACGTCGGCTCCGACCTCGGTTCGCTGCAAACCAAGGCGCGTCGCGAGGACGACCATTGGGTCATCGACGGCGCGAAGAACTGGATCACCCACGCAGCGCGCTCGGACCTGATGACCCTGCTCGCGCGCACGCTGCCCGACGCGAAGGGCTATGCAGGCCTGTCGATGCTGCTCGTCCCCAAGCCGCGCGGGACCGAGGCCGATCCCTTCCCTGCCGACGGCATGACCGGTAGCGAGATCGAAGTGCTCGGCTATCGCGGAATGCGCGAATATGCGCTGCAGTTCGACGGCATGACGGCGCCCGCCAACGCCTTGCTCGGCGGCGAGGAAGGTCAGGGCTTCAAGCAACTCATGCGCACCTTCGAAGGCGCGCGCATCCAGACCGCCGCGCGTGCCGTGGGCGTCGCGCGGCGCGCGCTCGAACTCGGGCTCGACTATGCGCTCAGCCGCAAACAATTCGGCAAGGCGATCCTCCATTTCCCGCGTGTGTCGGACAAGCTCGCGATGAGCCTCGTCGATTTCGTGATGGCGCGCGAACTCAGCTATGCCGCTGCGCGCGCCAAGGATTCGGGCAAGCGCTGCGATATCGAGGCCGGCATGGCGAAGCTGCTCGGCGCGCGCGCCGCATGGTCGAACGCCGACGCCGCGCTGCAGATCCACGGCGGCAACGGCTATGCGCTCGAATATGAGATCAGCCGCATCCTCTGCGATGCGCGCATCCTCAACATCTTCGAAGGCGCGGCGGAGATTCAGGCGCAGGTGATCGCGCGCGGACTGACCGGAGGGCGCAATTGATGAGCGACTGGCAAGCATGGATCGGAAGAGAGGATGTCCGTCACGACCATGTCGAGCCTGCGGCCGTAACCCGCTGGCTCGCGACGCTCGACCGCGCCGCGCCCGCCGACGGAAGCGTGCCCCAAGCGTATCACTGGTGCCTCTGCCTCCCCGACGCGCCGACCGCGATCCTCGGTGCCGACGGTCATCCGGTGCGCGAGGACAGCGACGACAGCTTCCTGCCGCCCATCCCCCTGCCGCGACGCATGTGGGCCGCGAGCAAGGTCGAATTTATCGCTCCGCTACGCCCCGGCCAGTCGGTGATGCGCAGCTCGCGCGTCGCCTCGATCACCGAAAAGCAGGGCGGCACCGGCAAGCTCGTTTTCGCCGAGATCGCGCATGAAACGCACGGCGACGGCGAACTGGCGGTACGCGAAATCCAGTCGATCGTTTTCCGCGAACCGGCGCCCACCGGAGCGCCGCCAGCCCCGCCGCCGGCAAGTGGCAACTTCGACGCATCGGACTGGAACGCGCACCGGATGCTCGTCCCGTCGGAAGCACTGCTCTTCCGCTACTCGGCGCTGACCTTCAACGGCCACCGGATCCACTATGATCTGCCCTATGCGACGGAGGTCGAGGGCTATCGCGGGCTCGTCGTCCACGGCCCGCTGACCGCGACGCTCCTGCTCGATCTCGCACAGCGCCATTTCGGCGATAACAAGCTGAAAAAATTCAACTTTCGCGGGACATCACCCGCCATCTGCGGCGAAGACCTCCACCTCACGCTGCGCGGCACCTTCGACACCATCGAACTCGGCGCCTTCGCCGGCGACGGCCGCCAGGTCATGGCGGCAACCGCCGCCGTCTAGACCTGATCGCGCAGCATCTCGCCGATCGAGCTCGCGAAGTGGCTCTCCATCGCCGCGCGCGCGCGTTCGGGCGAGCGCGCCGCGATCGCCTCGGCGACTTCGCGGTGCAGCGCCAGCGTCTCTTCGCGCTCCTCGGCGGTCGTCCGGCCGGACCATGCCTTGGGAATAGCCGCGGCCATCAGCTGCTCGAACGAGCGCACGATCTGATAGAAGAGCGGGTTGCCGCTCGCCGCCGCGATCGTCTGGTGAAAGAGCGTATCGGCGTTGGTCCGCGCCTCTTCGTCATGTTCGACCGACAGGCCGTGCGCTGCCGACAGGATCGCGCGCGCCTGTTCCTCGCTGCGGTTCTGCGCCGCGAGTTCGGCGGTGCGCAGCTCGAGCGTGCGGCGCACTTCCCAGACATGCGCAAGGCTGACCTGCGCGGTGTTCACCGCGTGCCCCATCGACGCGGCCATCACCGATCCGTCAATCGCGCCGACGCGCGGCTTGCGGCCATTGCCGACATCAACCAGCCGAAGCGCCGCCAGCGCGCCGAACGCCTCGCGCATCACCGGACGGCTGACGCCCAGCTCGGCCGCGAAGCTGCCCTCACCCGGCAGCGTGTCCCCCACCTTCAGGTCGTGCGTTTCGATATAGTCGCGCACCATATCCATGGCGCGCTCGACGAGCGACCCGCGCGTGGCGGTGTCGACCCGGATCATTTCGGTCATGCGGCAATCCCCACCCGTCGCATCTCGGTCGGAGCCATACCGAACCGGCGCGAAAAGGCACGCGTAAAACTGGCATTGTTGAGGTAGCCGCAGCGATAGCCGATGCTCGCGACCGGCAGGTCGCTCGCCGCGAGCATCTGCTGCGCCTGCTTCAGGCGCCGTTCGCTCAGGGCCTCGGCGACGGTGCAGTGATAGATCTCGCGAAAACCGCGCGTCAGCTTGTCGCGATTGACCCCGCAGCCGCGCGCAATCTCGTCGAGGGTCAGCTTCTCGTGCCAGCGCTCGTCGACCATGCGGCGCGCCGCCGCGATGCGCGCGATGTCGGTTTCGCTGAGGCTAACCGCGCCGTCGATCGCGACGAGGCGCCCATCGTTCAGCGCAGCGAAGAGCTGGCAGAGCAGCTCGATGCTGCGCGCAAGGCGGAGCGTGTCGAGCGCGCCCTCCTCGCCGCCGGGCGCGACGATCGACTGCGCGAGGACGCGAAGGTCGGAGGGCAGATACCAGCGGCCGTCATCCTGCGGCAGCGTACCGAACAGGCGGCGGCATGCGCCGCGCGTCACCGCAAAGACGAGCAGGCTGTCATCGACCCCGCCGTCGAGATCGCGAAAGGCGAGCATCGAGATCGCCGGCTCGGCGCCGTCGATGCCGCTGAAACCGAGGAGTAGCGCATCGGGCGGCAGTTGCAGCAGGTCGCACGACCCGCGGCCGATAAAGCTCATCATCTCGTGCGAAACCAGGACCGGATATTTAACTGCCATCGCTGCCATCCTCCTGTTCCGGCCTCTACACCTGTATGACAGCTTTAGCAATACCTGTCAGATAGGTTTGCCGATATGCGGCGCGCGGCGCATCGCGAGCAAAAAGGCCACGAAAGACAAGGCGCTAACGACGACACCCACCAGCGCGAGCGCCTGCGCAAGCATCATCTCGCCGCCCATCGCCGCACTCACCTGCGTGACGATCCACGGCGCGAGGCCGAATCCGATCAGCCCCGCGACCGCGATGAAGGCGCCGATGCACAGCCCGCGCAGCTCGTTCGGGATGAAGACGGTCAGCGCGACCGACACGACGAGACCGGTCACCGCGCCGCAGGTCGACAACAGCCCGAGCATGATGGCGAAACCCGTCAGGCTGGGCATCAGCGGGAACATCGCGGCAGGCACCCCCATGCCCGCCGCGATGACCGCGCCCAACAGAAGCCCGCCGCGAAGGCGGCTCTTCTGCCCCAGGTCGGCCGAGACCCCGCCCAGTACGGCACCTGCAACACCGGTGCCGAACATGAGGGCGCCAACCCAGCCCGCGAAATCCTGTGGCTGAAGGCCGAAGTCGCGCGACAGCACCGGTGCGACCCACACCGTCGCCGCGACATCGGCCATCACCACCGCGACCTGCCCCGCAAAAAGCGGCCCCAGAAAGCTGCGCCGCGCCCAGAGCTCGGCCGCGACGATGCGGAACGGTGCGCCGACGCTGGCCTCGACCTCGTGCCGCGCGGGTTCGCGCAGCGCGAAAAGCGGCAGCAGGCACAGCGCGCTGAGGACGGCGAGCATGACATGCGCGCTCCGCCACGGCGTCAGCCCGCCGAGCCACGCGGGCGCGTCGAAATCGGTGAACAGGCCGAACAGCCACCCCATCAGCGCAAAGCCGAGAGCAATGCCGAGCGCCTTACCCAGATTGACGATCAGCATCGCGCGGCCGCGCTGTTCGGGCGCACAATAGTCGGCGCAGAGCGACAGCGCCGCGGTCAGCGCGCCGGTCGCGCCGATCCCCGTCAGCATTCGCGCGGCAGTGAGCAGCACCGCGGTCGGTGCCAGCGCGGTAAACAGGGTTCCAAGCGTCCAGAGCAGGCCGAGGCCGATCATCAGCCGCACGCGCGCCTGCCGGTCGACGAGAATGCCGACCGGGATCGAAAAGAGCACCAGCGGCACCGCGGCGCCAAGCCCCTGAATCAGGGCGAGCTGGTCGTCGCCGAGCCCGAGTTCGGCTTTCGCCGCTTCCTGGATCGTCCCGAAGCTGCCGAGCGCGGCGAAGCCGATCGTCATCATCAGCGCCAGCATCAGCAGCGGACCGATCGTTGTCGGCGCGAGCAGCCCGGCGCGCTTGACCTGCAGGGGTTCAGCCGCGCTCGCCATCACAGCGCGAAAATCTTGCCGGGGTTGAGGATATTCTGCGGGTCCATCGCCCGCTTGATCATCCGCATCTGACCCACCGCATCGCCAAGCTCGGCAATGAGCCATTCCTGCTTGCCGATGCCGATGCCATGCTCGCCGGTACAGGTCCCGTCCATCGCCAGCGCGCGCTCCACGAGCTTCGCGTTGATCGCCTCGACCTCCTTCATCTCCTCGGGCGCATGCGGGTCGATCGAGAAGATGACGTGGAAATTGCCATCGCCGACATGGCCGAGGATCGTCGCGGGGACGCTCGATGTTTCAAGGTCGGCATGTGTCTCGCCGATGCACTCGGCCAGGCGGCTGATCGGGACGCAGACGTCGGTCGCCCAGCCGATCGCGCCTGCGCGCATGTTGACCGCGGCATAATAGGCCTCGTGCCGCGCGCGCCACAGCTTCGAGCGCTCTTCGGGCAGGTTCGACCAGTTGAACGCGCTGCCGCCGTTCGCTTCGGCGAGCTTCTTCACCGTCTCGACCTGTTCCGCGACATTCGCCTCGCTGCCGTGGAATTCGAAGAAGAGCGTCGGCGCTTCGGGATAGTCGAGCTTCGACCAGCGGTTGACCGCCGCCATCTGCTTCGCATCGAGGATTTCGACGCGCGCGAGCGGTACCGCGCACTGGATCGACTGCACGACGGTATCGACCGCGCCGCCCAACCTATCGAAGCTACACACCGCCGAGGAAATCGTATCGGGCACCGGATGCAGACGCAGCGTCACTTCGGTGATGATGCCCAGCGTGCCTTCGGAGCCGACATAGAGCCGCGTGAGGTCGTAACCCGCCGCCGACTTGCGCGCGCGGCGCGCGGTGCGGATCACCTGCCCCTGCGGCGTCACCACCTCGAGGCTCAGCACCGCATCCTTCATCGTGCCATAGCGGACGGCATTGGTGCCCGAGGCACGCGTCGAGGCCATGCCGCCGATCGTCGCATTGGCGCCAGGATCGATCGGAAAGAAGAGCCCTTGATCGCGCAGATGCTGATTGAGTTCCTCGCGGCGCACCCCCGGCTGGACGACGCAGTCGAAATCCTCGGCATTCACCGCGACGATCGCGTCCATCTGCGTCATGTCGAGCGACACGCCGCCGTGGACCGGCAGGGCATTGCCCTCGATCGAGGTGCCCGCACCGAAGGGAACGATCGGGATGTCGGCGGCCGAGCAAAGCGTCACCAGCGCGACGACATCGTCGGTCGAGCGGGCGAAGACGACGGCGTCGGGCAGCACCGGAGCGAAATGGGACTCGCTCGATCCATGCTGCCCGAGCACCGCCGCGCCGCGCTGGAAGCGGTCCCCGAACCGCTGCTCCAGCGCCCCCACCAGATCGGCGGGAAGCGGTTTACGCTCCCAATGTCGAACCGCTCCCGCCACGATCAGAACTTCAGGCTAGCGCGGATGCCATAGCGGCGGCGATCGCCGGTGATGCCGAGATCGGAGGCCGGAAGCCCCGCGAGCGCCAGCGTCGTCTGTTCGATATAGCTTTCGAAATATTCGGTGTTGAAGATGTTGTTCGCGAACAGCGCGACCTCGACCGGGCCGGTGCGATACGCGATCGACGCATTGGTCAGCCAATAGCTGTCGAGGAACGTCGGCGTCGTCTGGTTGAGCGTCGCGGCGAGGCGCTTGCCCTTGCCGACAAGGCCCGCACTCAGCGTCAGGTCGCTGTCGCCGCCGGTCTCGATCCGGTAATCGCTCGACAGGCTCGCGGTCCAGTCGGGCTGGAAGGTCAGCCGGTCGGACGAGAGCAGACGGCCGGTGGTCGCGGTATAGGCGCTGTCGTCGGTGATCCGCGCGTGCATCCAGGTGAAGCCGCCACGCAGCGTCCATGCCTGCACCGGACGGACCATCGCTTCCAGTTCGACGCCATAGCTTTCGACGTCGCCGGTGTTGAGATCGACCGTGACGAGGCCGCCGCCGACCGCCGGAGCGATCGAGTTGAGGCCAATATAATCCTTGTAGTCGCTGTAGAAGATCGTGCCCGACAGGCTCATCCCCGGCGCGGCATATTTGGCGCCGGCTTCATAGGTCCACGCCGAGTCGCCCTTGTACGTCCGCGTCGGCGCGGTCGGGGCGTTGAAACCGCCGCCGCGATAACCGCGCGCGACCGAGACATAGGTCATCAGGTCGGGGGTCCATTTGCGCGTGATCGACAGCTTCGGCTGCCATTCGTCGGACTTGATCTTCGCTGTCGGAACAATGCCGCCAGCGGTCGCGGTGCCGAGCACGGTCGTCGTCGCTGTGACGACCGATCCGTTCGCGGTGCGATCCTCATGGTCGAAACGCAACCCCGCCGCGATTTCCCAATCGATGCTCGGCTTGAAGAACAGCGTGCCGAACGCGGCATAGGTGTCGCCGACATTCTTCGCGGTCGTGGTGCGCAGGATCGAGACCGGTCCCAGGATCGGGTGCGTCAGGCGGATCGTGTCCTGCCCGCGGGCGCGGACCATCTCGTTCGAATAGAAGACGCCGAACAGGGTGGAAAACTGGTCCGACCATTCGCTGTCGAGACGCGATTCGAGCGTCATCGTGCGCAGGCTGTCGCGCGCGATCGTCCGCACCGTGTCGGTCGGCCCGAAATCGCCCTCGCCATCGGGGGTGAAGCCGTTGCGCATATCATAGGCGCCGATGACGCTGAGCTTCGACCCCCCGCCAAGGTCGGCCTCGGCGCGCGCGTTGAGGCCGCGATATTTGTACGAGACGCGGTTGATCGTGTTGAACTGGACGTCGCGGCGATAATCGGTCGGCCCGGAGACGCGCGAATAGGGCGTGTTCACCCCGTCGACCCGGTCGTAATAGCCCTTGATCGTCAGTGCGAAGCCGTCCGAGGGCGTGACGCGCAGCGTCGCGTTGAGGCTGTCGGTGTTGAACGGATTGGCATTGCCGCCGATGACCGTGTTGGTCAGGAAGCCGTCCTGCTGGCGGTGCGCCGCTGCGACCCGGAGCGCCACCTTGTCTGTCACGATCGGGCCCGAAACCGAACCCGAAACCATCCAGCTGTCGTCGGGGCCGGCATAGCTGCCGTTCGCCCGGACCTCGAACTCGTTGCCGGGCTGGCGCGTGATCACGTTGATCGCCCCGCCCATTGTATTCTTGCCATAGAGCGTTCCCTGCGGGCCGCGCAGCACTTCGATGCGGTCGACGTCGACCAGCGGGTTGTTGAGATAGGCCGTGTTTGGCTGATAGATGCCGTCGATGAACAGGCCGACGCCCGGCTGGACCGACTGGACGAGCGTCACGCCAACACCGCGGATCGAGACGAAGGCGCGGCCGGTGCCGTCGCTGTTGATGTTGAGGCCAGGCGACAGAACCGCCGCCTCGCGGACCGAATTGAAGCCGCGGGCGACAAGCGTGTCGCCGGTGATCGCGGTCGCGGCGATCGGAACGTCATTCAGCGTTTCTTCGCGCTTGCGTGCGGTCACGACGATCATGCCGGCTTCGTCGGCGGCGGGAGCGGTCGTCTCGCTCTGCGCCTGCGCGGGCATCGCCATCATCGCGGCGAATGCGACGGTCGAAACAAGGGCAAATCGGATCTTGGTCATCAGGCATCCCCAAAAGAGGCGGTCCGGGCCGCCCTGCGAGGACCTATATGACAGCTTTTCAACCTGTAAGAAAGGTCATCAATTTTGCCGATCGGCAGAGGGCCTTTGCCGAGGCTGGAAGGGTTTGGAATATATGGAGAATTACTCGTCGTTCCCGCGAGGGCAGGAATCCAGCTCCTGAAGCCGCGCGGGAAAAATCTGGATTCCCGCCTTCGCGGAAATGAAGAGGAAAGCTTACTTCGGCAGAAATTCCGCCGCCGGCATCACCGGCTCGTACACCGCTTCGCCGCGCGCGAGCTGATAGACCTGCCGGTCATTCCCGAATTCGGCCCACGGCAAAGTCCCGCTGCGCCCGAACCCGGCCCAGATATCGTGCACCCGCTCGGCAAGCTCTTCGGGCGGCGCCTCGCCTGCCAGCCCGTCCGGCCCCGTCGCGCACGCCAGCGTCTTGAAGACGAAGGGCAGCTCGATCCCGTGGCAGGCGCCGAGTTCGCCGCCGCACGCGGGCGACTGCCACTCGAACTCGTACATCCACGTCCTGCCCCGATGCGCAGCGGCATATTGCCGCGCCGGCCAGCGGAAGACGAAATCGTTGAGCGCCCAGGTCAGCGCATCGCCCGGCCGCACGTCCTTCTGCTTGAAGCCATAAGCCATCAACGCCTGTTTCGCGTTCGGCAGCGACCGCCCGACGAGCCAGCGCGTCAGCAGCCCGCCGATCTTCTTCCGCACGCCCGTCGGCACGAAATAGAGGTTCATCTCGTCGGCGTTGCTGCCGATCAGCACCTCGACATCGGCGCCCGCTCCCTTGCGCAGCGCGTCGATCGGCTTTTCGGGCAGCACATCGTCGCCATGGACGGGGATGAAGCGGCTGATCCCGAACACCGGCTCATGTCCGTCGGCATCGCGCAGGTCGATCGCCCACGGCTTGCCGACCTTCTCGATCGCCGCTGCCGCTGCGTCGTTCGATACGGTTCGGAACCCGTCGGCATCGGGCGTCACCCGCAAGATCTTCGCGAGCTTCTTCACCAGCCGCTGCGCGATGCCGATATCGCGCACCATTGCGCCGTGCCCGCTTTCGATGATCGCGCGCCGGAACAGCCCTTTCGCGAGCGGTGAGGTCACCAGATCGGCGATGGCCATCGCGCCGGCGCTTTCGCCGAAGACGGTGACGTTTGCGGCGTCACCACCGAACGCTCCGATATTCCGCTGCACCCAGCCGAGCGCGAAGAGCATGTCGCGCAGGCCGAGATTGGTCGGCACGCCGGGTACGGGCAGAAAACCGTCGATCCCCATCCGGTAATTGATCGCGACGCAGACGATCCCCGACCGCGCGAAGGCCGACCCGTCGTGCACTGGCGCATCCTTGCTGCCGACGACGAAGCCGCCGCCATGGATGAATACCATGACCGGAGCGCCCGCCGCATCCTTCGGCGCCCAGATATTGGCCCGCAGATAGTCGCCATCGCCGCCGTCGCTGCCCGAACCGATCAGCGGCGTCGGGTCGATCATCGGAAAGGGCCGGACCGGATGCGGGGCGCCCGGGCCCGGGTCGACCATGTCGCGCACCCCGTCCCACGGCTTCGCCGGTTGCGGCAGTTCGAAGCGCACCGGCGGCGCGGCATAGGGAATTCCGAGATAGCGGACGATATCGCCGTCGAGCGCGCCGCGCACGGCACCGCTCTCGATCTGGACGGGCGGGGCGAAGGCGATCGGATCGGTCATGCCGGACAGCCTAGCACCGGCACCGCGCGAAAGCCCACCGCCGAGCTTTTGCCCGAAGGCGCAAAGACTATGCCCGGCGCGCCTCGGCGAGTTCGGCGGCGAGGGTCTGGACGAGCTTGGCCGCGGGCATCGGCCGGATCAGCGGCGCCCCCTGCCCCGCCCATTGGGCACCATAGCCGAATTCGCCGCGCGCCTTCGCGGCGGCATGAAGCGCTTTGCCGAGGTCGTAGGCGATCGGATAGTCCGGGATATCTCCAGCCGGGACGACCTCGCCAAGTTCCGCGAAGCGATTGCGAAGCCCCCGCGCCGGCCGGCCCGATATCGCACGGATCATCACCGTATGCTGCGCGGCGTCGCTCGCGAGTGCGGCGCGATAGGCGGCATCAGCAAGACTCTCGTCGGTGGTGACGAACGCCGTGCCGAGCTGCGCCGCCGCGGCGCCCAGTTCGAGCGCTGCCGCAATTCCGCGCCCGTCCATGATCCCGCCCGCTGCGATGATCGGCAGATCGATCGCGGCGACGAGCAGCCGCGTCAGCGCAGCCGTGCCGAGCTGCTCATCGGGCGCATCGGGATCGAACATCCCGCGATGGCCGCCCGCTTCCCAGCCCTGCGCAACGATCGCATCGACGCCCTCATCGGCGGCGGCTCGCGCCTCGGCGAGGCTCGTCGCCGAGGCGAACAGCAGGATACCGGCGTCGCGAAGCGCCGCGATCGCCGACGCCGGCGGCAGGCCGAAATGAAAGCTCACGACGCGCGGCTTTTCCCCGACGAGAAGCGCGAGCATCGCCTCATCCTCGACGAAGCTGCGGTATATTTCGCGAAGCGCCGTCGGCGGCTCGGCATCATGGTCCGCAAAGACCGGCCGCAACCGCTCGATCCACGCCGACTCTTTAGCGGCATAGGCAACCGCCGGCCGGTGGCAGAAGAGGTTGATGTTGAACGGCCGCCCCGTCCGCGCCTTCACTTCGGCGATCATCGCCCGCGCGCCGTCGGCATCGGTCGCGCCGACAGCGATCGAGCCGAGCGCCCCCGCCTCGCTCACCGCCGCCGCCATCGCGGGCGACGACACGCCCGCCATCGGCGCCTGCACGATCGGCAGGTCGATTCCGATGCGATCGAGCAGGCTCACGAGCTCAGGGCCGGCGCAGCAGCGAGACCGTGCCGTGGCCGCCGTCGGCGCAGACGCTGACGATTGCCCATGAACCCGAGGGTTTGCCCCACAGTTCCTTCACCGCCTGGCTGAGGTCGCGCGCGCCGGTCGCGGCGAACGGATGGCCGATCGCGACCGAGCCGCCGTTCGGATTGACGCGGTCCCACGGGAAGGACCCGAAATCGAAATCGACGCCCGCGCGCTCCTTGGTCCAGCCGGGCTTTTCGAGCGCAGCGACATTGGCGAGCACCTGTGCCGCGAAGGCCTCGTGGATCTCCCACAGCGCGACATCCTCATAGCGCAGCCCGTGCCGCGCGAGCAGCCGCGGGATTGCGAAGCTCGGCGCCATCAGCAGCCCGTCGACATGATGGTCGACCGCCGCGATCTCATGATCGACGAGTTCTGCATGCGGCGTACCCTGGGGCAGCTTGCCGAGCCCCGCTTCGGTCGCGACCCACAGCGCTGCCGCCCCGTCGGTGATCGGCGAGCTGTTGCCCGCGGTGAGCGAGCCCTTGTCCGACTTGTCGAACGCGGGCGGCAGCGATGCGAGCTTCTCCGCCGAGGTGTCGGCGCGCGGGTTCGCGTCGCGCGCGATTTCGGGAAGCGGCACGACCAGATCGTCGAAGAAGCCGTTTTCCCAACCTGCGACCGCGCGCTGGTGGCTCTTCAGCGACCAGTCGTCCTGCGCCTCGCGGGTGATGCCCCACTCCTGCGCGGTCTCTTCCATATGATCGCCCATCGTGCGTCCGGTGATGCGGTTCGCCCAGCCCTTGCCCGGCAGCGACAGGTCGTCCGCGGTCAGCGCCTGCAGCGCTGCGACCGCCGCGGGCGGATCGGTGCGGAACAGCTTCACGATCCGCTTCGACACGTCGAGCTTCAGCCCGATCGGGGGATTGCTCATCACCTCGGCGCCGCCGACGAGCGCGAGTTCGGCCGAACCGCCGAGCATCCCCGCCGCCGCGAAGGCCGCAATCATGCTTGTCGAGCAGGCAAGCACAGCGGAGAAGGCGGGCACCGTCGGGTCGAGTTTGGCATCAAGCCAGACTTCGCGTCCGATATTGCTCCAGCCGAGGCTGGGGATCACAGTGCCCCATACGAACAGGTCGGGTCGCGCCTTCGCCGCCATCGCCTGCACGAGCGGCACCGACAGGCTGATGGCATCATGATCGGCAAGCGCGCCGCCGCCGCGTCCGAAGGGCGTGCGAAGGCCGGGGGCAAGATAAATCTTCTGGGCGAAACGCTGCATGATCAGTCTCCGAAAGACCGCGGCGGCATGGCCGCGCGCAGACGATATTGGCGGACGCCCCGAAACGGACAAGGGGGCGCTGGACGATTGCGTATCGCGCATTGCCGATTGTCGATACCATGCTTAGGTGTGAGCGCGCGCAGCCGGGAAGGCCATCATGGACCGCATCGATGCGATGAAGATCTTCGTGACGGCGGTCGACGAAGGCAGCCTTGCGGGCGCTGCCCGGAAACTCCGCCGCTCGCCCACCGCGGTCGGCCGCGCGATCGCCTCGCTCGAGATGCATGTCGGCGCCGAGCTGCTCCACCGCACGACACGCTCGATCCGCCTCAGCGACGCCGGCGTCCGTTATGCCGAGGCGTGCCGCCGCATCCTCTCCGAACTCGAAGAGGCCGACATCCTCGCCGGCGGCGAACGCACCGCGCCGCGCGGAATGCTGACGCTCACCGCACCGCCGATCGGCGGCGAGGAGTTGCTGCGCCCGATCCTCGATGCGTTTCTCGATGAATATCCGATGGTCTCGGCGCAGCTGCTGCTCGTCGATCGCGCGGTCAATCTGGTCGACGAGGGCGTCGATATCGCGCTGCGGGTCGGTCTGCTCCCCGATTCGGCGCTCGTCGCGACGCGCGTCGGCGAGGGTGTGCGCCGCGTCATCGTCGCCTCGCCCAGCTACCTCGCCGAACATCCGCCGATCACCGACCCCGCCGACCTTGCAAGCCACCAGATCGTCTCGCTCACCCATTTCGGCCTCCAGTCGTGGAGCTTCGGCGAGAGCCCGGCGCGAACGGTCCATTTTACCCCGCGGCTGATCGTCAACAGCGTCCGCGCCGCGGTCGCGTCAGCGGTGGCCGGCCGCGGCCTCGCGCGCGTCTATTCCTATCATATTGCCGAAGAGGTGAAGCTGGGGCGGCTGCAGGTCGTGCTCGCCGATGCCGAGCCGCCGGTCCAGCCCGCGCATCTGCTGACCCCGGCAGGCCGGCTGTCGGTGCCGAAGGTTCGCGCCTTCACCGATTTCGCCGCGCCGCGCCTCCGCGCCGCCTTCGCGAGGCTGGCGATCGACGCGCAGGCGCTCTGACCATTATAGCGATATCCGGTGGAATGATCGCCGTTTATCGACAATTATCATCCAATCTGATCGAGCCTAATTTCCACGGGCTGGCGCAGGAACGCGCCGACCGGCCGCCAGATGCGACCGCAGCTTTTGGAACTGGAGTATCGATCATGACCACCGGACAGAAAGTCGCCGTCATCACCGGCGCATCGCAGGGCATCGGCGCCGCGCTCGTCCATGCCTATCTCGACCGCGGCTACAAGGTCGTCGCGACCTCGCGCTCGATCCAGCCGTCGACCAATCCCGACGTGCTGACGATCGCGGACGACATCGGCGATCCCGCGACAGGCCCGCGCGTGATCGCGGCGGCGATCGAACATTTCGGCCGCATCGACACGCTGATCAACAATGCCGGCATTTTCGTCGCGAGCCCCTTCACCGGCTATAGCGCGCAGCAATATGCCGACGTCGTGTCGACGAACCTCGACGGCTTCTTCTACATCACGCAGGCGGCTCTCGCCGAAATGGAAAAGCAGGGCCGCGGCCATATCGCGAGCATCACGACCAGCCTTGTCGACCATCCGCTGTCGCAGGTCCCCTCGGTCCTCGCCTCGCTGTCGAAGGGCGGCATCAACGCCGCGACGAAGAGCCTCGCGATCGAATATGCCGCGCGCGGCATCCGCGTGAACGCCGTGTCGCCGGGAATCATCAAGACCCCGATGCACACGCCCGAAACGCACGACTTCCTCTCGGCCCTCCATCCCGTCGGCCGGATGGGCGAAATTTCGGACATCGTCGACGCGGTGCTGTATCTTGAGGGCGCCCCGTTCGTGACGGGCGAGATTCTCCATGTCGATGGCGGCCAGGCCGCCGGCCACTGATCGCAGCCCCCAGCGAGGAGAAAGACGATGCCGATCGTTACCGTACAGGTCACCAGGGAAGGCACCGAGCCCGGTGTCTACCATGTCACTGCCGAACAGAAGGCCGCCATCTTCAAGGGCATGAGCCAGGTGCTCTTCGATGTTCTCGGCAAGCCGCCCGAATGGACCTGGGTCGTCTTCCAGGAAGTCGAGATGGAAGATTGGGGCTGGGGCGGAATGCCCGTCGCCGAATATCGCAAGCGGATGGCGCAGCGATCGGGCTGACCAACGAACCGCAGCACAAACACCGGGGTCGCGCACGTCGCGGCCCCTCTTTTTCAAAAGGACGACGCGCTTGACCGACCCGCACCAGATCCCCGCCGCGCTGCGGAGCCTGAGCCTCCGCCCGCTGTTCGCGATGAACGTCGCGGTCGGCACGATCCACGCGCCCGGCGGGCCGCGCGGGACCGAGATGCGCGTTGGCGACGTCACCGGCGGCCATTTCTCCGGCGACCGGCTGTCGGGTATCATCCAGCCCGGCGGCACCGACTGGCAGACGCTACGTGACGACGGCACGATCCTGCTTGACGCGCGGATCGTCCTGCAAACCGAAGACGGCGCGTCGATCGCGATGCAATATGAAGGCATCCGCCGCGGCCACCCCGAGGTGATGGCGCGCCTCGCCGCGGGTGAGCCCGTCGATCCTGCCGATTATTATTTCCGCACCATGCCGCGCTTCACGACCGCGGCGCCGCGCTATCGCTGGCTCAACGACATCCTTGCCGTCGGCACCGGCCACCGCTTGCCGCACGGTCCGGTCTACCAGATTTTCGAGATTCTTTAGGCCGCCAAAAAAAAATCGCATCCGCCCGCTTGCAATCCGACGAGCATCATCTATTTAGATCGTATCCGATCTTATCGGACAAGCTGTAAAGGAACCCCCAATGAGCACCACGATCGACAAGACCCTCTATACCGCCCACACGCACACGACGGGCGGCCGCACCGGCGCCGCACGCAGCAACGATGGCCGTCTCGATATCGAATTCGCGCAGCCCGGCACTCCCGGCAACGGCACCAATCCCGAACAGCTGTTCGCGGCCGGCTGGTCGGCCTGCTTCATCGGCGCCATGGGTCTCGTCGCCGGCAAGCTGAAGGTCCAGCTTCCCGCCGATCTCGCCGTCGATGCCGAAGTCGACCTCGGCACCAACGAAGGCGGCTATCTGCTCGGCGCGCGCCTGAACGTCAGCCTTCCGGGTCTGGACCGCGAGACCGCGCAGGCGATCGTCGACGGCGCGCATGCGAACTGCCCCTATTCGAAGGCGACTCGCGGCAACATCGCTGTCGATATTACTCTCGTATAATCGACCGACGCGGACCGGGGTGCGATACGCGCTCCGGTCTCGCCCTTTTTGCCCGGAAAGACCCCGATGATCGAAGCCACGCCCCTCCCCGCCGATCCGTCGCGGCGTCTTTTCCTGGGCACGGCCTCGGGCTTGCTCGCCGCCGCGCCCTTCGTCTCGATCCCCGCGGCCTTCGCGCAGCCGGGCAGCGCGAGCTTCGGCGCGATCCGGCAGGTGGACGCCGGCACCCTCTCGATCGGCTATGCCGAAGCCGGCCCCGCAAGCGGCCGCCCGGTCATCCTGCTCCACGGCTGGCCTTATGACATCCACACCTATGTCGACGTCGCGCCGATCCTCGCCGCGGCCGGCTACCGCGTGATCGTCCCCTATCTGCGCGGCTACGGCACGACGCGTTTCCTGTCGCAGGCGACGCAGCGCAACGGCCAGCAGGCGGTCCTCGGAACCGACGTCATCGCGCTGATGGACGCGCTCCATATCGAGCGCGCGATTATCGGCGGCTGCGACTGGGGTGCACGCACCGCGAACATCGTCGCGGCGCTCTGGCCCGAACGCTGCGAGGCGCTGGTATCGGTCAGCGGCTATCTGATCGGCAGCCAGGCGGCGAACAAGGCGCCGCTGCCGCCGAAGGCCGAACTCGCCTGGTGGTATCAATTCTACTTCGCGACCGAGCGCGGCCGCGAAGGCTATGCCGCGAACACCCACGATTTCGCGCGGCTGATCTGGCAGACGGCCTCGCCGCAATGGCAGTTCGACGACGCGACCTTCGAACGCTCGGCCAAGGCGCTTGACAACCCCGACCATGTCGCGATCACGATCAGCAACTACCGCTGGCGGCTCGGCCTCGACCGCGGCGAAGCGCAATATGATGCGCTCGAAACCAGGCTCGCGGCCATGCCCGTCATTACGGTGCCGACGATCACGCTCGAAGGCGACGCCAATGGCGCGCCGCACCCGAACCCGGCCGACTATGCGAAGAAATATACGGGCCGCTACGAACACCGGACGGTCACCGGCGGCATCGGGCACAACCTGCCGCAGGAAGCGCCGCACGCCTTCGCCAAGGCGATTCTCGACCTCGCAAACGCATAAAGGCAAGCGCCCGGAAGGATCGCAAAACCCCCGGAGATCGCGCAAGAACAGAATCTGCGCGACGATGCTTGTTTTCGCCCCGGCACGCTGGTAGAGGCGCCGCTCGTTGCCGCTTTAGCTCAGTTGGTAGAGCACATCATTCGTAATGATGGGGTCACAGGTTCGAGTCCTGTAAGCGGCACCATTTCCCTATTCGCCAACGGCCGGGAATGGTTGCAAAAACCCCGAAAATCTGCGAAAAACTAAGTCGGAACAGTCGCCAATGTGCGCGACTGGTCGCCGACAATCGCATGCCGCAGGGGGTATGTGTGGGGGTATTTGGCAAACGGGCCATTTGAAATACCCCCAAATTGCCGGTGACGGATTGGGAGATACCCCCAATGGCGTTGACGGTGACGGCGATCAAAGCGGCAAAACCCAAGGCGAAACCGTATAAATTGGCTGACGAAAAGGGTCTGTTCCTGATCGTCTCACCGTCGGGGGGTATGCTGTGGCGCTGGAAATATCGCGTCGATGGCATTGGCGCCGATAGCCAGCCCAAACGGATCGAAAAGACGCTGGCGCTGGGCGCCTACCCCGACGTCGGTTTGCAGGCAGCGCGCGAGCGGCGCGACGCCGCGCGCCAGCAGCTCGCCAGCGGTATCGACCCGGCCGAAAAGAAGCAGCGTGACAAGCGGGCTGCTAAAATTGGCGCCGCCAACACCTTTCACGCCGTGGCGACGAATTTCATCGAAAAATGCCGTCGTGACGGTCTCGCCGAAACGACATTGCGGAAGCGGCAATGGACCTTGGGACTAGTCGGGCGTGCCATCGGCAACCGCCCGATCGCCGAAATCAAGCCGATCGATATTCTCGACGCGGTGCGCCCCTATGAAGCCGCGAAGAATCACGAAAAGGCGCGGCGGACTCTGGAATTCGTCGGCGCCGTCTTTCGCTATGGCGTCGCGAACCAGTTGGTCGGCGCAGACCCGACACGCGATCTGCGCGGCGCGCTGGCATCACGCAAGCCCAAGCATCTGGCTGCAATACTCGACCCCAAGCGCGTCGGCGAGCTGTTGCGCGCGATCGACGGGTATGAGGGGCAAGGCATAACGCATGTCGCATTGCAGCTATCGCCGCACGTATTTGTCCGGCCGGGCGAGTTGCGAAAGGCCGAATGGCGCGAAATCGACTTCGACGCAGCGGTCTGGAAAATCGACGCCGCAAAGATGAAGGGGCGGCAGGAACATGCCGTGCCGCTGTCGAAGCAGGCGCTGGTGCTGCTTCGCGAAGCCCACGCGCTCACCGGCGACGGGCAGTTTGTCTTTCCTTCTATCCGAACGCCGCGTCGTCCCATGTCGGAGAACACGATCAACGGTGCGCTTCGACGCTTGGGCTTTACCGGCGACGAAATGACCGCGCACGGCTTTCGCGCGATGGCCAGCACCTTGTTGAACGAAAGCGGCAAGTGGCAGCCAGACGCCATCGAACGCGCGCTGGCACATAAGGACCGCGACCAAGTGCGCGCTGCCTATCATCGCGGCGCTCATTGGGCGGAGCGCGTAGAAATGGCGCAATGGTGGAGCGACCATTTAGATATGCTACGGAATGGCGCTGAGATAATCCCTTTGCGCGCGGGAGCCTGAATGCACGAAGATTTGTGACCGCTAACGACCGAAAGCGGACCTCTCCAGCATCGTCACCCCGGACTTGATCCGGGGTCCCGCTTGAGATCGAGCGCAGCGAGTGCGTTAAAAAGCGGGATCCCGGATCAAGTCCGGGATGACGAAGGGAATTGAATCAGAGTCAGCTCACCACCCCATTTCAGACATTCGGCAATCTGGCGTGAGAACCGAAAGCGCACGGCGGCCGGTGGCCATCTGGACTTTGTTACGAATGGTGCGATCATCTTCCAAATGGACAGCTCTGCTAAGCGCACCGCATGATTCTGATTCCGGCCCGCGAGGTTTTGGATTTCCTTAGCCAAGCCGCGCCGCGCGCGTGGTTGAAGCGCATGATCCCGAGCATGGTCGAGGCCGACGAACTTCATGCTTACGTCACCAGTGGCACTGTTCGCTCTCATGTATGGGCAATCGAGTATCTGTCGGAAGTTCCCGACTACAATTTGGAAGAACCGTCCCCACAGCGCGACAAACTAGTGCGAGAGGTTTTCGCTGACGAAATCGCCGACAAGGTCCGCGAAAAAAAATGGAACGAGCCTGTCCTAGAGTTCGAAATTGATGTGGTGGGTCAAGAGGACAATCGGCGAATTAGCCCCGGATGGATCACACATAGCGATGTCGATTGGGATAATGGGACGCTGAGACCGCTCTATATTCCCGACGCAGGCGAGCGGCCTGATTATCTCTGGTGGGACCAAGAGGAGTTGCTGGCGTCTGAATTCAATCAACCCGACCTCACAGCGGAATTCGGAGGCCTGTCATTTGTTTTCGAGCAGATCGAGCTGTTGCTTCCCACGCATAGGTTAGAAAGATCGGCGGGACGTCTCGCTCCTGAAGCAAATGAACGGCGAGCAATCGGCCGGCCGCGCAAATGGGATTGGGAAGGCGCTATGGCTATAGTTGGCGGGCTGGCGAAAGAGCGCGGACTCTTGACCGGCGAGCCGGGCATGCAGGCTAAGATTGAAGCTGTCATGTCCGAATGGTTCGTCGAGCAAACGGGCGACGCCCCGACGATTAGCCAGATTCGGAGCCGAGCCAGTCGATTGGTCCAAATGGTTGAAAAGTCGAAAAGGGCTGATTGAGCCTTTTTGCCCATTTCGGCCGAGTAACGCGAAAATTTCTGCGAATCACAATCCTGCATCCGCTGGTGTTCCGGCGGACTATTGTGGGAGCATGAAATGGACGTCCTATTCGTATCGGTGAATGACGCCGCAAAGATTTTGAACCTGGGCCGCACGTCGATCTATCAGTTGATCAACGCGGGAACGCTGGAGACCCGAAAAATGGGTCGCCGCCGCGTCGTCACGACGGAATCGATCCGGCGCCTCGCCGACACCGGCCTTTGAGCGCATCATGTCGCGGAAGCGGGTCAACCCGCGCTTAGTGAAGCTGCATCGGAGCTATAGCGTTTCCGAGTTGGCGGCCTGTCTGGGCGTCCATAAGAACACGGTGCGCCATTGGCAGAACGAGGGGCTAACGCCGATCGAGCGCGCCCGGCCGCTGCTGTTTCCGGGTGGCGCGGTGCGCGAATGGCTCACCAACCGCAACGCAGGTCGCAAGCGGCCCTGCCCGGCCGGAACGCTCTATTGCTTCCGGTGCCGCGAGCCGCGCCAGCCAGCGTTGGGGCTGGTCGAATATGTGCCGAGGAATTTGACGTCGGGCAGCGTGCGGGCGATCTGCGCGACATGCGAAACCGTGATGCACCGGGGCGCGCGCCTTGCGTCGCTGGCGGCGATTCTGCCCGGCTGTGACGTCCAAATGGCGGAGGCACCAACACGATTAAAGGGCTGTTCCTCGCCCCCCTTAAATTGTGATTTGCAAAGGCAGACGATCAAATGACGAAATACAGCGCCGCAAACGAGCGGATCAAACGGGAATATTTCGCCTATCTGAAGGAAGCGAAGGGCCGCGACGACGCGACAATCAGCGGCGTGGCAAAATCGCTGGCGCGCTTCGAGGAATCGACCAAGGCGCGAGACTTCAAACGCTTCCACCGCGAACAGGCGGTGGCGTTCAAGGCTGGGCTGGCAAAGGCCGTCAATGTCCGCACCGGCGAGCGTATCAGCAAAGCGACGATGAATTCGACGCTGCGCGATCTGCGCGCCTTCTTTTTCTGGCTGGCGCACCTGCCCGGCTACAAATCGCATATCGCCTATGCGGACGCCGACTATTTCAACCTGTCCGACAAGGACGTCGCCGTGGCGCGGGCGAAACGCGAAAAGCGCGTGCCCACGCTGGCGCAGGTCCGCCATGTGCTGACCGCCATGCCGTCCGCCACCGTGCTGGAGCGGCGCGACCGGGCGTTGATCGCATTTGCCGCTTTGACAGGCGCGCGTGTCGGCGCGCTCGCGTCGTTCCGCTTGGGCCATGTCAATCTGGCGGATGGCTATGTCGAACAGGATGCGCGCGTCGTACGTACCAAATTCGCCAAGACCTTTCGCAGCTATCTTATGCCGATCGATGACGGCGCGCTGGCGCTGTTTACCGAATGGGTCGGCGAGCTGGAGCGCGAGCATCATTGGGGAAACGACGACCCGCTGTTTCCGGCGACGGAAATGGAGGTCGGCGAGGATGGCGGCTTTCGTCCGGCCGGGCTGTTGCGCAGCGGCTGGAGCACGACGCAGCCGATCAACGCGGTATTCCGGCGCGCGTTCGAGACGGCGGGCCTACCCTATTACAACCCGCATTCCTTCCGCGACATGCTGGTGCGCCATGCCATGACGTTGAACCTGTCGCCGGAAGCAATGAAGGCTTGGTCGCAAAATCTGGGCCATGCCGACGTGCTTACGACATTTACCAGTTACGGGACATTGCCGACGCACCGGCAGGGCTACCTGATCCGCGCGGCCGGACAAAAGTACGCGATCGAAGGCGCCACCGACCCGATTGCCGAACTTGAAGCGGTGCTTGCCAGAATTAAAGCACAAGCCACCGGCTCTCGCCAGCTTTGGCCCGCCGGAGATTGATGGGCGAGAAAGGTCGAACGGCGTTGCGGATTTCTGACTGGCTGGCATAACGATTCGCATGTCATTTTCAGCCAGCCGAATTGCCGCAGGATTCAGCCTCGACCAAGTGTCGGCGGAATTTCGCGTGCCGGCCGCCACTGTTAAATCATGGGAAGCGGGGACCGAGCAACCGCCCGCACAAGTGACAAATTCACTGGAGATGATCGGCCGGATGAGCCTGCTGGAAAGTTCGCCGGGAATCAGCCCGCGACAAGCCGAATTCAAGGCTATTCGTGACGAAGGGCCGCTCTTTAAGTCAGACAAGCTGATTAAGTCGAAGCAGCGCGTTGCTGATCATGGCGAGGTTTTCACGCCGCCTTGGCTGGTCGAAAAAATGCTCGATCTGGTCAAGGGCGAGACCGAACGGATTGACAGCCGTTTCCTCGAACCGGCCTGTGGCAGCGGCAATTTCCTTGTGCCGATCCTGCAAAGGAAGCTGGCGGCAGTCGAAGCGAAATATGGCAAGGTCGATTTCGAAAAACGCCATTACGCGCTGCTGGCCCTGACCTGCTGCTATGGCATCGAATTACTCGCGGACAATATCAGCGAATGCCGCGCAAACATGCTGGACGTGTTCGCGCAGTATCTGCGGCTGGACGAGGATGACGAGCTTTATCATGCCGCCAGCCATGTGCTGTCGCTCAATCTGATTCACGGCGATGCGATGACGATGAAGGATGCGGATGGCGAACCGATCCTGATCGTCGAATGGGGCTATATCGGCAAGGGCAAGTTCCAGCGGCGCGATTTCCGGCTGGACGTGCTGACGGGCATGTCCAGCTTCCGTGAGGAACGCACCTTGTTCGCGCATTTGGGCAGCCACGAGATTTTCAAACCCGCTGAGAGCTATCCGCCAATGGCGGTTCGCGAACTGGCGGCGCTGGATATGGTTGCATGACTGAGCCGCCCGAAACGCTTGCTCCCGGCCGGGCGACCTTTACCCTGAAAAACCGCAATCCCGATGTGCTCACCTGCATCGCCAATCTGTCGAACGACGAAGTGTTCACGCCGCCAGAATTTGCCAACCGGATGCTCGATACGCTCGCGGAAGGTTGGGCAAGCGTAAACGATGGCGCGGATATTTGGGCGGACAGCAAGGTCACCTTTTTGGACCCTTGCACGAAATCGGGCGTGTTCCTGCGCGAGATCACCAAGCGGCTGATAAAGGGGCTGGAAGGGGAAATCCCGCACCTGCAAGCGCGTGTCGATCATATCTTGACCAAGCAGGTCTTCGGTATCGGCATCACCCGCCTGACGAGCCTGCTGGCGCGGCGGAGTTTATATTGCTCGAAACACGCAACCGGAGCCCACAGCGTCGCCAAAAGCTTTGGCGACAACGATGACGGAAATATCTGGTTTGCGCGGACGGAGCATCTGCGCGATGGTGATCGCTGCAAAGTCTGCGGCGCGGGCATGGAATTTCTGGGACGCGGGCCGGACGCAGAAAACCACGCCTATGCGTTTATCCACAGCGACAATATCAACAAGCGCCTGGTCGCGCTGTTCGGAGACAAGATGCATTTCGACGTGATTATCGGGAACCCGCCATATCAAATTTCTGCGGACGAGGCTGGGCAGAACGTCATGCCCATCTACAACCTCTTTGTAGAGCAGGCAAAAAGGTTGGAACCACGTTTCTTGACGATGGTCACACCGTCTCGCTGGATGGCGGGCGGTAAACATCTTGATGACTTCAGGTCCACTATGCTCAACGACGAGCGATTAGCGGCGCTTGTTGATTTTCCAAACGCGGCGGAAATGTTTCCTTCGGTCGGAATCAACGGCGGTATCAGTTATTTCCTGTGGGATTCTAGCCACCAAGGGGAGTGCGCGGTTACGACCATCCGTGGAGGCTCTGAATATGGTCCGCACGAACGGAAGTTGAACGAGTTCGACGTTTTTATTCGTGACGTGCGGTCGGTCGGCATTTTGAGGAAAGTTAGGGCGTTCGATGAACCGACACTCTCAGAAATAGTGTCTCCAAGAGATCCCTTTGGACCTGCTCTAAGCTCGAATTTCAAAGATTATCATGCATCGAAGCAAGACGGCGATTTGCGCTTGCATTTCAACGTCGGGACAAAGCGGGAGACGGCGTGGGTTTCTCCCAAGTACGTAACAAAGAGCGATCATTTAGTGCATACGTGGAAGCTACTGATCCCTAAGGCGGGTTCGGGTAGAGAGCGAGAAAAGAGCGGCGTTGATCTGGTCTTGGGACCACCAATGGTCGCCGCGCCCGGATCAGTCTGCACGCTTACCTATGTCGTTGCTGGACCATTTGATTCGAAGGACGAGGCGGACAGCGCCCATTCTTTCCTTAGGACGAGATTTGCCCGCTTTTTGGTGTCATTACGAAAGATCAGCCAAGACGCCCCACGTGGAGTTTATGCGTTTGTTCCGCAACAATCTTGGGACCGCTCATGGACCGACGCCGACCTCTACCAAAAATACGGAATTGCCGACGATGAAATCGCCTTCATCGAAAGCATGATCCGGCCGATGGATGCTGTAATTGCCTGACCTCACCGTCGAAGACATATTGGCTCCAAAGCCCGAAGTGCGCCTTCGCATCTACGCGTGGTCGTTCAACGATCCGCCGCCTGCCTATGACGGGCTGATCAAGGTCGGGCAGACGACGAAAGAAGATGTCAACGGCCGCATTCGCCAGTCACAAGGACAGGCGCAACAGGCTTACACGCTGCACACCGATCTCGATACATTTGCGGAGCGCGAAGACGGCAGCACATTCCGCGACAATGATGTCCGCCAGCGGCTGATCGACAAGGGCTTCGAAAATGTCATCCTTGGCTCGTCGCGGGAATGGATGCGCTGCACCCCCGCCGATGTGCTGACCGCGATTGCCGAACTGCAACGCGGCGCCCCGCTTTCGGGCACGCACCATGACAGTTTCCCGATGCGTGCCGAACAGGCCGATGCCGTGGACCAGACTTTTGCCTATTACCAGTCCCGATGGGAACAGGACGCAAAGGCCGTGCCGCGCTTCCTGTGGAATGCCAAGATGCGTTTCGGCAAAACCTTCACCAGCTACCAGCTTGCCAAGCGGCTGGGCGCAAAGCGCCTGCTGGTCGTCACCTTCAAACCAGCTGTCGAGGATGCTTGGCAGGCCGACCTCGAAAATCACCAAGACTTTAACGGCTGGACCTACATGTCGCGCAACACCGGCGGCGATCCGCGCAAAGTGCCGAGCGATACGCCGCTTGTTTATTTCGGATCGTTTCAGGATTTGCTGGGCAAGGACGCGGCGGGCAATATCAAGCCGCGCAATGAATGGATTCATGCGATCAACTGGGATTTGGTCGTATTCGACGAATATCATTTCGGCGCATGGCGCGATACGGCCAAGGAACTGTTCGAAGGCGAAGATGCGGCTGTCGCCAAGGCCGAGGCGAAATTGGAGTATGCGGGCGAGTTGGAGGTCGTAAACGAAGACCTTGGAGAACTATCGGAAGCCGAGGCCGAGTTCTTGCCGATCACGACCCGCGCCTATCTTTACCTATCCGGCACGCCATTCAAGGCGCTCGCCACCGGCGAGTTTATCGAGGAACAGATTTTCAACTGGACCTATACCGACGAGCAGCGCGCGCGGGCGGAATGGGATGGCAAAAATCCGGGCCAGCGCAACCCCTATGCCGCGCTGCCGCAAATGCGTTTGTTGACCTATCAAATGCCGGACGAATTGCTCGCCATTGCGAGCGGCGGCGAGTTTGACGAGTTCGACCTGAACGAGTTTTTCAAGGCCAAGGGCAGCGGCGTGCTGGCGCAGTTCGAGCATAAGGACGAAGTGCAGAAGTGGCTGAACATCATCCGAGGTTCGGGGCCGACGCAAACGATTGAAAGCCTTAAAACCGGTACAAGGCCACCTTGGCCCTATTCCGACGTGCGATTGTTGCCTTACCTGAATCATGCGTTCTGGTTCCTGCCGAATGTTGCCGCCTGTGAGGCGATGAAGAACCTTTTGGAAGAGCCGCAAAATACGTTCTGGCACGAATATGACGTGATTGTCGCGGCAGGTGCTGGCGCAGGTATAGGGCTGGACGCATTGCCGCCTGTTCGCAAGGCAATCGGCAATGGCGAAGACGCCAAGACCATTACGCTCTCATGCGGGAAGCTGACGACCGGCGTAACGGTGAAGCAATGGGCGTCAATCCTGATGCTGCGCAATCTGAAGTCACCCGAAACCTATTTTCAGGCGGCCTTCCGCGTGCAATCGCCTTGGTCGATCCCCAATCCGGAAGGCGACGATCCGAACGCGGAACTGGTCAAAAAGCCAATCTGTTTCGTCTTCGATTTCGCACCGACGCGGGCGCTGCGTCAGCTTTCCGAATATGGCATTGGCCTGTCACCAAGCGAGCCTAACCCTGAAAAGGCTGTGGCGGACCTTGTCTCGTTCCTGCCAGTGCTCGCCTACGACGGCGCGAACATGACGCAAATTGATGCGGGCGGAATTCTCGACATTGCGATGGCCGGAACGTCAGCAACACTGCTGGCGCGGAAATGGGAATCGGCGATGCTGGTCAATGTCGACAATGACACGTTGCGCCGCGTGCTCGATAATCCGGAAGCCTTGGGAGCGGTCGAGCGGATCGAAGGCTGGCGGGCGCTCGGCGACAATGTGATCGAAACGATCATCAACAAGAGCGATACGGTCAAAGACCTGAAGAAAAAAGCCAAGGATGGCGAGCTTTCGACGACCGAGAAAAAAGAGCTGACCGAGGAGGAGCGGGAATATAAAAACAAGCGCAAGCAGATACAGGAAAAGCTGATCAAGTTTGCAACACGCATTCCTGCTTTCATGTATCTGACCGATTTTCGTGAAAACACTCTGGTCGATGTTATCACGAAAATTGAGCCGGAATTGTTCCTCACCGTCACGGGCCTGACGGTCGAGGATTTCAACCTGCTAGTTCGGCTGCGCGTGTTCAACACCGAACGGATGAACGAAGCCGTGTTTGCCTTCCGCCGCTACGAGGATGCGTCGCTCCGCTATACCGGAATCGAGAGTCATGAGGGACTAACGCATATTGGCGGATATGACACCGTAGTGGAGATCGCGCAGCCACAAGGCGATACGATTCAGCAGTGAGCCGGAAAGATGGCGTCGCGATTTACCGAAGGATAACACGCGATCGCGCGCCCTAACTTTGCGGTAAAGGAAGGGCGTACTCTGCACCTAATAGGTCGGTGCGTTTGCACAAAGCGATCGAAAAAATCAGCATTGGGGGTATTTTTGGGGGTATTGCAGGAAGATACCGATATAAAATCCTTTATTATAAATTTGTTAGCATAGGACTTCGAGTCCTGTAAGCGCACCACTTTCCATAAAATCCGTTGCCCCGAACGATCTGCGTGTTCGCAGTCGCGCGGGATATTTGCGAAGCCGCAGACACGCCGGCGACGGGACGCGTCGCTGCGTCATCCGGCGCCCCGCAATCGGGCGACGGCCATTCGGCAACGATGGAAGAAAATGGTGCCCAGAAGAGGACTCGAACCTCCACGACCTTGCGATCGCCAGCACCTGAAGCTGGTGCGTCTACCAATTCCGCCATCTGGGCACGGGGTAGGAGCGGGCGCTTAGCGGCGCGGCCATCGGCTTGTCAACCGCGCTGCGCGGCGCCGCGCAATTTTATTCGCCGAGGCACGGTTTCGCGTCGATATGCGCGCCCTCCCCCTTGCCCCGCCGTGCGCTTCGCGGCATGGGAGCGCATATCGCGCCGCAGCGCGCTCCCCAGAGAATCGGATACAGGCGGACATCATGCAAAAGCTGGACGGACAATTGATCACCGTGCTCGGCGGCGGCGGCTTCCTCGGCCGCTATGTCGTCCAGCGCCTGCTCGCCCGCGGCGCGCGGGTCCGCGTCGCCGAACGCGAACCGCGCAAGGCGGTCTTCCTTAAGCCGCTGGGCGGACTGGGCCAGACGCAGTTCGTCGCGGCCGACGTCCGCGACCCCGCCAGCGTCGCGCGCGCCGTCGCGGGAAGCGATGCGGTGATCAATCTCGTCGGCGCGTTCGATGACATGTATGCCGTGCAGGCCGACGGCGCCGGCCATGTCGCCGCGGCGGCGAAGGCGGCCGGCGCCCGCGCGCTGGTCCACGTCTCGGCGATCGGCGCCGACAGCGACGGCGCTTCGGCTTATGGCCGCAGCAAGGGCGACGGCGAAGCCGCCGTGCGCAAGGCTTTCCCCGAAGCCATAATCCTGCGCCCCTCGATCCTGTTCGGGCGCGAGGACAATTTCATCAATCGCTTCGCGACGATGATCCGTTTCCTGCCGGTCATTCCCGTCATCGCGCCGCAGGCGAAGTTCCAGCCGGTCTATGTCGGCGACGTCGCCGATGCGGTGGTCGCGGCGCTCGGCGACGGCGCAGCGGGCAAGACATTCGAACTCGGCGGGCCGCAGGTGCTGACGATGCTCGAGCTGCAGAAATGGATCGCCGGCGCAACGGCTCGCCAGCCGCTGTTCGTCGAGCTGCCCGATGTCGTGTCGGGAGCGCTCGCCACGGGCCTCGGCTGGGCGCCCGGTGCGCCGATCACCAGGGACCAATGGCTGATGCTCCAGCGTGACAATGTCGTCGCGGAGAAGGCCGCGGGCCTCGGCCAGCTCGGCGTTACGCCGACCTCGCTCGGGTCGGTCGCCGAAGGCTGGCTCGTCCAGTATCGCCGCAACGGACGCTTCGCCCAGACCGCCTGAACTTCGCCCTCTGGCGTATCCCCGAAAAACTGCTACCCCTGCTTCGGGGTCGCATCCTTGTTAGCGGGGGACGCTGATGCGATATGGGGGAATGACCGCGCTGGTCGCGGTGTCGATGCTGGTGGCCGGGTGTGACAAGACGCCGGCCGATCTTCACGGATTGCCGAAGGACGCCGCCGAGCGCGCGACCCAGTGCGGACGCGCGGCGCTCGCCTATACCGCGGCGGGCGGTGACAAGGACGCGGCCGAACAGAAGCGCCGGCAGGACCTGCTGCAGAAGGTGATCGACGCGACGGACTTCTTCAGCGCGATCGGGCTCGACGATGCGAAGGGCAAGGCCTTGCTCGGCGACATCAAGGGAACGCTCGCCGGCGGCAACTGGCTTGCGACGCTCAACAATTGCAAGGCGGCCTATGCGCTCGGCGATGCCGAGCCGTTGCCGAAGCTGCCCGACGATCCGAAGACAAAACCCGCCGCCTGCGCCGCCGTCGCGGTCGCGGCATCCTTCAAGGACGGGACGATGGACCCCACCCAGCTTCAGAAGAAGGTCCTGTCGGATCCGCAATCCTCCTATTTCCTGATCGCTGCTGCGGGTCAGGATGGCGGGCTGGCCGCGGCGCAGAACGCGATGGCCTCGCAGGTCGAATGGGCGATCGCATCGGGTGCGGTCGGTCCGCTGACCGACGCGTGCGTCAAGGAATATCCGAAGGCGGCGGCAAACGCCGCAGTCACCCTGCCCGCCGACGACGGCCAGGCGGTTGCGGCGTGCAGCTTCAGCGTCGGCCTGTTCCGCGAACTCGGCGGTGCCGAGGGCGACATGGCGCAAGCGGTGCAAAAGAAGCTCGAGGCGTCGAAGGCCATCCCCGACCTCGATCTGGCGACAAGCCCCAAGAAGCTGATCGCGCAGGCGCTCGACCTTGGCCCGCCCGCCAATGTGCTGAAAGCGTGCGACGCACGGTTCAAATAGCCGCTGGCAAAAGCAGGCTCGCCTGCGTAGGTCTTGCAAAGGGCGTCCGGCATCGGCCGGGCGCCCTTTCGCTTGACCTTTGCCTTTATACTGGAACCCCATGAGCATCTGGCTGACCGCGATCATCCTCGGCATCGTCGAAGGGCTGACCGAATTCCTCCCCGTCTCGTCGACGGGCCATCTGATCCTCGCGACCGAACTTCTCGGCTATGACGCGTCGAAATGGGCGGTGTTCAACATCGCGATCCAGCCGGGCGCGATCCTCGCGATCGTCGTGCTCTACCGCAAACTCTTCTGGGACATGTTCACCGGCTTCTTCCGGCGCGATCCCGTCGCGATCGCGTTCGTGCGCAACCTGCTGCTGGCGTTCATCCCCGCGGTCGTCCTCGGCCTCGCCTTCGGCGACTATATCGAGGCATTGCTCGAGAACGCCGTCGTCGTCGCGTGGGCGCTGATTATCGGCGGCATCGGCATCCTGCTCGTCGAGCGCTTCGCCAAGCCGAAGGAAAGCGGCGGCGTCGCCAATCTGTCGACGCGCCAGTCGATCATCGTCGGACTGGTCCAGTGCATCGCGATGATTCCGGGCGTCAGCCGCTCGGGCGCGACGATCATGGGCGCGATGGCGCTCGGCATCGACCGCAAGACCGCTGCCGAATTCAGCTTCTTCCTCGCGCTGCCGACGCTGACCGGGGCAACCGTGCTGCAACTCGCCAAGCATCATGACGCCATCACGAAGAACGACATCGGCCTGATCCTGGTCGGCGCGCTGGTGTCGTTCATCGTCGCCTGGGCGGTGATCAAGGCCTTCCTCGCGGTCGTAACGCGCTATGGCTTCGCGCCTTTCGCCTGGTACCGAATCATCGTCGGCGTCGCCGCGCTTGCGTGGCTCGCAATGAGATAGGGCCAAACCGGTACCAATTTGCGAAAGAATATTGCGTGGGCCAATTTGCAGCCCCGATTGCCCATCATTTTAGGTTAGCATTGCTGTCCTATATGCCATTTCGGCCGTGACAGGCGGTTTCGGGCCATGCAATCGCCTCCTTCAACGAAGGGGATACTGCATGGCTTCCGACCGCATGCTCCAGTTTGTGGGGCGTGAACAATCCTATCCGGACAAGCGCTCCGCCGAGGAACGCGCGCGCGATTTCCGCGAGATCGCCGAGCGCTATGCCGCGCCGGACGCCGACGCGCAGGCCGCGCGCTGCTCACAATGCGGTGTGCCCTATTGCTCGGTGCATTGCCCGCTGCACAACCACATCCCCGACTGGCTGCGCCTGACCGCCGAGGGGCGCCTGCGCGAAGCCTATGAGCTCAGCAACGCAACCTCGACAATGCCCGAGATTTGCGGCCGCATCTGTCCGCAGGATCGCCTGTGCGAGGGCAATTGCGTGATCGAATTCTCGGGCCACGGTGCGGTGACGATCGGCAGCGTCGAGAAATACATCACCGACACCGCTTGGGCGGAGGGCTGGGTCGAACCGGTCCATGCCGGCAAGCCGACCGGCCAGTCGGTCGGCATCATCGGCGCCGGACCCGCGGGCCTGACGGCCGCAGAATATCTGCGTGTGCTGGGGCATGAAGTCCATGTCTACGACCGCCATGATCGCGCGGGCGGGCTGCTGACCTATGGCATTCCCGGCTTCAAGCTGGAGAAGGACGTCGTGATGCGCCGCGTCGCCCGGCTCGAGGAGGGCGGCATCCACTTCCACCTCGGCTTCGAGGTCGGCAAGGACGCGACGCTCGACCAGCTGCGCCGCAAGCATGATGCGATCCTGATCGCGACCGGGGTTTACAAGGCGCGCGAGATCAATGTTCCGGGCAATGAAGCGGCCGGCGTCGTCGCCGCACTCGACTATCTCATCGCCTCGAACCGCAAGGGTTTCGGCGACGCCGTCGCCGAATTCGAAGACGGCCGCCTCGATGCCAAGGACAAGCATGTCGTGGTGATCGGCGGCGGCGATACGGCGATGGACTGCGTCCGCACCGCGGTGCGCCAGGGCGCGAAGTCGGTGAAGTGCCTGTATCGCCGCGACCGCGAGAATATGCCGGGCTCGCAGCGCGAGGTCGCCAATGCCGAGGAAGAAGGCGTCGAGTTCGTCTGGCTCTCCGCCCCCCAAAGCTTCACCGCCGACAAGACGGTCAAGCAGGTCGCCGTCGCGGGGATGCGCCTCGGCGCGCCCGACGCGAGCGGCCGCCGCAGCCCCGAGCCCGACCCGGGCCGCACGTTCGACCTGCCCGCCGACATGGTGATCAAGGCGCTCGGCTTCGATCCCGAGGAACTGCCGCACCTGTTCGGCTCGCCCGACCTGTCGGTCACGCGCTGGGGCACGCTGCGCGTCGATCACCAGACGATGATGACCAGCCTGCCCGGCGTTTTCGCCGCCGGCGACATCGTCCGCGGCGCCAGCCTGGTGGTCTGGGGAATCCGCGATGGCCGCGACGCGAGCGATCAGATGGCAAAGTGGCTGAAGGCCAAGGCGGCGGGCAGCGAAAGGAAGGCGGCATGAGAGCTGTCCTCGTCGCCCTCGCCGGCGCCATGCTGACCTCCGCTCCGGCGGCTGCGAACGACCCCGCGCCAAAGGCTCCGCCGCCGGTCTATGTTCCGCCTGCCCCGCCCCGGGCGCCCGCCGTGCCGGTGCGGACCGAAGCAGGTCTTGCATTGGCACAGCGGCTGACGGTCCTGGTCCTGCCGCCCGACATGATGTTCGAACAGAATCTCGCGACGATTCCGGTTGTGCTCGATGCCGAAGCAAAGAAGAATCCCGACCTCGAAGCGCTGCTGCAGCAGCATCCCGGACTGCGCACCAAGCTTGTGGAAACCGGCCAGCGCGAACTGACCCGCATCCTGACGGCGGGGCTGCCCGCCATGCAGGCAGCCATGGCCGAGCATTATGTGCGCAATCTCGACGAGGCGACGCTGCGGACGACGGTCGAATTCTACGAGAGCGAGCTGGGCCGAAAGCTCATCCGGGTCGAATATCAGAGCATCGATCCTGCAGTCCTCTCCGACAAGGGCCTTGCGGACGGCGAAACCTTCACCCGATCGGACGTCGACCAGCTTTACGTCGGCGTGGGGGGCCGCATGATCAAGGCGCTCACGCCGCAAGAGCGGGTGAAGGTGACGGCATTCACCCTCAGCCCCGCCGGACAGAAGCTGTTCCGCCTGACGAACCGGACAAAGGATTTGTCCGTGAAACTGCTCAACGACCTGATCGGCCCCCATCGCGCCGAGATCGAAGCAGCCTATGCGGAAGCGGTCCCCGAATATTTCTCGTCCACCGCCGCCGCCAACTGACAGGCGCAAGGTCTTTTTCGATGCGCAACGCCGAAATGGTTGAAACCGGGTCCGAAAAACGAAATGAAACCGGAATGACCAATCGGGGAAGGAATATCATCATGTCGAACTGGAAATCCATTCTGCTGGCCGGCGCCGTTGCGATCGTGCCTGCGCACGCCTTCGCCGCGCCGAAAAAGGAAGCGCCCCTCGCGGTAGTCGTCGCGCCCGCCGAGGAACAGAGCGATCAGTCCGAAGCCAGCAGCGAAGCCGCGATGGCCGACGCCAAGGCAAAGATGCAGAAGGAAATCGACGAGGCGATCAAGCTGATCGAGAAGATTTTCGGCGTCGACAAATTGCCCGCCGTCCCGCCGGCGCAGCTCGCGCTGGCGCAGCAGACGACGACCGCGCTCGTCCCGCCGGGCAGCCTCGCGAAGATGATCGACAATATGTACGGCAAATTCTTCAAGGGCCTGATGGGCGAACTCGGCGGCATGTCCGACCTCATGCTCTCGATCAAGACCGGTGTCGAAAGCGAAAAGATCGAAGCACTGGACGAAAAGAGCAAGGCGGCGATCGCCGACATGTTCGATCCGCAGCGCGCCCAGCGCGAGGAGCAGATGACGAATGTCATCAAGCCGCTGATCACCGAGGCGCTGGGCGATCTGGAAGGCCCGATGCGCAACGGCATGGCCTATGCCTATGCCCGCAAGTTCAGCGCGCAGCAGCTCGGCGAAATGAACGCCTTCTTCGCAACCCCGACGGGCAAGGCCTATGCCGACGAGTGGATGGCGCTGCAGGCGGATCCCGAGGTGATGCTGGCGATGGTCAAGGCGGTGCCGCCGCTGATCAACAAGTTCATGGACCGCGGCCCCGAAATCGAGGGCAAGATGAAGGATCTGCCCAAGGAACGGCAGCTTTCGGACTTCACCGACGCAGAGCTCGCAAAACTCGCGAAGCTGATGAAGGTCGATGTGAAAGTGCTGAAAGAACAGCGCGACCAGTGGAATTCGGTGGACGATGTCACCGAAGCCGTCGAGGCCGCGGACGACAGTGGCTATGGCGACGACGCCAGCGCCGCAGCGACCGACGCCGCCGCGGCAGCGGCTGATGCCGCGAGCGGCGACTGGGATCCGGCCTACGACCGCGAAAACTGGTCGGAAGCCGACCGTACCCGCGTCGAGGAACTCGAAGCGACGGCAAGCGAAGCCTCGTCGGCCGCCTATGACGCCGAACAGGCCGCGATCGCCAACGCGCGCAAGAAGTCTCCAAAGAAATAGAAACGGCTGCGGCCGGCAGGAAAACCGACATGACCCATTACCCCACCCCCGATCACGCGCGGCTCGAAGCCGAAGGCATGTATCGCCCCGACCTTGAATCCGATGCCTGCGGCGTCGGCATGGTCGCGGCGACGGACGGCAAGCCGTCGCGCCGCGTCGTCGAGGCGGCGATCGAAGCCTTGCGGGCCGTGTGGCACCGCGGCGCGGTCGACGCCGACGGCAAGACCGGGGATGGGGCCGGGATCCATGTCGACCTGCCGGTCCGCTTCTTTGACGATGCCATCGCCGCGTCGGGCCACAAGGTACGCCCGAACCGCCTAGCCGTCGGCATGGTCTTCCTGCCGCGCACCGACCTCGACGCGCAGGAACATTGCCGCACGATCGTCGAGTCCGAGATCATCGACGCGGGTTTTACCATCTATGGCTGGCGCCAGGTTCCCGTCGACGTTTCGGTGATCGGCGACAAGGCGCAGCGCACGCGCCCCGAGATCGAGCAGATCATGATCGCCGGACCGCTCCCCGACGAACAGTCGCTCGCCGAGTTCGAAAAACAGCTCTATCTGACGCGCCGCCGTATCGAGAAGAAGGTGATCGCGGCGCAGATCGCCGATTTCTATGTCTGCAGCCTCTCGGCGCGCTCGATCATCTACAAGGGCCTGTTCCTCGCTGAGAGCCTTGCGGACTTCTTCCCCGACCTCACGAACAAGCTGTTCGAAAGCCGGGTCGCGATCTTCCACCAGCGCTATTCGACCAACACCTTCCCGCAATGGTGGCTGGCGCAGCCGTTCCGCACCCTCGCCCACAATGGCGAGATCAATACGATCCGCGGCAACAAGAACTGGATGAAGAGCCACGAGATCAAGATGGCGAGCCTCGCCTTCGGCGAGCATTCGGAAGACATCAAACCCGTGATCCCGGCGGGCGCGTCGGACACCGCTGCGCTCGACGCGGTGTTCGAGACGCTCTGCCGCGCCGGCCGCGACGCGCCGACCGCGAAGCTGATTCTCGTCCCCGAAGCCTGGGGCGAAGACGCCGAAATGCCCGACAATCACCGGGCGATGTATAATTATCTCGCCAGCGTCATGGAGCCGTGGGACGGACCCGCCGCGCTCGCGATGACCGACGGCCGCTGGGCGGTCGCGGGGATGGACCGCAACGCGCTCCGCCCGCTGCGCTACACGCTGACCGCTGACAATCTCCTCGTTGTCGGCTCCGAAAGCGGGATGGTGTTGCTGCCCGAGGCGAGCATCCGCAAGAAGGGCCGTCTCGGCCCCGGCCAGATGATCGCGGTCGATCTCGACGACGGCACGCTCTACGAAGATCGCGCGATCAAGGACAAGATCGCGGGCGGCGCCGACTATGCGTCGCGTGTGAAGGGCTTCCGCACGATGGCCGACCTGCCGAAGGGCGGCAAGGCGACGCTGCCGACCTTCGACCGCGCCGAACTGCTCCGTCGTCAGGTCGCCGCCGGTCTCACCATGGAAGACATGGAGCTGATCCTCGCCCCGATGGTCGAGGATGCGAAGGAAGCGATCGGCTCGATGGGCGACGACACGCCGCTCGCGGTCATTTCTGACAAGCCGCGCCACGTCGCGCAATTCTTCCGCCAGAATTTCAGCCAGGTCACCAATCCGCCGATCGACAGCTTGCGCGAACGGCATGTGATGAGCCTGAAGACGCGCTTCTCGAACCTCGCCAACATCCTCGACGAAAAGGGACAGAGCGCGCACGTCCTCGTGATCGATTCCCCCGTCCTCGTCGGCGAAGACTGGGATCGGCTGCGCGCCTATTTCGGCGACGCGGTCGCCGACATCGACTGCACCTTCAAGGCCGGCGGCAATGCCGCCACCTTGCGCGAAGCCATCGCGCGCGTCCGCAAGGAAGCCGAGGATGCAGTCCGCGCGGGACGCAGCGAATTGTTCCTCTCCGACCAGGCGATCGGTGAAGGCCGCGTCGGCATGGCGATGGTGCTCGCCGCCGCCGCCGTGCACACGCACCTCGTCCGCAAGGGCCTCCGCAGCTACGCCTCGATCAATGTCCGGTCGGCCGAAGTGCTCGACACGCACGCGTTCGCCGTGCTGATCGGCGTCGGCGCGACGACGGTCCACGCCTACCTCGCCGAAGCTGCGATCGCCGATCGCTGGACGCGCGGGCTGTTCGGCGGCGAACTGTCGCTGGGCGACTGCCAGCTGCGCTTCCGCAAGGCCATCGACGACGGCCTGCTCAAGATCATGGCGAAGATGGGGATCGCGGTGATCTCCAGCTATCGCGGCGGCTACAACTTCGAAGCGGTCGGTTTGAGCCGCGCGCTCGTCAACGACCTCTTTCCCGGCATGCCGGCTAAGATTTCGGGCGAGGGCTATCAGTCGCTCTTCATCAACGCGACCGAGAAGCATGAGGCCGCGTTCGACGCACGCGTCACCACCCTCCCCATCGGTGGCTTCTATCGCCAGCGCGCAGGCGGCGAGACGCACGCCTATTCGGCGCAGCTCATGCACCTGCTCCAGACCGCGGTCGCGACCGACAGCTATTCGACCTATCTGCAGTTCGCGCGCGGCGTCGCCGACCTGCCGCCGGTCTATCTGCGCGACCTGATGGAGTTCAACTATCCCCCGCAGGGCGTCGCCCTCGACAGCGTCGAGGCGATCACCGAGATCCGCAAGCGCTTCGTCACCCCCGGCATGTCGCTCGGCGCGCTGTCGCCCGAAGCGCACGAAACGCTCGCGATCGCGATGAACCGCATCGGCGCCAAGGCGGTCTCCGGCGAAGGCGGCGAAGCGAGCGAGCGCTACCAGCCCTATGCAAACGGCGACAACGCCAACAGCAACATCAAGCAGATCGCGAGCGGCCGCTTCGGCGTCACCGCCGAATATCTCGGCGCGTGCGACGAGATCGAGATCAAGGTCGCGCAGGGCGCCAAGCCCGGCGAGGGCGGCCAGCTTCCCGGCTTCAAGGTCACCGAGTTCATCGCGCGGCTGCGTCACTCGACGCCGGGCGTGATGCTGATCTCGCCGCCGCCGCACCACGATATCTATTCGATCGAGGATCTGGCGCAGCTCATCTACGACCTGAAGCAGATCAACCCGAAAGCGCGCGTCTGCGTGAAGCTCGTCAGCTCGGCGGGCATCGGCACGGTCGCTGCGGGCGTCGCCAAGGCGCATGCCGACGTCATCCTCGTCGCGGGCAATACCGGCGGGACCGGCGCCAGCCCGCAGACCAGCGTCAAATATGCCGGCACGCCGTGGGAAATGGGCCTCAGCGAAGTCAATCAGGTCCTCACCCTCAATGGTCTTCGCCACCGTATCCGCCTGCGCACCGACGGCGGGCTCAAGACCGGGCGCGACATCGTGATCGCGGCGATACTCGGCGCCGAGGAATATGGCATCGGGACTTTGAGCCTCGTCGCCATGGGCTGCATCATGGTGCGCCAGTGCCACAGCAACACCTGTCCCGTCGGCGTCTGCACGCAGGACGAGAAACTGCGCCAGAAGTTCACCGGCAGCCCCGAGAAGGTCATCAACCTGATGACCTTCATCGCCGAGGAAGTGCGCGAAATCCTCGCCAAGCTCGGCTGCCGCAGCCTCGACGAGGTGATCGGCCGCACCGAACTGCTGCGTCAGGTCAGCCGCGGCGCCGAACATCTCGACGACCTCGACCTCAACCCGATCCTCGCCAAGGTCGACGCCCCCGACGACCAGCGCCGGTCGCAGGGGCCGAATTTCCGCAATCCGGTGCCCGACAGCCTCGACGCGCAAATCCTGAGCGACGCAAAGCCGCTGTTCGAGCGCGGCGAGCGGATGCAGCTGACCTACAATGTCCGCAACACGCACCGTGCCGTTGGCACACGCCTTTCGGCCGAGGTCACCGCGCGCTTCGGGATGAACGGGCTCGCCGACGACCATGTGCAGGTGCGCCTGCGCGGTACCGCCGGCCAGTCGCTTGGCGCCTTCCTGTGCAGCGGCGTCACGCTCGAGGTGTTCGGCGACGCCAACGACTATGTCGGCAAGGGCCTGTCGGGCGGCCGCATCGTCGTGCGCCCGACCGTGTCGAGCCCACTGGTCAGCCAGCACAACAGCATCGTCGGCAACACCGTCCTCTATGGCGCGACCGCGGGCACCTTGCTCGCAGCGGGTCAGGCGGGCGAGCGCTTCGCGGTCCGCAACTCGGGCGCGAAGGTGGTCGTCGAGGGCTGCGGCGCCAACGGCTGCGAATATATGACCGGCGGCACCGCGGTGATCCTCGGGCCCGTCGGCTCGAACTTCGGCGCCGGGATGACCGGCGGCATGGCGTTCATTCTCGACACCGACGGCAGCTTCGAACGCCGCGCCAACGGCGAATCGATCGTCTGGCAGCGGATCGCGAGCAGCCATTGGGAAAGCGTCCTCAAGGATCTGGTCGAAGACCATGCACGCGCCACCGGCAGCAAATGGTCGGCCGAGATCCTCGCCGACTGGGACCGCTGGCGGGATCAGTTCTGGCAGGTCTGCCCGAAGGAAATGATCAGCCGCCTGACGCACTCGCTGAGCGAGGAAGAGGCCGAGGTGGTCGCTGCCGAATAGCTCGTCGTGCGGCAGGCGCGTCCTGCCGCAAGGCCGGGCGGTGTTCAGGGCAGCGAAAGCGTCGCTGCCCTATGCGCGCGGTTTCGATTTCGCTTTCCGAAAGGAAGACGCCATGCGCCTGACCATCGCTTTTCTGCCCCTGCTCGCCCTTGCGATGCCGCTTCCCGCGGCCGCTGCCGATACGCGCGGCGCCGTCGCAGCGCTTAACGATCCCGCCATGCAGGACCGGATGGCCGACACCGTGACCGCGCTTGTCAGCGCCATGATGCAGATGAAGGTCGGCCCCCTCGCCGAGGCAGTCGCGCAAATCGACCCCGACTCCGACGCCGCCTACATCCCGCACGACGCCACCGTCGGCGACATCGCCGGCCGCGACCGGCATGATGCCGAGCGCATGGGCGCCGACGTCCGCGCGAGCGCCCGCATGGCGGGTCAGGCTGCCTCGGCGCTTCAGGCTTACGCCCCGGTGCTCAAGGACATGGCGCGCGACCTCGCCGCGCAATGGGAGCGTGAGCGCGACGCTGCGCGCCGCTAGGCACTTAGTCCACAGCCATGCGCCTATAGGCGTTGCACGCGGCGCCTGCCTGCCGCTATGCGGTTACCATGTGGCAGCTTTACCAATTCCCGCTTTGTCCCTTTTCGCGCAAGATCCGGCTTCTGCTGGGGGAAAAGGGCATCGGCTATGAATTGGTACGCGAATCGCCGTGGGAGCGCCGCGACGAATTCATCGACCTGAACCCCGCGGGCCGCACCCCGGTGATGGTCGACCAGGGACGCGGACAGGTGCTGATCGACAGCAGCGCGATCGCCGAATATTTCGAGGAGACCGTCGAAGGCAAGGCGATGATCAACGGCACCGCGGCGAACCGCGCCGAGATTCGCCGCCTGACCGCCTGGTTCGACCATGATTTCTATTTCGAGGTCACCGGGCCCTTGCTCTTCGAGCGGATGCAGAAACGCATTGTTCACCGCCAGCCGCCCGACGGCGGCGCGTTGCGCGAGGCGATGAAGGCGGCCAACCAGCATCTCGACTATATCGACTATCTGATCGACCACCGCACCTGGCTTGCCGGCGCGACGATGAGCCTCGCCGACCTCGCCGCCGCCGCGCACATCTCGGTCGCCGACTATCTCGGCGGCATCGACTGGACCGGACACGAACAGACCAAGGGCTGGTATTCGGGCCTGAAGTCGCGGCCGAGCTTTCGCCCGCTGCTGGCCGAGCGAATGGAAATCGTGACGCCGCCGAAATATTATGAGGATGTGGATTTCTAGGTCCCACCGGACGCCCCCTTTCCTCCATCCACATCCTCAACGACCGGGTTATGGCGGGTGCAGTCGGCGCCACCCGACTGGACTGTCAGCAGCCATTGGCACGCCCCCGCACCCAATGACCCTCCGGAGCTATGGCAAATCCGCCGCGTCGTTCTGCGTACCGGACTGCCACAGCAAAGATTCAAACGGTATTGGCACAAATTAACCGGTCAATCTGCCTAGGCGAAATTAACCATGGGTACTAAACATGGGGTCCCAGTTTCGACGCAGTAATTGATCCAAAGTGAAGCAAAATTTTCCATTACCTTCAGAGGCCGCGTCAATGGCGGCGCGCCTAAGTGATCGTCAGCGCGAATGCCTGATTCTTGTCAAAGACGGTCTCACGTCCAAGGAAATCGGGCGTTTGCTCTCGCTATCTCCTTCGACGATCGACAATCATCTCAATGCCGCCGCCGAAAGGCTCGGTTGTTCCTCACGTATCGTTGCTGCGCGCATACTGGAAACGGCGGAGCAGTTTGCCGAACGGGGCGACCTTCATTCCCAAAGCGAAGATAACAAGGCAAAGTTTACGCACCCTGATGATCTACGACTCGGCTCAAAGGCCGCGCGCAACTTGCTGCCACCGCTCGGCGGAGCAACCAATGACGAGCCGCTGATACAGCGCATCCTGCATATCGGCCTGATAGCAATTGCCGCCACAATGGCGTTTGCTGCAATCACAATCACCATTGCGGGGGTAGTTGATCTGTTCAGCCGATAGGATTTTCCGGAAGCATCGGTGCCAGTTCAATGAAGGAGGCATGCGATGCACAAGATCGAACAAGGGGTAGGGAGCGTGGTTGCAGCGGATACGCGGACGACAATGCGATCGGTCGACGCGGCTTACCTCGCTCAGGCGCGAATGGCAGCCAGCATCGTCGAAGCGGCGACCGCCTCCGATCTTCCCGCGGCGGCGACCCAAGGCATTCTGCGGGCCGTTACCGATAGCATGTCGCAGGTCGTCGCCGGCCGGACCGAGCTGATCAAAGCGCTTACCGAGCTCCAGCAGCTTCAGCGGAAGAGCAATCTGCGCGAAGTGGGTTTTGGCTGTCCGGGTGGCCTGCCGAGCCAGGCTTCGCTGGATGCACCCGGCGAGCTAACCGCGCAGCAGCAATAGGCGACGCCTTGATCCAGATATTATTCTATTTCTATCTTCTGTCTGCGCTCGCCATTACGTCGATATATGGCGAAAATGTCGAGCGCAGATTTTGCGCCTATCTGCTCGCCGCATCCGCCGCGACACATCTGATCCAGGCCTATTTTCCCTTTCCCGCCTACCTCTATTATATCCTGCCAATCGACACTTCGATCTTCGTCTACGCACTGTATCTCGCGCTGACGCAGAGCCGGTTCTGGCCGGTCTGGTTCGCAGGCTTTCTGATGGTCGGTGTGGCGTCGTCGGTGAGCATCCTGTTGTTCCGGGAACTCAATCCGTTCCTAATATTCGCAGCCAGCGCCTTCTGGTCCTTGCCGGCACTCGCCTGCATGGCTTACGGAACCTATCGCGACGGACAGCGACGCGCTGCTCGGGCTCTGGCCGCTGCGCCTGCCGGCGACTGACCTTAGCAGCTCTTGTACTTCCAGTTGCGATCCTTGCCCTCGGCGACCTGCGCGACGATCGTTTCGATGCGTTTTGCGCGCGTTTCCTCGCGCTTCGCCTCGAGCACCCATTCGATATAGTCGCGGCGTTTGCCGGGCGAGAAAGCATCCCAATGGCCCTGCGCCGCGGCATTGGCTTTCAGCGCCGAGCCGAGGTCGGCGGGCAGATCGAGCGTCGGCTTCGGTGCCGCCTTCGGCCGCTTCGGCTTGCCCTCGGCACAGAGCGCTGCGGCCTTTCCGATCCAGTCCGCCATCTGCTTGTCCGACGGCAGGTCGGCAAGCGTCGCGAGGCGCCCCATGCTGCCCATCGCTCCGGTATCGCGCGGCGATCCCGTGACTTCCTCGTCACGCCAGAAGCCGAAGGTCGCATGTTCCTTGAACGCCGCCATGCCGGCGAGATTCTGCCCGTTGATCACGAAATGCGGCACGCCCCATTTCAGTGTTTCTTCGCTGCCTGGCGCGTGTTTGTGCACCAGCTCGCGGAGGTGATTGAGGATCGGCTGCGCGAAGGGCTGACGCTTTGCGATATAGGCGTCGACGCGCGGGTCGCGGCTCATCCCGCGTGCCTTGCCGCGACGAGATAGTTGAGCGCCTCGCTGCCGCCCAATTTGAAGCCCTTCGCCGGCGACGGCGACAGGCCGGTGCGGTCGATCACCTGCAACCCCGCCTCTTCCATCAGGCCGGTCAGCTCTTCGGGTTTCAGAAACTGATCCCAGTCGTGCGTCCCGCGCGGCACCGCGCCGATCCGCTCGGCCGCTTCGACAAGCAGCAGCTTCGACAGCGCGGTCCGGTTCGGGGTCGACAGGATCATCAGCCCTCCGGGCGCGAGCCGCGCCGCGAGTTCAGCAATAAAGGCCGCAGGATCGGTCACATGCTCGACCACCTCCATCGACGTGACGAGGTCGAAGGTCGCCGCGGGCAAAGCCGCAAGTTCGCCGGCATGATAATGGATCGCCAGCCCCTGCCCCGCCGCATGATCGCGTGCCGCCGCAATATTCTCCGGGGCCGCATCGACCCCGGTCACCTTCGCACCCATGCGCGCCAGCGGCTCGGCCAGCAGCCCCGCGCCGCAACCGACGTCGATCGCGCTGCGCCCCGACAGCGGATAACGCTCGCGCGCATCGACATGCCAATGCGCATCGATCCGGTCACGGATATAGGCCAGTCGCACCGGGTTCAGCTTGTGCAGCATCGCCGACGATCCATGCGGATCCCACCAGTCGGCGGCGAGTGCGCCGAAATGGGCGGCTTCATTCGGATTGATCGTCGCGGCACTCATGCCGCTCGATGTGGCACTCTGCCATCATTGGCGCAAGAAATTCTATCCTGCGCATACGAAGCCGGTCTTGCCATCGCCCTCCCCCTTCCGTAACGACGCGAGCGCCGCGGAAATGCTTGGAAAAGTTGCGGCCGAAACCAGTTCAGGAAAGCGGGGCGAGATGGCGCGGATCGTGATGAAATTCGGGGGCACGTCGATGGCGGGCACCGAGCGGATTCGCACTGTGGCGAAGCTCGTCGCGCGCGAAGTGGCGAACGGCAACGAGGTCGCGGTCGTCGTGTCGGCGATGGCGGGCGAGACCGACCGGCTTGTCAATTTCTGCCGCGAGGCGAACCCGCGCTACGACCCCGCCGAATATGACGTCGTCGTCGCAGCCGGCGAGCAGGTCACGTCGGGGCTGCTTGCGCTGACGCTGCAGGCCATGGGCGTTCCCGCACGCAGCTGGCTCGGCTGGCAGCTCCCGATCCGTACCGAGGAAGCGCACGCGCGCGCGCGCATCCTCGACATCGACACCGGCGGTCTGCTCGCGGCGATGGGCCGCGGCGAAGTGGCGGTGATCCCGGGCTTCCAGGGCATGATGGATGACGGCCGCGTCTCGACGCTCGGTCGCGGCGGATCGGACACCAGCGCGGTCGCGGTGGCCGCGGCAGTGAAGGCCGACCGCTGCGACATCTACACCGACGTCGACGGCGTCTATACGACCGACCCGCGCATCGTCGCGCGCGCGCGCAAGCTCGATTATGTCACCTATGAGGAAATGCTCGAACTCGCGAGCGTCGGCGCCAAGGTGCTCCAGACCCGCTCGGTCGGGCTGGCGATGAAGATGGGCGTGCGCGTGCAGGTGCTCTCCAGCTTCGTCGAGGGCGACGAGGCTCCGAAAAAAGGCACGATGATCGTCAGCGACGAGGAAATAGAGGAACATCAGATGGAACGGCAGCTGATCACCGGCATCGCCCACGACAAGAATGAAGCGAAGATCATCGTCACGCGCGTGCCCGACAAGCCGGGCGCGGTCGCGAACATCTTCGGCCCGCTCGCCGCCGCGGGCATCAACGTCGACATGATCATCCAGAATGTCGGCCGCGAAAAGGGCGAGACCGACGTGACCTTTACCGTCCCGGGCACCGACCTGCTCCGCTCGATCGACCTGCTCGAAGGCGCGAAGGACAAGATCGGGTTCAACCGCATCATCAGCGACGACAAGGTCGCGAAGATCAGCGTCGTCGGCGTCGGCATGAAGAGCCACGCGGGCGTTGCGAGCACGATGTTCCGCGCGCTCGCCGATCGCGGGATCAACATCCAGGCGATCTCGACCAGCGAGATCAAGGTCAGCGTCCTGATCGACGAGGACGAAACCGAACTCGCGGTGCGCGTGCTGCACACCGCCTACGGGCTCGACGCCGACTGATCGTCAGATAACGATCGAATTGTCTTCGTAGATCGGCTTGCGCTCGCACTGCCGTTCGGCGTCGCGCGCTTTCTGGCGCAGGGCTTCGAGCAGTTCTTCATACGGCGCGGCCGTCGCCCTGACGCGAACCAGATCGAACTGGCCGAAACCGTAACGCCGCTTGAGCGACGGCACCTTGCGGAAGGGCGGCCGCTGTACCTGCCATGACATACGGTCCAGGCCGGCCCCATGCGCCATCAGACTGCTCAGCGGAAACGAGAAATAAGCCGTCTGCTTCTCGTTGCTCCAGCCATCGACGACCGAGCTCAGATCAAACTGCGTTCCGCGTTCGAGATGAAGGAGCGTATATTCGGGCATCGCCTGTTCGGATCGCAGGCGGAAAACGAGCTTTGCGTCCGGCCACGCCGGAAACGCCATCGGCCCCTGCCCGTCATATGCCATCTGCCACCAGCTCAGTTTCCACCACGCCTTGCCGATATGCGACCAGCGCTCGGTCGATTTTTCCTCGGCATAGACCTTGGGATTGCTGTCGACCGGCATTTCGCCGAGTTCGGCCTTGAAATCGCGATACGCGCCATCTTCGCCGACGCCGAGCTCGCCGCGCAGTTGCTGATCGCCGACGGCAACCGACGCCGTGCAGGCATAATAATGGCCGACGATAGACAGCTCTTCCTGCTGCGCCGGCGCGGGGGCAGCCCCGAGCGCAAGCGACACCGCAAGCATCTGTTTCATAAGCCCCTCCCGTCCGCATGCTTATCATGCGCCGGCGCGGGAGACACGGCTATTCGGCGACGGCCGGCTGCAATCCGCCCCCGCGGCGGCGCAGCCGGTTCCGGCCGATGACGTGCACCACCGCGATGTGGACCGCGAACAGCCCGAATTTGGACGACAGCGGGAATATCCCGACGAACAGCGGCCACCACTGGGTGAAGAAAACCGCGACGATCAGGTTCAGCGCGGCGCTCAGGAACATCAGCGCCGCCCAGATCATGCCAAAGCGGTCCATGACGTCGCCGACCAGCGCTTTCTGTTCGGGCGGGATATAGCGGTCGAGCCAGCCGCGGCGCAGCATCACCGTCCCGACGATCAGATAGACGATCGTAGGCTTTGCCATCACGAAGCGCGGATCGCCGGTCATGAGCGTCGCGGCAGCGGTGAGCAGCACCGACGCAAGGCTGATCCATTGCAGCGCCGCGACCTTCTTGCCGCGCGCCAGTTCGTAACCGACGACGGCAACGGCCACCGCGGTGCCGGCAACGGTGGCGACGACGATGTCGGCGCCGAGCGCGAGCAGCACCGCAAAGACGATGATGCCCAGCGAGTCGAAGATCATTGGTCCAATGGCGTAAAGCAGCGTCTTCATCCGCCCGTCCTTTCGCGACTCAATGTTACTGTCGTAAACATTGATGGCGGAGCGAGGCCGGGTCAAGATAAAATTTACATCGTTAACATGGCCGCGCCGAAGCGACGCGCCGTCACGATCAATCGCGCAGGCGCACCTTCGCCGTCACGGACAGGCCGGGCCGGAGCTGCGCGAGCGCCGGCTGCCCCGGATTGAGCCGGATGCGTACGCCGACGCGCTGGACGATCTTGGTGAAATTGCCCGACCCGGGCTCGAAGGGCAGCAGCGTGAACTCGCTTCCCGACCCCGGCGCGAGGCTCTCGACCGTGCCGCTCAGCGTCTCGCCGAGCGCGTCGACATAGACTTCGGCCTTCTGCCCCGGCCGCATCTCGCGCGTCTGCGTTTCCTTGAAATTGGCGGTCACATAGATCGACTTCACCGGCACGACCGTCAGCACGCGCGAGCCCGGCTGGACATAGTCGCCGACCTGAATGCGGCGGTTGCCGACGACCCCGTCGATCGGCGCGACGATCAGCGTATGCCCGCGGTCAAGCTTCGCAAGCGCGAGCGCTGCGCGCGCCTTGGCGGCGTTTGCCTCGGCCGCCTGGATCTGTGCCGCAAGAACCGGACCCTTTGCGCGCGTCACCGCGGCCGCCTCGATGCTGGCGCCGAGGTCGGCGCGCGAGCGCTGCGCCGCCGAAGCCGCGCTCACCGCATTGGCCGAAACCTGCTCGGCATCGCGGCGCGGCACGAAACCGTCGACCAGCAGCGCGTCGTAGCGCTTCCGGTCGGCGGCGGCGCGCACATATTCGGCGTCGGCCGCTGCAATCTGGGTGTTCATCGAACGCACATGCGCCGCCGCAAGCTTCTGTTCGGCGCCAAGCGATGCGAGCGTCGCGCGCGCCGTCGCGACCTGCGCATCGGCGTCCGCCACCGCGGCCTCGGCCGCCATCACGCGCGAGTCATAGTCGCGCACGTCGATGCGGACGAGCGGATCGCCCGCCTTCACGACCTGATTGTCCTTCACCAGCACCGCGGTGACGAGTCCGCCGACGCGCGGCGCGACCTCGCTCGAATCGGCCTGCAGATAAGCATTGTCGGTCGACTCGACGCTCTTCGGCGCAATCAGCCACCAGATGCCGAGCGCCGCCACGGCGAGCGCGATCAGGCCGATCTTCCATGCCTTCCTCGGCAGGGCGAGGCGGCGACGGACGGGTGCTTCGGCCGACGCATCGGCGGCGATGGCGGTCTGCGCGTTCATTGGCTCAGCACCAGCAAGGTCGAGGTCGCAGTCGCATAGAGGCGTCCGGCTTCGTCAGTCAGCCTCGCCTCGACATAGGCGACGCGGCGCCCGATCGAGATGACATGGCCTTCGGCGCGGACCTTGCCCGTCTTCTCGGTCATCGCTTTCAGATAGGATGTCTTGAGTTCGAGCGTGGTCATCGCCTGATCCTCGGCGAGTTTGGTCACCACGGCGATCCCGCACGCCGAATCGAGCAGCGTCGCGGCATAGCCGCCATGCACGGTGCCCATCGGATTATAATGCTCGGGGCCCGGTACCCCCTCGAACGCCGCCCAGCCGTCACCCGCATCGACGAGCTGAAAGCCCATCGTGTGTCCGATCGGCGGGCGACCTCCGCTCGCGATCAGCCCGCGCACCTTCGCAAGCGTCATTGCACCGTCTCCAGACCATAGCGGGCGACGATGCTGGCGCGCGTGTCGGCGAGCAGCGCATCGGACAATTCCGCGTCGCCGACCGCCCGCGCAAGCGCGACCCCGCCCACGAGCTGTGCGAGCAGCGCATGCGCCTCGGCATCGGGGCTGGCGAAACCCAGCTGGCCCAGCGGCGCGGCAAGGCGGCTCGCTATCCCGACCACCCCCGCACCGAAGCGCTCGCGCGTCTCGGGCTTTGATCGCGCGAAATCGCCCGACAGCGTCGGCAGCGGACAGCCGCGATCGCGCCCGTCGCGATGCGCCGGCGAGAGGTAGAAATCGACATAGGCGCGCAGCACGGAGCGCGGATCGCCCTCAGCGTCGATCGTCGCCGAGCGCCGGCGCGCGTCGGCGAACATCGTGCCGATCGCTTCCTTCACCAGCGCATCCTTCGACGGGAAATGCGCGTAGAAGCCGCCGTGCGTCAGGCCCGCACGGGCCATGATGCCCGCAACCGCCACATTGTCCGGACCACGCTCGCGAATCTCCTTCGCCGCCTCTTTCAGGACCCGTTCGCGGGTCTCCGCCTTGTGGGCACTTGAATAGCGCACTTGTCGTCTCCTTTTATATGATACATATAATATAAAGACGACAGGACACAAGACCCATGGCCTCCATCCCGCTCTCCTCCGGGCAAAACCCCGCAAAAGACGACACGCCCTTCGACCCGGCGGCGATGCCCAACGCGCGGAAATATCTGATCTTTGCGGTGATGGCGTTCGGCCAGTTCATGGCGCTGATCGACATCCAGATCGTCGCCGCATCGCTCAACGAAGTGCAGGCGGGACTCAGCGCCGGGCCCGACGAGATCAGCTGGGTGCAGACCGCCTATCTGATGGCCGAGCTCGTGATGATACCCTTCTCGGCCTTCCTCGCTCAGGCGCTGTCGACGCGCTGGCTGTTCGCGGGATCGGCGGCGCTGTTCACCCTGTCGAGCATCGCGTGCGGGCTCGCGTGGAACATCGAATCGATGATCCTGTTCCGCGCTGTCCAGGGCTTCGTCGGCGGCGCGATGATCCCGACGGTGTTCGCGACCGGCTATATGCTCTTCCAGGGCAAGCAGCGCGCGATGATCCCCGCGATCCTCGGCATGGTATCGGTGCTCGCGCCGACGCTCGGCCCGACGGTCGGCGGCTGGATCACCGACAGTCTGGGGTGGCGCTGGGTCTTCTTCATCAACGTTCTGCCCGGCGCGATGGTGACGCTGCTGATCCTGATGCTCGTCCGCGTCGACAAGCCCAATTTGCCGATGCTCCGCCGGATCGACTGGGTCCACCTCGCCTCGATGGCGGTGTTCCTCGCAGGCCTCGAATTCGTGCTCGAGGAGGGGCCGAAGCACGACTGGTTCAGCGAACCCGAAATCGCGATCGGCGCGTGGGTGTCGTTCGTCGCCTTCGGCCTCTTCCTCGAGCGCTCTTTCCGCTCCGACGGACCGATCGTGAAGCTGTCGCCCTTCCGGGTGCCGACCTTCGTCTTTGCCTGCGTCTTCAATCTGGTGATCGGTTTCGGCCTCTATGCCAGCACCTATCTGATCCCGATCTACCTCGGCCGCGTGCAGGGATATAATGCGTCGGAGATCGGCACGACCGTGTTTATCGCCGGGATCGCGCAACTCATGGGCGTCCCGATCGCGGCCGCGCTATCGCAGAAGGTGGACCAGCGGATCGTCATCACCTTCGGGCTCGGCCTGTTCGCCGTCGGCCTTTGGATGTTCAGCTTCATGACCCCCGAATGGGGTTTCGCCGCGCTGTTCTGGCCGCAGGTCGTGCGCAGCTTTGCGATCATGCTCTGCATCGTCCCGTCGGTCGGGCTCGCGCTCGGCAATTTCGAGGGGCCCGAGCTGCGCTATGCCTCGGGCCTGTTCAACCTGATGCGCAACCTCGGCGGCGCGATCGGCATCGCGCTCGTCAACACCTGGCTCGGCGACAATATGCGCCTCCACGCGCTGCGTCTATCCGAAGCCTTGGGCCGCGGCGGCGAAGCGGCGCGCGAGGCGGCCGCCAACCTGACGCACGGCATCGGCCAATATGTCACCGACCCTGCGCTCGCGGCGCAGATGGCGAACGGCGTGCTCGGCCGGATCGTCGGACGCGAAGCGCTGACGCTCGCCTTCGACGACGTCTTCCGCCTGATGTCGTGGATATTCTTGGCGGCGCTGATCATGGTCCCGTTCTGCAAGCCGCCGCCGATCGGAGGCCCGGCCCCGACCGACGCGCATTAAACCCTAAAAAGAAGACCCGCCCCCGGGCCCATGTCCCCGGGGGCGGGTCGCGACCCGTCGTCCATTGGCCGCGCCCGGTCCCGCGGCATGATGCGGGACCGGGGCGCCGGATCAGGCGAGGTCGAAACGGTCGGCGTTCATCACCTTGGTCCAGGCCTTGACGAAATCCTTCACGAACTTCTCGCCGCTGTCGGACTGCGCATAGACCTCGCCGACGGCGCGCAGCTCGGCATTCGAGCCGAAGATCAGATCGGCGCGTGTCGCCCGCCACTTCTCGCCGCCGTCCTTGCGGTCGGTGGCGATAAATTCATCGTCGCCGTCGCCTTCGGCCTTCCAGACATTGGTCATGTCATAAAGGTTGACGAAGAAGTCGTTGGTGAGCTGACCCGACCGCTTGGTGAAATGGCCGTGCCCGCGCTCGCCATGATTGGCGCCGAGGACGCGCAAGCCCCCGATCAGCACCGTCATTTCAGGCAGCGACAGGCCGAGCAGCGAGGCGCGGTCGAGCATCATTTCCTCGACCTTCACTGCCAGCTTCTTCTTGCCGACATAGTTGCGGAAAGCGTCGGCCTCGGGCTCCATCACCTCGAAGCTTTCGGCGTCGGTCTGTTCCGCGGTCGCATCGCCGCGGCCGCCGGTGAACGGGACGGGGACGTTAAAGCCCGCGTCCTTGATCGCCTTTTCGAGCGCGACGACGCCGCCCAGCACGATCGTGTCGGCGATCGACAGAGTGCCGCGCACCCCCTCGAGCGTGTTCAGCACCTTGGCGAGCAGCGCGGGTTCGTTGACCTCCCAGTCCTTCTGCGGCGCCAGGCGGACGCGCGCGCCATTGGCGCCGCCGCGGAAGTCGGACTTGCGGAAGGTGCTCGCCGATGCCCAGGCGGTCTTGATCAGCTCGCTGACGGTCAGTCCGCTCGCGGCGATCTTGTCCTTCACCGCCGCCACTTCGGCGTCCGACGGAATGGTGCCGGCCGGAACCGGATCCTGCCAGATCAGGTCCTCGGCGGGAACCTCTGGGCCGAGGTAGCGGATCTTCGGTCCCATATCGCGGTGGCACAGCTTGAACCAGGCGCGCGCGAAGGCGTCCTTGAACGCCTCATGGTCATTGCGGAACTTCTCGCTGATCTTGCGGAACTCGGGATCGACCTTCAGCGCCATGTCGGCGGTCGTCATCATCGTCGGAACCTTGATGGACGGATCCCACGCGGCCGGGGCCATATCCTCCGGCTTCTGGTTGATCGGCTGCCACTGCTGCGCACCCGCCGGCGAGCGGACCAGCTCATACTCATAGTCGAGCAGCAGGCGGAAATAATTCTCCGACCATTCCGTCGGCGTGTTGACCCACGCCCCTTCGATGCCGCTGGTCACGGCATGTTCGCCGATGCCGCCGCTCTCGTGGCTGCTGACCCAGCCGAAGCCCTGCGCCGCCAGATCGCCGCCCGACGGCGCCGCGCCGAGCAGCGAGGCGTCGCCATTGCCATGCGCCTTGCCGAAGGTGTGGCCGCCCGCGGTCAGGGCGACGGTTTCCTCATGGTTCATCGCCATGCGGTGGAAGGTTTCCTTGATGTCGCGCGCCGACAGCAGCGGGTCGGGATTGCCGCCCGGGCCTTCCGGATTGACGTAGATCAGGCCCATCTGGATCGCGGCCAGCGGCCCTTCGATCGCGTCGAGTCCCTTGTCGGGATCGATGCGGGTCTGCACGCCTTCGTTGACCCACTTGTCCTCGCTGCCCCAATAGATGTCGCGCTCGGGCTCGAACACGTCGGCGCGGCCGCCGCCGAAGCCGAAAACCGGCCCGCCCATGCTTTCGATTGCGACATTGCCGGTCAGGATGAACAGGTCGGCCCAGCTGATCTTGTTGCCGTATTTCTGCTTGATCGGCCACAACAGGCGGCGCGCCTTGTCGAGGTTGCCGTTGTCGGGCCAGCTGTCGAGCGGCGCGAAGCGCTGCTGCCCGCTGTTAGCGCCGCCGCGGCCGTCGGCGGTGCGATAGGTGCCCGCGGCGTGCCATGCCATGCGGATGAAGAAGGGCCCGTAATGGCCATAATCCGCCGGCCACCACGGCTGGCTGTCGGTCATCAGCGCGGTCAGGTCGTCCTTCAGCGCCTGGTAATCGAGCGACTTGAACGCCGCGGCATAGTCGAAATCGTCACCCAGCGGGTTCGACGACCCGTTGGGATTGAGGATTTCGGTCGCCAGCATCTCGGGCCACCAATCCTTGTTGGTCCTGCCGAGCAGGCCGCGGACGCCGCCGGGCTGATGCACCGGGCAGCCGCCGCCGATGGGGGTCTGGTCGTTCATGCAGTCTCTCCTCTTTCTGGATGTTTTGTGATCGTGATGCGGCAGGATGACGGGCGCATGACGCAGCGGCGGCGGAGGGGCCGCAAGGGACGGTCGGCGCAGGCTAGCGTCGAGTCGATGGCGTCATCCTTTCGTTCTGACGGAGGCAGGTTACGCCGCACCTTCCCATCGACCTAAACGAATAAGCTGAATTCAGTCATCGAACGAAGCGATCAACGGCACCGGGAGCGAAAGGTGCGACGAGCCGCCCGTCGCGGCTTCGCCACGCTCCGGCGAGACGGCGCAACATCTTGATCCTGCAAGGGTTGCTGAAGGGTCGCGGCATGATGGCATGGCGCGGCAAAAGGAGATGGAAAGTGGCCAACACCCCCGACCAACAGAACCAGAAGAACACCCAGGCTGATCGCGACGAAGAGCAACGCCGCCAGCAGCAACAGCAGGGCGGCAACGACCGCCAGCAGGGTGGTCAGCGCTCCGATCAGGATCGCAACAAGAACCCGCAGCAGCGCTGATACAGGCTGCATGAGAAAGGGCCGCTCCCTCGCGGGAGCGGCCCTTTTCTTTCGTCCGCCGCGAACGGGTCAGAAGCTGACCTTGATCGTCCCGCCCCAAGTGCGCGGATCACCGGGGGTGCCGGCGATCAGGCCGACATTGCCCGGCGCGACCTGCAGCAGTTCGATATAGTTGACGTCGAACGCATTGCGGACCCATCCGAACACATCGATGCCGTCGCCGCGGAAGCCAACGCGGAAGTTGGTCAGCGCATAGCCCTTCACATCGGTATAGATCGACGGCGAAGCGTTCGAATTCCAGTGCGAACGGTAGTTGCCGTCGACGCCCAGATAGACCTGCCCTTCCTTCGCGAACAGCGTGACCGGCACGTTGGTCTCGGCGCCGTACGAGAAGGCCCACTTCGACACGCCGGGCAAGCGCTGGCCCGAAATGTCGCACTGGCGCGGGCTGAGCCCCGGAACGCCCGGCGCGCTGGGTGTCTGTGTGCCGGTGACGAAGGTACCGCCCGACAGTTCGGGCGGGCACGGCGCGCTGGTGAACTTCTTGTACTTGGCGTCGGTATAAGCGCCGTTGGCATAGGCGGTGAAACGGTCGCTGGCGCGGATCTTGAAGTCGGCTTCGATGCCCTGCGAAACGACCCTCTCCGCATTGGCCAGATAGCCGCGCACCGTGCCGAACTGACCGCCGTTCACCGTCGCCTGGAAATTCTTGATCTCGGTGCGGAACGCCGTGAGGTTGAAAGTCGCGAGGCGATTGAAGAACTGGGTCTTGAGCCCCACCTCGAAGTGATTGACCGATTCCGGCTTCACCGTGCTCGCGCTGAGCACAGGCTGGTTGTTGGTGTCGAGCGGCAGGCCGTTCTGGTTGATGCCGACCGTCTTGAAGCTCTTTGCGTAGGTCGCATAGGCAAGGACATCCGGCGCGAGCTTGTAGTTCACGTTCAGATCATAGCTGAAATTCCAGTCGCTGACCGACGGCGTCGTGAGCTGCGGCTGATAGACCCCACACTGCGCAGTGAGCACGGCATTGCCCTGCTGCGCCGCGGTGCTGCAGCTCGTGATCAGCTGACCGGTGCCCGTCGTCACGACGCGCTGATAAAAGCCTTCCTTCTTGTCGTAATTGATGCGGATACCTGGCTGGATCGTCAGCTCCGGCGTCAGCTTGTAGCTGAGCTGGCCATAGAGCGCCGCGCTGTCCGACTTCAGATATTGCGTATTGGTCGCGGTCAGGCCGTTCAGCACTTCGGGACGGTTATAGACATTGTTCGGATCGGTCGACGGCGCGAGGCTGTAGCGCGTCGCGTCGATTCCCTGCTGCTCGGTGCCCTGCGTGTCGATGCGTTGCTTGAAGCCGAACAGGCCGACGACGAAATCGAGCTTGTCGCCTTCGTAATTGTAACGGAACTCCTGGCTGTACTGATCCTGCTGCGACGGGTTCTGCGACTTGGCCACGACCGATGCGCCGGTGAAGTCGCGGTCGTTCTCGGGCTGCCAGTCCCAGAAGCGCCATGCGGTGATCGAGGTGAAAGTCCCCGGACCGACGTCCCATTTCACACGCAGCGACGCGCCGCCGATCTTGTTGCCGGCGCTCAGGCTGGCATCGATGTCGGTCAGGCGATCATAGATGTTCCGGCTCGGCACGATGTAATTGTAGTTCGGGTTGGCTGCCTGCAGCCGCGCGATGATCGCGTCATACTGACGGTTGAGAGCGCGCTGCGTCGTGCCGACGCGAACGAAAGCGGTGCCGCAGCATTCCGGATTCTGGCGGCTGTAGTCACCCGCGAGCGTGATCGAGAGATCGTCGTTGGGCTCGAACAGCAACTGGCCGCGCAGGCCCAGATTGTCCTGCTCGTTGATCCAGCGGTCGGTCCGGGTGTTGAACAACGTGCCGCGGCGGCTGGTCGTGGCGATCGCGATACGCGCGGCGACCTTGTCCGACAGCGGGCCCGAAACCGCGGCCTTCGCCTGCCGATAATTGAGATTGCCGACCGTCACTTCGGCGCGGCCCTCGAAATCGAAGGTCGGCTGGTTCGTCGTGATGTTGATCGCGCCCGCGGTGGTGTTCTTGCCATAGAGCGTGCCCTGCGGCCCGCGCAGCACCTCGACCTGGTCGACGTCGAGGAAGTCGAAGGTCGCAGCGGCGACGCGCGAGTTATAGACGTCGTCGACATAGATGCCGACGCCCTGCTCAAAGCCGTCGCTGGTGAGACCAAAGGGCACGCCGAGACCGCGGATGTTGACCGAAGTATTGCGCGGGTTCGACGTATAGACCTGCAAGGTCGGGGCGAGCTGCTGCAGCTTCACGACGTTGAAATTGCCCGTCGCCTCGATCGAATCGCCGCGGATCACCGAGATCGCCACGGGCACTTCCTGCGCGGTTTCCTGACGACGGCGGGCGGTAACGATGATCACGTCGCCCCGGCTGACATCGTCGTCGACCTGATCGGACGCATCGGCAGTGCCGGTCGAGGTCGCCGCGGCATCGCCGGCTGCCGTTTCCTCGGCAAAGGCAGGCGCGGCGCCGAGCGCCAAGAGCAGGGATAGCGTAAGCGCCGATGCCGGGACGCGGCGGCGAGCGGAGGGGTATTTCGCGGTCATGACAATTTTCCTGTTGCTTTGAAGTTGCACGAAAATTGCCACATCCGGCGGTCCGGTCTGCGGCAGTAAGGGGACAATCCCCTTTCGGGAGCTGTGAAATTCAGTTGGGGTAGCGGTGCCGTTCGGTCACATCGACCTGCACCAGCCGTCCCTCGTGGACGGTGAGCTGGATCGCGCCGAATTTCAGCTTTTCCAGCGCGTCGAGCACGGTCTGGACAGCACGCGACGGTTCGCCGCCTTCACCCTTTGGCTGTTCTTTGATTGCGCTCATCTTGTGCCCTTCCCATCTTCTGAGTCGGCCGCAACCGTATCCCAAGTGTTTTAGTAGACAATCCCTAAATTTGCTTTCTGCGCCCAAAGGTGAAGTTGCTGCGCCGAACGGATTCAGCCCCGCGACCAGCCGATGCGCTTCGTCGCCGAAGTGATTGCGCCCGCGCGCCAAGGCTGGCAAAGGCGCAGCCAATGAGCAAAATTAACGATCTGATGGCCCGCGGGACCGAACTTCTCGGCAGCGACTATGCCATTCTCTGCGGCGCGATGAGCTGGGTCTCGGAGCGCAATCTGGTAAGCGCGATCAGCAACGCCGGAGGCTTTGGCGTGATCGCCTGCGGCGCAATGACGCCCGAGCTTCTCGATGCCGAAATCGCCGCGACGAAGGCGCTCGCCACGCGCAATTTTGGGGTCAACCTGATCACGATGCATCCGCAGCTGTTCGACCTGATCGACGTCTGCGCGAAGCATGGCATCGGCCATGTCGTCCTTGCGGGCGGCCTGCCGCCGAAGGGCAGCCTCGAGGCGATCAAGGCGTCGGGCGCCAAGGTCATCTGCTTCGCGCCGACGCTGGCGCTTGCCAAGAAACTCGTTCGCTCGGGCGTCGATGCGCTCGTCATCGAGGGCATGGAAGCCGGCGGCCATATCGGTCCCGTGTCGACAAGCGTCCTCGCCCAGGAAATCCTGCCGAGCCTTGCCGAAGAGGTACCGATCTTCGTCGCCGGCGGTATCGGCCGCGGCGAGGCGATCGCGGGCTATCTCGAGATGGGTGCGTCGGGCGTCCAGCTCGGCACGCGCTTCGTCTGCGCGACCGAGAGCATCGCGCATCCGAACTTCAAAAAGGCCTTCATCCGCGCGTCGGCGCGCGACGCCGTCGCCAGCGTCCAGATCGACCCGCGCCTGCCGGTCATCCCGGTGCGCGCGCTCAAGAACAACGGCACCGAATCCTTCACCGCGAAGCAGCGCGAAGTCGCGAACCTGCTCGATGAGGGCGCGGTCGACATGATGGAGGCGCAGCTTCAGATCGAGCATTATTGGGCGGGCGCGCTCCGCCGCGCGGTCATCGACGGCGACGTCGACGGCGGCTCGTTAATGGCAGGGCAATCTGTCGGCATGGTAACCTCCGAAGAGAGCGTTGCCGATATCATCGCAACTTTGGTGCAACAGGCCGAAGCCGCGTTGCACGCCCGGGGTTGAGACCGCATAGTTTCGCGGTTGGGGAGAAGATCATGAATGTGTCGCGTAAGATCATCGTAGCCGGCTTGCTGGCGAGCGTCGCCGCCTGTGCGCCCAAACCGGTTGCCCCGCCGCCTCCGCCGCCCGCCCCGCCGCCCGTGGCAATCGTGATCCCCCCGCGCCCGCTGCCCCCCGGCAACGCGTCGCTGACCCAGATCCTGCCGGGCCGCGGCATCGACGGCCATTTCGTCACCGCAAACAGCGGCATCTCCGGCGACCGCGCTTTCTGGCAGCTCAAGATCGGGCTGAACGTCGCGGCGATCGGCTGCCGGGGAACCGAAGAGGCGACGCTGGTGTCGGCGTACAACAATATCATCAAGGCGCACGCGAAGGCGATCAAGTCGACCGAGAAGACCGTGATCGCCGACCTTGGCAAGGCGAACAAGACGAACGGGATCAAGGAGCGCGACCGCCTCTCAACCCAGCTTTTCAACTATTTCGCCCAGCCGCCGGCACAGCGCGCCTTCTGCGCGCGCGCCAACGAGGTCGCACAGCTCGTCTCTTCGACACCGGCCGCACAGGTCATCGCTCAAGCGCCGGGCCATCTCGCCGCTCTCGACCAGCCCTTCCTCGATTTCTATGAGGCCTATGCGAGATATCAGCTCGATGCGGCCTCGTGGGATGCGAAATATGCACCGCCGCCTGCGATCATGACCGCACCTGCAGCGCCCGCGGCCACCTATGGGGCGACGACGCCCGCTGCATCGCCGGCGTCGAATCCGAACGGCTAGGCCGGACAGGAAATTTCGCGCGCGCCCTTGGCGGCGGGGCACCGCATCTGTTAGCACGGATGCGACATGACAAACGCCCCGCCTCCGCCCTCGAGCGCCGCCCAGTCGGCGCGGACGATCCTGACCCGGCTCCACGAGGTGATGGCGGCGCGCACCAATGCGCAAAGCAAGCTCAACCAGGTCGTCGGAATCATCGGCGAATGCCTCGATAGCGAGGTCTGCTCGATCTATCTGCTGCGCGAGGGCGCTCTCGAACTCTACGCGACCCGCGGACTGAAGCAGGAGGCCGTCCACGTCACCCGCCTCGGCCTCGGCGAAGGCCTTGTCGGCACGATCGCCGAACAGATCGAAACGCTGAACCTCGACGAGGCCGCGGCACACCCCGACTTCTCCTATCGCCCCGAGACGGGCGAGGAGCTGTTCCACAGTTTCGCCGGCGTCCCGATCATTCGCCGCGAGCGCGCCGTCGGCGTCCTCTGCGTCCAGCACGCCGATCCGCGCCGCTACGAAGAGATCGAGATCGAGACGTTGCAGACGGTCGCGATGGTCCTCTCCGAACTGATCGCGAACGCCGATCTCGTCGACACGGCAGCACGCACCGACGCCGCCAATGCCGATCAGTCGGCACAGCGGCTGACCGGGCAGAAGCTCGTCGACGGCATGGGCGCCGGGGTCGCGGTCTGGCATCAGCCGCGCATCACGATCGAGCATACCGTCGCCGATGACATCGAGGCCGAACGCCACCGCGTCTACGCCGCCTTCGACAAGATGCGCGAACAGATCGACCGCATGGCGAGCCAGGCCGAATTCGGCGTCGGCGGCGAGCATGAAGAGGTCATCGAGACCTACAAGATGTTCGCCTATGACGAGGGTTGGTCGCGCCGGATCAACGAGGCGATCGACAGCGGCCTCACTGCCGAGGCGGCGATCGAGCGCGTCCAGCAACGCACCCGGATGCGGATGCGCCAGATCGACGATCCGCTGCTGCGAGACCGCATGCACGACCTCGAGGATCTGTCGAACCGGCTGATCCGCATCGTATCGGGGCAGATGGGCACCGCGGCGCAGGTCGGCCTCCGCCAGGATTCGATCCTGATCGCGCGCAACCTCGGCCCCGCCGAGCTGCTCGAGTACGACCGCCGCCGCCTGAAGGGCGTGGTGCTGGAAGAAGGATCGCTCACCGCGCACGTCATCATCGTCGCGCGCGCCATGGGGGTGCCGGTCATCGGCCGCGTCAGCGATGTGCGCACCTCGATCCGCGAGGGCGACCTGCTGTTGCTCGACGCCGGTGCCGGAACGGTGCAGGTCCGCCCGACGCAAGCCGTGCAGGATGCGTTCGACGCCAAGCTCGAAATCTCGCAGAAGCGCCGTGCGAACCTTGCCGCGCTGCGCGACCTTCCGGCTGTGACGAAAGACGGCGTGCCGATCGAGCTGATGATCAACGCGGGACTGCGTGAAGACATCGCCGCGCTCGACCTCACCGGGGCGCGCGGGATCGGACTGTTCCGTACCGAGTTCCAGTTCCTCGTCTCGGCGACGCTGCCCGCGCGCGAACGCCAGCAGCGGCTCTATCGCGACGTGCTCGACGCGGCGGGCGACCGGCCGGTGATCTTCCGTACCGTGGACATCGGCGGCGACAAGGCGCTGCCCTATATGAACACCGACACCGCGCTGGAGGAAAATCCGGCGATGGGGTGGCGTGCGCTGCGTCTCGCGCTCGAGCGCGAAGGCCTGCTGAAGGTTCAGGCGCGCGCGCTGATGGAAGCCGCAGCGGGACGGACCCTCAATGTGATGTTCCCGATGGTGTCCGAGCCCTGGGAATATGAGGCTGCGCGCGAGCTGTTCGTAAAGCAGCGCGCCTGGCTCGCGAGCCACAACAAGAAGCTGCCCGTCGCGATCCGTTACGGCGCGATGCTCGAAGTGCCGGGCCTGCTCGAAACGCTCGACCTGATGCTGCCGCACCTCGACTTCCTGTCGATCGGCACCAACGACCTGACGCAGTTCCTCTTCGCCGCCGACCGCGCGCATCCGCGGCTCGCCGAGCGCTACGACTGGCTGTCGCCGACGGTGATGCGCTACCTCGCGCGCGTCGTGAAGACGGTCGCGGGATCGAAGGTCGCGCTCGGCGTCTGCGGCGAGATGGGCGGGCGCCCGCTCGAAGCGATGGCGCTGCTCGGCGTCGGGATCGAACGGCTGTCGATCACACCTGCGGGCGTCGGCCCGGTCAAGGCGATGATCCGCTCGCTCGACCTCGGCAAGCTGCGTAGCGAGATCGGGACGATCCTGTCGCAGCCCGCCGCCAATCCGCGCGGGCAATATCTCGACTGGGCAAAGGCGCATCAGGTCGATCTCGGCGATTTCGAGAATTGACCTTCGGGGTAATTGCTTCGCCCTCAATGTTTATGATATGTTCTCTTCGTACAAGATGAGGAGAGAATGATGAGCGAGTCCCCCACCCGCGCGAACGGCCAGTGCCATTGCGGCGCGATCCGCTATTCGATGCCGACCGCGGTCGAGCATCATGCGCTTTGCCACTGCACCGACTGCCGTCGCCACGCCGGCGCGCCGATGGTCGGCTGGGCGCTGGTCGGCCAGGCCGATCTCGACATGACCGGCACGCCCAAAATCTATTCATCGTCCGAACATGGCCGCCGCCATTTCTGCGGCGATTGCGGCACCGGTCTCTTCTATACCAACGAAGCGATCTTCCCCGGCCCGATCGACGTCCAGACGGGCACACTCGACGACCCCGACCTGATCCCCGCGGGCGCACAGATCCAGATCGCCGAACGGATCGGCTGGATGGAAAAGCTGGACGAGATGCCGGCGTTCAACCGTTATCCCGGGATGGACTAACGCCGCTTCCCATCCGCCGCGACGATGGCGGCGACAAGCTTCGCGATATCCAGCCTTTGCTTGTCGTCGTCATAGCCCTGTCGCACGATCACGAGCTGGCGCGACGGGATGATGATCAGATACTGTCCGCGATTGCCGAAGGCCCCGAAGGCGTCGGCGGGAATCCCCGGTGACTTGTTCAACAGCCAGAAGCCGGCGCCATAGCCGAAGGCGCCGTCGGGCTGCGGCCCGCTCGGCGTCGTGACGAAGCGCCGCCAGTCCTCGGGCAGCAGACGCTGGCCCTCCCACATCCCGTCGTTCTGGTAGAGCAGGCCCAGCCGCGCAAGGTCGCGCGCCGTTGTCCAGACCTGGCTCGACAGGATATAGTCGCCGTTTCGGTCGTGCTCGGCGATGGTGCGCGTCATGCCCAGCCGGTCGAAGAAGGCGTTGGGATTGAGCAGCTTGTCGAAGCGGAAGGCTGCCGATTTTTCGTTCGCCTTGCGCTGTGCCTGCTGCAACGCGGCCTTTAGCGACAGCACCGCAAGCATCGTATCGTTGTTCGCGTAGCGATAGCGCGTGCCCGGAGGGTTGATCAGCGGCCACTGCACCGTCCACGGCCGGACGAGCGCGCCGCCCATATAGATGGCATCGCTCCGGTTGCCCGCACTGTCGCTCGTCAGGCCGCTCGCCATGCGCATCAGCTGCTCGGTGGTGATCGCGCCGCGGGGATCGTCGAACACCTGCCATTCGACGATCATCGCCGGCGCCTTCACATCGATCCAGCCATTATATGCCGCATTGCCGATCAGCGTCGCGGCCATCGACTTCGCCACCGAAAAGGTACGCTGCGAGGTGTGGATGTCGTGCCCGCTCCAATAGCGTTCGACCGCGATCCTGCCGTTCTTCACGATGAGCAGCGAGCTCGTCCGGCCACCGAAGCTCTCCATATTGATCGTCGCGCCCTCGAACGCCGTCAAAGCGCGCGGTCTCGGGGGAATCGCATCCTTGTCACCGAGCGGCCACGGCCGGTCGTCGAGCATCGGGGGGCCATGATTGAGGAAGCCGTCGATATGGCCGGGCTTCGTCCCGATCGGCAGCGTGACACAGCCTTCGCCGCGATCCCACATCGCGATACGCGGCGGCATGTCGTCGCGATATTTGACGCTGACGATCTTCGCCTTGTCGTCGATATCGGCCTTGAGCGCGCGGACGTCGGCCTCGATCTCGGGATAGATGCCGGTCAGTTCGTCGCGCTCGATCGCCTCGAGCGGCTTGCCCGCGCCGTTCCAGAGCGCCGAGCAGGTGAAGGCGGCACGATAGCCCGCAGCCCACGCGCGATTGATCTCGGCATTGGGATCGGCGGCGTGCGTCGGGACTGCTACGGCCGCGAGCGCAAGGCCGAGGATCAGGCGCTGCAACATCTCAGGGCCGCTCGCCGAAGCCAGCGCGCTGCGGCTTCTTCGCCCGGTCCCACCAGGCACGGCGGATGACGTCGGCGACGCGTTCGGGGTCGTCCGATCCGAAGCGGACGAGCAGGCCGGGCCAGCCCTCATAATGCGGCGTCTGCCAGAAAGTGTCGGGGTCAGTTTCAAGCAGGACGTCCTTTTCTTCGTGCGGGCTCATGACGTGAAAGCTGCCGGCCTCGCGCCCCGGCGACACGAAGGCCTTGCCGTTCACCTTCGGACAGGGCGTGCCATAGAAAGGCGCCATTTCGACATCGGGCAGCGCGCAGGCGAAGGCGACGACATCGTCCCAACTGTCGAGACGCGGCGCAGACATGCTATTCGCTCCCCTTCCCGCGCCGCTCGTCCCACCAGGCCATACGCTCGGCAATGCGCTTCTCGAAGCCGCGGTCGACCGGGCGATAAAGTTCGGCGGGGGCCATCTCGTCGGGCCAGTAATTATCACCCGAAAAACCCTCGGGCGCGTCATGATCGTAGCTGTAGCCCGCACCGTACCCCAGATCCTTCATCAACTTGGTCGGGGCATTCAGGATGTTTGCGGGTGGCGCGAGGCTGCCCGTCTCGCGCGCAGCGGCCCATGCGGCCTTTTGCGCCATATAGGCGGCGTTCGATTTGGGCGCAGTCGCGCAATAGAGGCACGCCTGCACGATCGCGAGTTCGCCCTCGGGCGAGCCGAGGAACTGATAGGCGTCCTTCGCGGCCAGACATTGCACCAGTGCCTGCGGGTCGGCGAGCCCGATATCTTCACTCGCGAAACGCGTAATGCGTCGGAGGACATAAAGCGGCTCCTCGCCCGCGACGAGCATCCGCGCCAGCCAGTAGAGCGACGCCTGCGGGTCCGACCCGCGCATCGCCTTGTGGAGCGCCGAGATCAGATTGTAATGGCCGTCGCGATCCTTGTCATAGACGGGCATCCGGCGGTGCAGGAATTGCGCAAGCTCGGCCGGGTCGAGCGGCTCGGCGATCGTCACCGAAAACAGCGTCTCGACCTGGTTGAGCAGAAAGCGCCCGTCGCCGTCGGCGCTCGCGATCAGTGCAGCGCGCGCATCGTCGGTCACCGGCAGCCGCTGCCCGAGCTCGGCCTCCGCCCGCTCGATCAACGTTCCCAGCGCGGCTTCTCCGAGACGATTGAGGACGAGCACCTGCGCCCGGCTGAGCAGCGCGGCGTTGAGCGCGAAGCTGGGGTTCTCGGTCGTTGCGCCGACCAGTACGACGGTGCCGCGCTCGACGAAGGGCAGGAAGCCATCCTGTTGCGCACGATTGAAGCGATGGATCTCGTCGACGAACAAGAGGGTACGCTTCCCCGCCGCGGCCATCTTCTCGGCGTCGGCAAACGCCTTCTTGAGGTCGGCAACGCCCGAGAAGACGGCCGACAGGGGAGCGAAGCGCATTCCCACCGCCTCGGCGAGCAAGCGGGCAATCGTCGTCTTGCCTGTGCCGGGCGGACCCCAGAGGATGATCGACGACAACTGTCCTGCGGCGACCATCCGGCCGATCGCGCCCTCGGGGCCGGTCAGATGCTCCTGCCCGACGACCTCGGCAAGGACTTTCGGCCGCAGCTTTTCGGCAAGCGGGACCGGGCCCGTCGCTACATCGGGTTGTACGGGATCGTCTGCGCCGAACAGATCCCCCACCGGATCAGACCCCGCGCCGCTGTTTCTGACGGATCAGCCGCAGATAGGTATCGGCCACCGACTGGTTGATCGCGTCCCACTGGTACGCCCCGCTTTCGGTCAGCGCCGCTGCGCCATGCCTCGCGCGCAGTTCGGGATCGCGGCAATAGAGTTCGAGGTCGTCGGCAAACAGGCTGATCGCACCCGGCGCGACGAGATATCCGGTCTGGCCGTGCTTGACGATGCTCGCGCTGCCCGTCGCACGCGCGGCGACCACCGGAAGCCCGCAGGCCATCGCTTCCAGCGTCACATTTCCGAAGGTTTCGGTCACCGACGGATTGAAAAAAATGTCACACGAAGCCAGCGCCCGCGCGAGGTTTTCTCCGCCCTGGAAGCCGACGAACTTGGCCTGCGGCAAACGCGATTCGAACCACTCGCCCGCAGGGCCCTCGCCGATCACCATCACCTGATGCGGCACCTTCCGCCGCTGGAGCTGGTCGATCGCATCGGCGAAAACGTCGAGGCCCTTTTCCATCACGAGCCGGCCGAGGAACGCGATGACGGGTACATCGTCGGCGATGCCCCACGACTGACGCCAGCTCATATCGCGCCGGCCCGGGTTGAACACGTCACGCTCGACCCCGCGGGTCCAGATGCCGATGTCGTAATTCATCCGTTGCTGGCGGAGAACCTGCGCGAAGCTCTCCGACGGAGCGATCAGCGCGTCGCATTTCCGGTAGAGCTTTCTGAGCCATGCGACGACGATCGGTTCGAGGAACGACAGGTTGTAATAGCGAAAATAGGTCTCGAAACGCGTGTGGACGGAACAGGCGACCGGCAACTTGCGTCGACGCGCCCATGCCGCTGCCTGCCGCGACACGCGGTCGGGGCTGGAGATGTGGAGGATGTTCGGCGCGAACGCCGTGATATCCTCGCGCACCCGCGACGAGAAATGCAGCGGAATGCGATATTCGGGACGGTTCGGGATCGCCATCGACGGCACGCTGACCAGATCGCCGGTCGGTTCGAAATCGGGATTGGCGACCGTCGGCGAATAGACCCGCACCGCGGCACCATGCGCGAGCAGAAAGCCGACGAGCCGGTTCAGCGCCTTGTTGGCGCCGTCGGTCGTCATGTTGTAGTTGCCGCTGAACAGGGCGATGCGAAGGTCCGAAACTTCCATCCGGCGTCGCCTAGTCCTTTAGCCCGCCAAAGGCAATCGCGTCAGAATTCCTCGCGGCCCGGCGGCGCCTCCGGATCGATCTCGACAGGCGGGTGCAGGCGAAGGTGGTGGACGCGGCGTTCGTCCGCCTCGGTCACCTCGATACGCCAGCCGCTCGGGTGGTGAAGTATCTCGCCCACCTCGGGAACATGCCCGGCGAGCACCGCGGCGAGGCCGCCCAGCGTGTCGACATCTTCCTCCACATCGCCCAGCCGCGGGTCGATCGCTTCGCCGATATCGTCGAGCTCGGCGCGGGCGTCGGCTTCCCAGCAGCCATTCTCGCCCGGCGTGAAGAGTGCGGTCGGCTCGTCGTCATGCTCGTCCTCGATCTCGCCGACGATTTCCTCGACCAGATCCTCGATCGTGACGAGGCCTTCGGTCCCCGAATATTCGTCGATCACGATGGCGAGGTGCGTCCGCTGCGCGCGCATGTCGGCAAGCAGGTCGAGCACGTCCATCGACTGGGGGACATAGAGCGGCTGGCGGATCAGGTCGATCAGCGGCGGCGGGGCCTTCTTCGTCGCCAGCACCGCAAAGACGTCCTTGACGTGGATCATCCCGACGACCTCGTCGAGCGTCTCGCGATAGACCGGCAGGCGGCTGTGTCCGGCGTCCACGAAGATCGCGACGACCTCGTCGAAGCTCGCGCTTTCGGAAATGGCAATGATCTCTCCGCGGGGAACGGCGACATCGTCGACGGTCTGCTCGCCGAAGTGCAGGAGGTTGCGGAGCATCTTGCGCTCGATCGGGGAGAGGTCGCCGACGATGCTGCTGCCGCGGCGGTCGTCGCCCTCTTCCTCGGCCTCGTCGATGACGTCTTCGATCTGTTCGCGGAGCGACGGCTCTTTCTCGCCGCCGAACAACATATGCTTGAGGCCGGTCCAGAGACCGGATCTACTGTCCTCTTCCGATCGGTTCGAAGACCCCTGGTCGTCGGGCATGATGGTACGTGTTTCCCTGTTAATCCTGATGGTCATATGGATTGGCGAGGCCCAGCGATGCAAGCGCTTTCACCTCCAGCCCCTCCATCGTAGCGGCGCTGACGTCATCCATATGGTCATAGCCGACAAGGTGGAGCGTACCGTGGACGATCAGATGGGTCGCGTGATCCTCCAGCGAAATCCCCTTTTCCCCGGCCTCGCGCGCGCAGGTTTCGCGCGCCAGCACGATATCGCCGAGCAGGATTTCGCCGTCATCGCTGTTGGCCATCGTTTCGAGCAGGTCCGCCTGCACCTGCGGAAAGGACAGCACGTTGGTCGGCTTGTCCTTGCCGCGAAAGTCGCGATTGAGCGCATGGACTTCGGCGTCGTCGGTCAGACGGATCGCGATCTCGACCAGCGGTGCGGCATCGGCGAGCGAGGCGAAAGGCGTCAGCGCAAGCGCCGCAGCGGCGGCTTCCGCACCGCGCGCTTCCCAGTCAAGTGCGTCGGGCCAGGGCGAGGCTTCGTGGGTTTCCACGCTCAGCATGAAGAAGCCTGCAAACAAAAAAGCGCAGAAAACTGCGCAACTTCATTCGGAAATCGCTTTTCGGGCTGTGGAATCCGGACAAGAGGTATCATGGCTTCGACGCTATCGCCCTGCCGCAACGTAGGACAGCGAAAAATTGTCCCGGTCAGGGGAGCTCGAGCCTTACCCGTGTTCCGGGAGCCGCATCGTCGATCCGGAGCCTGCCCCGGTGGAGCGCGACGATTGCGCTCACCAGCGACAGGCCCAGCCCGCTCCCCGGTTCGCCCGCAGTGTCGGGCAAGCGAAAGAAGCGCTCGGTGACCTTTTCGCGATAGGCGGGCGGGATGCCGGGGCCGGCGTCGGATATTTCCACCACAACACCCGTTGCCATTCGTGCGGCGCTGACCGTCACCGCGCCCGCATCGCTCCCATATTTCACGGCGTTGTCGAGCAGATTGGATATCGCCTGGAACAGCAGGTCGGGGTCGGCTTCGAGCATCAGGCCGGGGGCGATGCGGCTTTCGATACGTTGCCCGCGCGCTTCGGCATCGGGCAGGTGAAACTCGACGGCGTCGGCGAGTAGTGTCGATAGGTCGACCCGGCGGAAGCCCGCATGGTGCCGCCCGCTCTCAATCCGCGCGATGCGCAGCAGGGCATCGAAGATCGATTGCAGGCGCCCGGCCTCGGCCAGCGCCTGATCGGCGAGGCGCTGGCGTTCGCTCTCGTCGGCCGTCATCCGGAGATCGTCGAGGTCCGCGTGGAGCCGCGCCAGCGGCGTGCGCAGTTCGTGCGCGACATTGTCCGACACACGGCGGACCGCGTCGACCGCTTCCTCGATCCGGCCGAGCATCTGGTTGAGCGTGCCCGCGAGTTCGTCGAAATCGTCACCGGTGCCGCGCAAGGGGATGCGCTCGGTCAGGCTGCCCGCCATCACGCGCCGCGCGGTCTGCGTCACCGCATCGATCCGCCGGCCGACCGCGCGGCCCATCGCGACACTTCCACCAATCGCCAGCGCGGCGGCGATCAGGATCAGCCAGGCCGCGGCGACGGAGAAAATCTCGTCGCGGTCGTCGATATCCTCGACATCGCGCCCGACGATCAGCCGGGCGCCGTCGTCGAGGCGGCGTTCGACCGACAGCGCGGTATAATCCTGCTCGGTCCCGAGAAAGGAAATGTCCGCATCGAGCAGCTGCCAGTCGGCGATTGTCGCCCTGGGCCAGCTCGGAAGATTGGCGGTCAAGACCCTGCCATCGGACAGCAGCAGCGCGTGAAACGCCCGTCTCGGCCCGCTCTTCTCGCGAAGCCGAAGCGCGCGCAGCAGGGCGTCGCGGCCGCCGGCGCGGTCGACGGCCGCAAGACTGCCCGCCTCGCGCTGGACGGCGGAGGCCTCCTTCACCATCGGTTGATGGACCCCGAACCAATAGGCGGCGCCGAACATCGCCGCAGTCGAGGTCAGGAACAGGGCGACATAGACCAGTCCCAACCGCACGGTCAGGCTGCGCCAGGGGCCGCGACGCGCCCGCACGGTCAAGCGCCCGCCCGCATGACATAGCCGGTGCCGCGTACCGTGTGGATCAGTGGACCATCGTGGCCGCGATCGACCTTTTGCCGCAGGCGGCTGACATGCTGGTCGATGATGTTCGTCTGCGGATCGAAATGATAGTCCCAGACATGTTCGAGCAGCATCGAGCGCGTGACAACGCGCCCCTCGTTGCGCGCGAGATAGGCAAGGATACGGAATTCCCGCGCGGTCAGGTCGATCGCGCGCCCCTGCCGCCGGACCTGCTGGCCGAGGAGGTCGATATCGAGATCGCCCACGCTCAGCTTCGTCTCGGCGACGATCGCGGGGCCGCGACGGCCGAGCACGTCGATGCGGGCGAGCAGCTCCGACATCGCGAAAGGCTTGGTCAGATAGTCGTCTCCGCCGGCGCGCAGCCCCGCGACACGCTCGTCGACCTCGCCAAGAGCGCTCAGGAACAGCACCGGCGTCGTGTCGCCGGTGGCGCGGATCGTCTGGACGATCGTCAGCCCGTCGACATTCGGCAGCATGCGGTCGACGACAATCAGGTCGAAGGTTTCGGAGGCAGCGCGAAGCAGACCCTGCCGGCCATCGCCCTCGACGGTGACGAGATGCCCGGCGGCCTTCAGCCCCTTGCCGATATGCTCCGCCACGCGGGCATCATCCTCAATCACCAATATCTGCATCGCTCTCCCGTTACCGGTTGACCGGCAAAATCGCCAGCCGCGGGGCGAACATGTCGAAAATCAAATGAATGCCCCATCGAGGCGTCAGGCCGCGCTGCCACTGCCGTTCGCGAAGGAGCAGGCGATGGCACAGGTACAGAGGCAGACGACGGATGCGGCTTCCTCCGCCCCCCGGCCGCAAAAGGAGATGCTGTCGGTCTTCGATCTCGATCGCACCCTTACCGTCCTGCCGACCTACACCCCCTTCCTGTGGTTCGCGATGCGCAGCCGCGCGCCGTGGCGCCTGCTCCTTCTCCCGCTGCTGCTACCCGTTGCGCTGCTCTATGCGCTGAAGCTGATTCCGCGGTGCCGCATGAAGCAGGCGATGCACTGGGCCGCTCTGGGCAGTGCGCTGCCCGAACGCGAGGCAGCGCGGCTCGCCGACCGTTTCGCGCGGCATCTGGTTTCGCGAGGGCTCTATGCCGAGGGCGTCGCTCTGATCGACGCAGAGCGCAAGGCCGGGCGACGGATCATCCTCGCGACCGCGGCGCCGCATTTCTATACCGCAGCGCTGGCCAGGCGGCTGGGCATCGGCGACGTCGTCGCGACGGCGTCAAGCTGGCGGGACGGTCATCTGACGCCGGAGATCATGTCGGCCAATTGCTATGGCGCCGACAAGCGTGCGCTCGTCGAGGCGTTCCTGGCCCGGTCGGGCATCATGCGCGATACGGCGCATATCCGTTTCTATTCGGACCATGCGTCCGACCTGCCGATGTTCGAGCTTGCCGACGAGGCGATCGCCGTCAATCCGTCGCCAAGGATGCGATCGCTCGCCACCGCCCGTGGCTGGCCGGTTCTGGACTGGCGGCGGTGAGCGCAATGCACATCGGCTTCCTCTTCAACCACCACGGCGGGCATCAGGTCGCGCATGCGTTGCCGGTGGCGCTCGCACTGCTGCGCCGCGGGACCAATGCAAAGGTCAGCGTCCTCGTCTCCGAAGGTTGCGAGGGCGAGGTCCGGCGGATGGCGGCCGCGACGCCCGGCCCCGCACCCCAGATCGTTCGCCTGCACCCGCCGTCAAGGCTGGCTCGCGCCGCAAACCGGGCGAGCGGGCGGTCGATCCCCGCCGACATCATCTCAACGCTCCACCGCAACCTCGACCGCTTCAGGGCGCTCGATGCGCTCGTCGTACCCGAAAAGACGTCGCTGATGCTGAAGTCGCTTTTCGGACTGAAATCGCTGAAGCTCGTCCACACGCGCCACGGTGCGGGCGATCGGGCGATCGGGTTCGACAAGGCGAGCGGCAAGTTCGACCTCGTCCTCCTGTCGGGCGAGAAGATCCGCGACCGGCTGGCCGAAGCCGACCTGTTGAAAGACGACGGGCATGCGATCGTCGGCTATCCGAAGTTCGACATCGCCCCGCCGAAGCATCCGCGACTCTTCCCGAAGGACAAGCCCACGGTCCTCTACAACCCGCACCCCTCGCCCGCCCTGTCGTCCTGGTACCGGATGGGGCCGCAGATTCTCGACTGGTTCGCGAAGAGCGACCGGTACAATCTGATCTTCGCGCCGCATGTGATGCTGTTCAAAAAGCGGATCACCGCCTCGCTCTCGCCCTTCGCGGTCGGCTGGAACCACGGCCCGCAGCCCGGCGACTATGAGCAGGACCATATGCTGATCGACACCGGCAGCCCCGCCTCGCTCGACATGACCTATACCGACGCCGCCGACATCTACATCGGCGATGCGAGCAGCCAGGTTTACGAGTTCATTCGCCGGCCCCGGCCGTGCTTCTTCCTCAATCCGCGCGGCCATACCTGGCAGGGCAACCCCTATTTCGCGCACTGGCGCGCAGGACATGTACTGGATGACCTCGACCAGCTCGATGCCGCACTCGCCGAGGTTCCGCGCCTGACGCCTGCGATGCGCGAGCGGCAGGAAAGCCTGTTCAACTATAGCTTCGACCTGCAGGAACGCCCCTCGTCCGAGCGCGCGGCCGAGGCGATCCTCGACTATATGGCGCGCCAGTGAGCATCGCGGCCGCTTCTCCGCTTGCGAGCCTTCTCGACTATGGCGTCAGGAAGACGCTGCACAAGGCGTGGGTGCATCTGCTGACCGCGCTGCCATTGGCGCGATCGGAGCCGGTCGTGACGTCGCGCTATGGCGTCAGGATGCGCGCTAACTGGCGCGACCGGACCTTCCAATATTGCCGCTACGCCACATACGGCCGCGCGCTGTCGAACTATATCGCGGTGCAGGAGCGACCTTTTACCTTTGTCGACATCGGCGCCAATCAGGGCCTCTATAGCCTGCTTGCGGCTCGTAACCGCCATTGCGTGTCGGCGGTGGCGTTCGAGCCGGTCGCGGCGACCTTTGCCCTGCTGCGCGACAATATTGCGCTCAACGGCGCGGGCGCGACGATCCGGCCGGTGCACGCGGCGGTATCGCTGCATTCGGGGATGGCGCGGATCGCGACCGACGGGGCGCATAGCGGGGTCGCGAGCCTGCGCGAAGCGGCTGCACAAGGCGGCGAGGAAATCCGTATCCTCGGGATAACAGGGGTCGATACGCTGCTCGAAGGCGCCGAACCGCTGATCGTCAAGATCGACGTCGAGGGACATGAGGAGACCGTCGTCGAAGCACTGATGGCATCCGCGCATCGCGACCGGATCGCGGCGATCTTCTATGAGGTCGATGCGCGCTGGACCGATGCCGATGCGATCGAGGTGCGGCTGCGGGATGCCGGCTTCGCACGCTTCACGCGGCACGGCATCGGGCGGCACTACGACATATTGGCGGAGCGCGCCTGACCGATCAGTGCATATGCTTCAGCTTGTCGGGGTTGCGCATCACATAGATGGCGGTGATCTTCCCGTCTTCGATCTCGAAAGCGGTTGTCTGGAACTCGCCATCGGCCTCGCGGGTGACGAAGCCCGGCAGACCGTTGATCGTGCCGGTGTGGAGCAGCGTCGACCCATATTTGCCGAACAGGACGGCGAGGCTGCGGTGCAGCTTCAGCACGATATCGTGCCCCGTCACCACGCCCATTGCCGCCGGCCGCTTGCCGCCGCCGTCGGCCCACATGCCGACATCGGCCGCGAGCATCGCACCGAGTGCGCCCATGTCGCCGCTGCGCGAGGCCGCGAAGAAGGCATTCGCGATTTCGAGCCCGCGTTCCTTTTCCATCTTGTAGCGCGGTCGCGCGTCGCGGACGTGGGTGCGGGCGCGTGCGGCGAGCTGGCGCGTCGCGGCGGGATCGCGGTCTATCGTCTTCGCGACCTCGTCGAATTCGACGCCGAAGACGTCGTGGAGCAGGAAGGCCGCGCGTTCGAGCGGGGAGAGCCGTTCGAGCGCCAGCATCAGCGGCAGGGTGACGTCGTCCTCTTCCTCCTCCTCGACCAGCGGGTCGGGAAGCCAGGGGCCGACATAAGTCTCGCGCTGATTTCGCGCCGACTTGATCTGGTCGAGGCAGAGCCGCGTCACGGTGCGGCGCAGGAAAGCCGCAGGCTCGCGCACCGCATCGCGGTCGGTGCCGAGCCAGCGGATGAAGGCATCCTGCACCACATCCTCGGCATCGGCGACCGAGCCGAGCATGCGATAGGCGACGCGGGTGAGCAGCGGGCGGAGCGGGTCGAAACTCGCCGCCGCGTCCGCCGCACCCATTTCGTTGCGGATGCCCTCGGGGGTCATCAGGCGGCCTTCACCAGCACGCCGCCCTCGTACCAGAGGTCGAAGCCGACCGCGATGCGGTTCCAGCCATTGATGACGTTGATCATCACCGTCAGGTTCACCTGTTCCTCCGGCGTGAAATGCGCTTCGAGCGCTTCCTTCGCGGCCTTCTGTGTGTGCCCTTCGGACAGCTTGGTCAAGGCGTCGGTCCACGCCAGCGCGGCGCGTTCGCGGTCGGTATAGACCGGGGCTTCATGCCAGGCGGCGAGCAGGTAGATGCGCTGTTCGGTCTCGCCATGCGCGCGGGCGTCGACGGTGTGCATGTTGATGCAGTTGGCGCAGCCGTTGAGGATCGACGAACGGATCTTCACCAGCTCGACGAGCGTCTTGTCGAGGCTCTTCTCGGCGGCCATGCTGGCGGCCATCCACTGCTTCATCAGCGTCGGGGCGGCGGCGTAGGGGTCGGTTACCTTGGTCATGTCACATCTCCTTCATGGGGTTGTACTGACATGACGAAACAGGACCGGCGCGTGTGACATGGGCGGCGAAAAAGTTTCGCGGGGTATGATTTTTTTTGCCTGCTCTCAAGACAAGTCACTGGAAACCCATCGTTTCGGATAATGCGCTTTTCGCCCTCGCGAAGCTGCACTAGCATCGCCCCGTCTTCGACAAGAGGGGGATGATCCATGAAATTTCTCGATGGTTTTACCGAACAGGCCTATGCGCTGCTCCGCATCGTCGCGGGCCTGCTGTTCCTCGCGCATGGCGTGCAGAAATTCTTCAACTTCCCGGTGCAATTTCCGATGCCGCTCAACCCGATGCTGCAGGCGGCAGGGGTGATCGAGCTGGTCGCCGGCGGCCTGATCGTCATCGGGCTGTTCACGCGCCCCGCGGCATTCCTCGCGAGCGGCATGGCCGCGGTCGGTTACTGGGTCGCGCATGGCAGCCAGGGGCCCTTCCCGATCGCCAACGGCGGCGAGACGATCGTGCTGTACTGCTTCCTCTTCCTGTTCGTCGCGACGCGCGGCGCAGGCATCTGGAGCGTCGACGGGGCACGGGCGAAATAGGGCATTCCGGTGTCCGATGCAGGAGCGGCGCGCGGGCGGCGACATCTTCTTTGGGGCGCCCTGCTTGGCGCCGTTCTTGCCCTTCTTGGCATGGCCGTCGCCGAAATCCGGTTCTCCGGTCGCGAAGAGCCGCTTTATCTGCGGATCGCCGACGATAATTTCGACGAGACATCCGGCGCGCAAATCAGGGCCGAAGACGGGCCGACGAGCGTGAGGCTGATCCGGAGCTGCGGCATCGACGCGTTCACGGTCGACAGCATGATACCCGACCATGTCGGATCGTCATTCGTCCGCATCGACACCACACCCGAGGCTCGCCTGAACTGCCTGATCGGGGAAGCCCGCGCCCATTCGATGTCGCTTGCGATCACTAGGGGACAGGACACGACCGAGATAAACTGCCTTCCCGGCTGGCCGACCCGTTTTCGACACCTCGATCCGGCCGACTATGAGGCGTGCCGCGGCAAGAACCCCGAGCCGGTGTTCGAAGAGGTCCATCCGCATGCACAATGAAGACCGAACGCCGCCATCGGCAGATATTGCGATTTAATCGCACGCGATCTATATAAGGGCAAATCCGAATGGAGATGCCCATGTCCCCCTCCCCCAAGGCCGTCCCGAGCGACCGCAATCTGTCGCAGTTCATCTGCTTCGCCGTCTATTCCGCGAACCTCGCCTTCGGGCGCGCGTATAAGCCTTTGCTCGACAAGCTGGGGCTGACCTACACCCAATATATCACACTGGTCGCGCTCGCCGACGAGGACGATGTGACGGTGAGCGCGCTCGGCGAGAAACTGTTCCTTGAATCGAACACGCTGACGCCGATCCTGAAGAAGCTGGAATCGCTCGGTTATCTGAAACGCCAGCGCGATCCAGCCGACGAACGCCAAGTGCGACTGAACCTGCTTCCTGCGGGCCGTGCACTCGTTGAGCAGGATCCCGGCGCCGCGCTGTTCGACGCGACCGGGCTTGGTGCCGATTTCGTGAAGGTGCAGCAGGATATCGCCCGGCTGCGCGACAATCTGCTGAACCACGCCAGAGCCGGCGACGCATAAAATAGGGGGCGGTCCTTGCGGGCCGCCCCCAGTTGCGGGCTTCACATGGTGAAGGTCTTCAGATCTTTTTGGTGTTCGCCTCGATCAGCTTCTTCGCTTCGGCGATCGCCTTGTCGGTCGTCAGTTTCTTGTCCTGAATCTCGTTCGCCATATCAAGCAGGCGGCCGCTGATCACGGTGCCGGTCTCGGCCTCTTCCTGAATTGCGATGCCGCCCTTGGTCGCGGCGACACGGTCCCATTCGGCGCGAACGGCCGCCCAATAATCCTTGGTCGCGGCCCAGTAGTCGTCGGCCGCCTTCACGTCATACTGGTCGTATTTGATATAGGTGTTGAGGACATATTCCTGGACGATCGGGACGAGCTTGCTGTCCTTGATCCCCATCTTGGTATTGTCCTGCCAGTGGACCCAGCCGTCGGGCGAGGGCTGGTGGCGGTTGATCGAGTAATAGCGGTCGTAAACGGGTTTCCGCACCGCATCGCGGCGCGCGAGCGGACGCCATGTCCAGTTCGAACGCCAGCGGCGAAGCCCCGCCTGCGTCTCGAACTGTCCCCAGCCGCCGTAGCGCGGGCTGTCGTCGACCTGATACACCGTCTGCGACCAGCGGCCGGTGCGCATCTTTTCGGGGACGTCTTCCCAGGTCCAGGTGTTGCGGTCCGAATAGACGAGCACCTTCGCGGGCTCATATTCCCAGTCCTGACGCCAATGCTTGATGATCATGCTCTTGCCGTCCTCGTCGGTGATGACGAGCATGTGCTGGAGCACGATCTTGCGGCCAGTGTCCTCGATCACGCGGACGACTTCGTTGCCGCCCGAGCGCTTCGGCTCGAGCGCGACATAGTCGGGATCCCAGCGCGTCGATTCCTGCATGTTGAAGCTGACGCGATAGTTGCCCGCCATCGCAAGGATGTCGGCGCGGTCGGCCTCGAAATTGGCGGCCGCCTCTTCCCTGGCGATCGGCGGATGCGCGAAAGCGGCGATGGGCAGCGCGGCCGAGAGCAGCAACAGGCCAGCGGCTATCGAGCGACAGGTCTTTTTCATCGGTGCAGTCCTTCTTTTCGTTTTAGAAGCGATAGCTCAGCGACACGCTCGCGTTGCGGCCGGGCTGGGTATAGGCGTCGGTGACCGTCGAGGTGGACGCGAGGCCGCGGACGTCGCTCCACCAAGCATATTTCTTGTCGAGGATGTTGAAGACGCCGCCGCGCAGCGTCAGCCCGTCGACGATCCGGAAATAGGCGGTCGCATCGAGGATCGTGAAGGCGTCGGGGCGGAAGCACGACGGGGTGCAGACGCCCGTCGTCCGCGATGCTTCCTTGCGCGCGCTATGCGTCATGATCAGCTGACCGCCGAAGCGACCGTCCGAGGCCCGATAGCCGACGCCGGCGACGAGCTTGAGCGGATCGATCGTCGAGAGCGGCGCGCGGGCGCCGCCGGGCTCGATGATATCGCCCTTGGCATAGGATAGGGCGAGCGTCGCATAGAGGCCGGAGGACGCCCGCCCCTCGAACCGTGCTTCCGCGCCCTTGACGCGAACACGATCGAGATTGACGAATTGATAGACAGCCGGGTCGGCGGGGGTGAAGCTGCCGCTCACCACTTCCTGGCTGATGAAGTCCTTGTAGCGCGCCGAGAAGGCGGTGAGGTCGAGGCTGACCGCGTTGCTGGAGAAGCGCAGGCCGCCCTCGAAGCTTTCGCTCCGCTCGGGGCCAAGGTCGGGGTTCGGGCGCGAGGTGTAGCCGAAGGCGAGATTTTCGAAGAACTGGTTCACCTCGCCCGGTTCGGGCGCCTTGAAGCCGGTCGCATAGTTGGCGAACAGGCGGACCTCGTCGGTGATCTTGAACACCGCGCCGAACTTGGGCGAGACGCGCGAGCCGTCCTGGCCGGCACCGGCGAAGGTCGGCAGCAGCGGGTCGTTCTTCGGCGACAGCTTGTACCAGTCGAAGCGCAGCGCCGGATAAAGGAGCAGGCGGCCGTCGGCGATCGAGATTTCGTCGCCGATGAACAGCCCGGCGCGGGTGAAATCGGTGCTGGGGAAAGCGCGCGTCGGGAAGACTTCGCCCGCCGGCGGCACGGTACCGTCGCGCAGCCCCTGCTGGCGCGTCTGGCTGATGTCGCCGCCGAAGACGAGGCGGTGATTGATCGATCCGGTCGCGAAGTCGGCGCGGGCGTCGGCGGCGGCACCGATCACGCGGTTCTCGAAGGTGTTGAGACGGGTGCGGTCGACCGCGGGTGTGCGGTCCTCTTCGGTGTACTGGCGGTCTTCGCCGTCCTGCCAGTACGCCGCGACACGCGCGAAATCGATCGTGCCCTCGCCTTCCCAGCTCCAGTCGAGCGAGACGCGCTTGCGTTCGCCGCTGTCGAAGCCTTCGAGGCGGTCGACGCTGGACGTGATCGTCCCGGCCGCATTGCGGGTCGCGGTGACGCCGGTCAGGCCGTTGGTGTAGAGGTTGGTGCCCAGATATTCGCCGGTCAGCCGAAGCTTGTGGCCGTTCGCGGGATCATAGACGATGCGTGCGAGCGCCGCGTTCGACCGGCCGTCCTGCGGGTTGGGCAGGGTACGCTGCGGGCCGGTGCCGGGGACGAGACCCGAAGTCCCGGCGGTGCCGACCGGAAAGACGATTCCGGGATTGGTGCCCTTGTTGTCGAGCTCCTGCCAGTCGCGGCGCGTATAGGCCGCCATCGCCGACCAGTCGCCGCTGCGCCCGGCGAGGATCGCAGTTTCGCTGAACTCGTTATCTGCGCTGCTGAACGCACCGCGGACGAGGCCACCGACATTCTTCCCCTCTTCGAGGAAGTCCGCAGGGTCGGATGTGATGAAGCTGACCGCACCCGCAAGGCCGTCGCTGCCGTAGAGCGCCGACGAAGGACCGCGCAGGATTTCCACCGACTTGATCAGGCCAAGGTCGACATAATCGCCGCGACCCGAAGCCTGCGCACCGAAGCTGAAGCCGTCGGGCACGCGAATGCCGTCGACCTGGATCAGCACACGGTTGCCGCCGATACCGCGGATGTTGAAGCTGTCATTGCCCGCACGGCCGGTCGCGCCGAGCGCGGCGCCGAAGCGTGCGGGCTGGCGCTGGACGCTGACGCCGGGTTCGAAGCGGATGAGATCGCGGATGTCGGTGACCAGTTCGTCGGCGATCTGCTCGTCGGTCTTGACGGTGACGGTCACCGGCAGATCCTCCGCATTGGTCGCGATCCGCGTCGCGGTCACGACGATCTGGTTCTTGCGGGCAGCCCAATAGTCGCCGTCATTGTCCTGCGCGAACGCCGGCTGCGCGATGGCAGCGAGCGCAAGGCCCAGTGCGCTGCCCGCAGCGAGGCGGGTGGCGGACGACGAATATCGGATAATCAATTTTCTTCCCCTGCTTGATTGCGATTGATTCGCAATAGCCGCGCTCTAGGGGGCCGAATACCGGGGGTCAATATGCTATTGCGAATCGTTCTCGTAAATAGCAGCCTATGACCGGGCGCGCGACCACCAGCCGGAAGCGAAAGCAAGGTCGGAAAGACAGGCCGCGACCGGTTGCGGACATAAATCCTCCCCACTTGTGGGGAAGGACTTCTCTCCATCGTCACCCCGGACTTGACCCGGGGTCCGCCTTGTCTTTCGACGTTGCGCAAAAGGAAGGCGGATCCCGGGTCAAGCCCGGGATGACGAAAGTCCGGTATCAACCGATTGCGGACGATAGAGATGTGCACCCCGGCGAAAGCCGGGGCCCATGATTTCACCAGCGTACTGGGCCCGGCTTTCGCCGGGGATCACATGAGGTTTGCCCCAACTTCATCGTCATCCCGGCGAAGGCCGGGATCTCGCCGGTGCGTCATCTCGAAAGGGTGAGACCCCGGCCTTCGCCGGGGTGACGGTCAAGGAGGAAGCGTCCGCTTCCTACCCCAAAAGCGCCGCTGTTCCTGCGCTAGGAGCCCGGCCCCTCATAGGCTTCGACGATCCGTCCGACGATCGGGTGGCGGACGACGTCGGCGCTGGTGAAGCGGCTGACGTTGATGCCCTCCAGCCCTTCGAGCCGCGCGACCGCATCGGCAAGGCCCGAAGTCGCGGGCACCGGCAAGTCGACCTGCTTGGGGTCGCCGCAGATGACCATACGGCTGTTCATGCCGAAGCGGGTCAGGAACATCTTCATCTGCGGGATCGTGGTATTCTGCGCTTCGTCGAGGATGATGAAGGCATCGGCAAGCGTCCGCCCGCGCATGAAAGCCAGCGGCGCGATCTCGATCTCGCCCGACGCGATGCGGCGCTCGACCTGCTCGGCGGGCAGGCAGTCGTGAAGCGCGTCGTAGAGCGGGCGCAGATAGGGATCGACCTTTTCCTTCATGTCGCCGGGCAGGAAGCCGAGCTTCTCGCCTGCCTCGACCGCGGGGCGCGACAGGATCAGGCGCTGGACGCTGCCGGTGATGAGCTGCGCGACCGCTTGAGCGACCGCGAGATAGGTCTTGCCGGTGCCCGCCGGACCGAGCGCGAAAATCACGTCGTCGCGGGCGAGCGCCTGCATGTAAGGAACCTGCGACGGCGCGCGGGGAACGATCGTCTTCTTGCGCGTGCGGATCATCACCGGCGGCGCTTCGTTGGCGTCGTGGCGGATGATGCCGTCGAGCGTCGGCTGCGCCGACATTGCGATCACACCGTCAACCATGCCGCTGTCGACCTCCTGCCCCTGTTCGATGCGATTGTAGAGGTCGGTAAGGACATCACGCGCCCGCGCGGCGGCTTCGGCCTCGCCCTCGATCTGCACGCGGTTGCCGCGCGCCGAGATATAGACGCCGAGGCGGTTTTCGATCGCGACGAGGTTGCGGTCGAACTCGCCGAAGAGGATGCCCAATAACTGCGTTCGCTCATATTCCGCAGTCAATCGGACGCGGTCGCCGGGTTCGGCGGGGGATGCTGCGAGCGGGCGTTTGGACATCAAGCCTCCTGCAATTGGCGCAAAATAGCGCCCAGACTGTTCGGACCTGCCGAAGTGATTTCGACGTCGACCATATCGCCGATCGTCAGCCCCGGCGCGGTGACATGCACCGACTGGAGCCAGGGCGACTTGCCGATCAGCTGGCCGTCGTGCTTGCCCTTGCGTTCAAGGAGCAGGCGCGTCGTGCGGCCGACGGTCGCCTGGTTGAACGCCTGCTGCTGTTCGTTGAGCAGCGCCTGCAACCGCTGGAGCCGGTCGTTCATTACGGCTTCGCCGATCTGATCGCCCATCGTCGCGGCAGGTGTGCCGGGACGGCGCGAATATTTGAAGCTGTACGCCATCGCATAATTGGTCGCGCGAACGATATCGAGCGTCGCCTCGAAATCTCCTTCGGTCTCACCGGGGAAGCCGACGATGAAGTCGCCCGAGATCGCAATGTCGGGACGCGCGGCGCGGACCCGCTCGATGACCTTGAGGTAGCTGTCGACCGAATGGCTGCGGTTCATCGCCGCGAGGATGCGGTCGCTGCCCGCCTGCACCGGCAAATGGAGGAAAGGCATCAGCTTCTCGATCTCGCCATGCGCGGCGATCAGCCCGTCGGTCATGTCGTTCGGATGGCTGGTGGTGTAACGGATGCGTTCGAGGCCGTCCTCGCGCGCGAGTTCGCGGATGAGGCCGTCGAGGCCGATCGCGCGGCCCTTCTCGTCCTCGCCATCCCACGCGTTGACGTTCTGGCCGAGCAAGGTGATCTCGCGGACGCCGCCCGCGACGAGCGCGCGCGCCTCGGCGATCAGGTCGGCGAATGGCCGGCTGATCTCGGCGCCGCGCGTGTAGGGCACGACGCAATAGGTGCAGAATTTGTCGCAGCCTTCCTGCACCGTCAGGAAAGCGGTCGGGCGCTGGCCGCCCGCGCGTTTCGGCAGCGCGCCGAATTTGCTTTCGAGCGGCATGTCGAGGTCGATCGCCTTCTCGCCCCGTTCGGCGCGTGCGATCAGCTCGGGCAGACGGTGATAGGCCTGCGGGCCGACGACGACATCGACGCTCGGCGCCCGGCGTGCGATCTCGGCGCCCTCGGCCTGCGCGACGCAGCCGGCAACCGCGATCGTCGGCGTGCTGCCGTCCTCGCGCTTGAGCCGGCCGATGTCCGAATAGACCTTCTCGGCCGCTTTTTCGCGGATGTGGCAGGTGTTGAGCACCACGAGGTCTGCCTCGGCGCCCTCAGCCGCGGGCACATAGCCTTCAGCGCCCAGTACCTCGGCCATGCGCTCGCCGTCATAGACGTTCATCTGGCAGCCGAAGGATTTGACGTGGAAAGTCTTCGCGGGAGGGGTAGCGGTCATGCAGCCCCGATAGAGGATGGAGCGGCGGAAATGAAGGGGATTCGGCCCGTCATGCGGCAGGCTGTTCCGCTTCGTAGCGCACCGGCGCGACATTGTGCGGGAACGGGCGCAGCGGCTTGCCGAGCGACGCGACCAGCGCGTCCTCGATCCGGCGCCGCGCCTCGGCGGTGATCGCCTTGCGTCCCGGAAAATCCCGCGGATGAAAGGGCTCGAGGAAATGGATGTGCAACCGGAACGTCCCGGGCCGCGCGAGGATGCGCTTGGCATTGTCGAGGCCCTGCTCGACCCCGATCCAGCCGATCCATTCGGCGATCGGGCCATAATCGAGCATCACCGGCTGGACGAGCACCGCAGGGGGCGGCGGTTCGAGAACCTGCATCATCGAGGTTTTGAACGGCAGCAGAGACTGGCCGTCGGTCGTCGTTCCTTCGGGAAAGACCGTCACCGACCAGTTGTCGGCGAGCGCTTCGCGCAGGCGGTTGATCTGATCGGCGACCCCGCCGCGATCCTCGCGGCTGACGAAGACGGTGCGGTTGAGGCGGCAGAGCCAGCCGATCACCGGCACCTCGCCGAGTTCGGCCTTCGCGACGAACGCCGTGCCGCTCGCGCCGGCGAGCGAGAGGATGTCGACCCAGCTGACATGGTTCGAGATAAAGAAGACGTCGCGGCGCAGCGGCGTGCCGTGCTTCGTCACACGCGCGCCGACGATCCACGCCGCGAGGAACAGGAACAGCTTCGGAAACGGCGATCCGTAGCGAAAGATGCGATAGAGATAGTGGAGCGGCACGAGGATCAGAAGCGCGAGCAAAAGCAGCAGCACCCGCCACAGGATGCGCGCTTTCCCCCTCAGCGAAATCGGTGCCGGATGTCCCGCCGCGATTGCGGCACGGACAGCAATGGCGTCAGTCTTTGCGGTCGAGCCGGACGCCATAAAGCTCCATACGATGGTCGACGAGGCGGAAGCCCAGTCGCTCGGCGATGACCTTCTGCAACGCCTCGAGTTCGGGATCGACGAACTCGATCACCTTGCCCGTTTCGACGTCGATCAGATGATCGTGATGCGCCTCGGGCGCCGCCTCGTAACGCGAACGGCCGTCACCGAAATCGTGACGGTCGAGAATCCCCGCCTCTTCGAACAGGCGGACGGTGCGATAGACGGTCGCGATCGAGATGCCGCTGTCGATCTTCGACGCGCGCTCATAGAGCGTTTCGACATCGGGATGATCCTCGGAATCGGAGATCACGCGCGCGATGATGCGGCGCTGCTCGGTAATGCGCAGCCCCTTTTCGTGGCAGAGTGCTTCGAGGTCGATGGTACCGGACATGCGGGCCTTTCCTGCAGAGATGCAGTCGGATCTTTATGGTTGCGGACTGTATAGGCACGGCCCGCCGATAGGACAAGGGCGGCACCTTGCGGCACCGCCCCTCGTCGTTCCGGCCAAGCGGAAAACTCAGACTTTCCGCCGCTTGCGGCCGCCGCCGCGTCCCTTTGTGCCGAGGCCGATTTCCTTCGCCAGCGCGCGGCGCCTTTCGGCATAATTGGGTGCAACCATCGGATAGTCGGCGGGCAGGCCCCATTTCGCGCGATAGTCGTCGGGGGTCATGCCGTAATGCGTCATCAGGTGGCGGCGCAGCATCTTCAGCTTCTTGCCATCCTCGAGGCAGACGATGTGGTCGGGCTTGACCGAGGCGCGAATCGACACCGCGGGAACGGGCTTTTCCTCGACCACCTGCTTTTCGCCGAGGTTCGACAACGCGGCATGAACATTGTTGATCAGGATCGCGAGGTCGGAAATTGCGACGCTGTTATTGCTGACATGCGCCGCGACAATATCGGCGGTCAACGTAACGAGCATTTCATTGGTGTCGGACTGGTCGGCCATGGGGATGTTATTCCTTGTTTTTATCGACGGGCGGCATGGGCTTAAATATCAGGAATTGCTGCGATCCAAGGCAGTTCATGCCATTTTGGATGCATTTCCGCAACCGCTTTACCCGCGCATCCTGCAATTGGCTTCTTACTTTTCGGTAATATTCGACGACCTGCGCATGGTAATCGCATCGCGAACCACACCATCGGCGCCGCGATAATAGGCAGAACGTCGGCCGCATTCTGAAAAGCCCGTACTGCGATAGAGATGTACGGCATCATTGTCGGCACGCATTTCGAGAAAATAGTCTTCGGCACCTTCGGACTTCGCCCATGCCTGCCAGTCGGCCATCAGCGCGGCGCCGACCCCGCGCCCGCGCGCTGCCGGATCCACACCGAGGAGCAGCAACTCGCTTTCAGGCCCCGCCATTCGCGCAGCGGAAAAACCGCAGGGCTCGTCGCCGTCCCAGGCAAGGCAGACGCGCGCCGAAGGCAGCGCGAAGAGCGTCAGCAGCTGCGCGGTGCTCCACGCCTCGCCATAGGCGGGGTCGAACGCGGCATCCATGACGCGCATCACCGCCGAAATATCGGCGATGCGCGCGGTCGCGAGATGGACGGTCGCGGTCACGGCAGCGCCATCGGCTTCGCGTCGGGCGCGCGCCCATAGATCGGACTCGGGTCGGCGAACATCGCCGCGGTGGGAAGCGAGGGAAAGGCGCGCGCGTCGGGCAGCATCAGCACCGCTGTGCCCGATCCGCGCCGCGCAATAAAGGCCTCGGCGCGATTACCGACGACGAGCGCCGTATCCGTCAGCACCGCCTCCTCGGGGAGCAGCGAGCGCAGATCGGCCTGCGGTGACAGGTTTGCGTCAAATGGCTGCACGAACCATTGCCCGTGACCGCCCTCCATGACGACCAGCGCGCCGCCCGCCGGGACGATCTGATCGGCCGCCGCCGCCGCAACGAGCGCGAGCGTCGAGAACCCCTGGACGGGAACGCCCCAGCCGAGCGCAAGCGCACGCGCCGCCGCAACCCCGATGCGGACGCCGGCAAAACTGCCCGGACCGCAACCGACGGCGATCGACGCGGCGCGCCCGCCATCGGCCAGTTCGGCAATCAGCGGAACGAGCCGCTCGGCGTGGCCGCGGCCGAGAATTTCATGGCGGAAATCGACGACACGCCCGTCCTCGATCAGCGCGACCGAGCAGGCCTCGCTGGCGCTATCGACGACGAGCGTTCGTCCTTCAGACAATGCGGTTGAAGCGTTCGAAGCCCGGACGCGGGCTGCGTTCGAAGATCGTCGCCGGGTCGCCATAGCCGAGCGTCGAGATGAAGTTGCTCTTCACCGTCGGCTGGTCCGCGAAAAAGGCCTGATCGACCGCGTCATTGCCGAACCCCGACATCGGCCCGGTGTCGAGCCCGAGCGCGCGCGCCGCGAGGATGAAATAGGCGCCCTGCAGGCTCGAATTGCGGAAGGCGGTCGCGTGCGCGAGCGCGTCATTGCCCTTGAACCAGCTGCGCGCATCGGCGTGCGGGAAGAGTTCGGGCAGATGTTCGAAGAACTCGGTGTCCATGCCCACGATCGCGGTCACCGGTGCCGACAGGATCTTCTCGCCATTCGCGGGCATCGCCAGCGCGGCGAGCTTCTGCTTCGCTTCGTCCGACACGCACCAGACGATCCGCGCCGGCAGGCTGTTCGCGCTGGTCGGGCCATATTTCACCAGATCCCAGATCGCATGGAGCTGCGCCTCGGTCACCGGCTTGTCGAGATAGCCGTTGTACGTGCGCGCGGTACGAAAGAGCTGGTCGAGGGCGCTGTCGGAAAGCGGCTCGCTCATCGGCATTCTCCTGTTGGACTGGGATCAGACGGCGTGAACGGCCGTCACTTCGGGTACATAATGTTTGAGCAGCGATTCGATGCCATTCTTGAGCGTCGCCGTCGAGGACGGGCAGCCGGCGCACGCGCCCTGCATCTTCAGATACACATTGCCCTTGTCGAAACCGCGATAGACGATGTCACCGCCGTCGTTCGCGACCGCGGGACGCACCCGCGTCTCGATCAGTTCCTTGATCTGGTCGATGATGTCGGCATCGGCGGGATCGTCGGCAAAGCCTTCGTCCTCGCCGGGGACCGAGATGCCGGCAGCACTCGCCGCATTGAACAGCGGCATGTCGGCAAGAAAATGATCCATCACGATGCCGAGCACATCGGGCTTCGCATCGGCCCATTCGGCGCCCGGCGCGATCGTCACCGAGACGAAGTCGCGGCCGAAGAAAACGCCGGTGACGTCGCCCAGCGTGAAAAGTGCGGTCGCGAGCGGCGAGGCCTCGGCCTCTTCGGGGCTCGCAAAATCGCGGGTTCCCGTCTCCATCACCGCCCGGCCGGGCAGGAATTTGAGCGTCGCGGGATTGGGCGTCGATTCGGTTTCGATCAGCATGGGGCGCATGTGGGACGCAATGGGGCTTTGTGCAAGATGAGTTGGATGGGCTAGAGCGCGGCGATGCGCCGTTTCACCCATTTTGCCGCGCTCGACTGGTCGGGCGCCCGCGGCGAACGCCAGCGGGGGATCGCGCTCGCAGTCGCAAGCGGTTCCGGGGCGCCCGGGCTGGTCCGGCCAGGCCACATCTGGTCGCGCGGCGAGATACTGGCGTGGCTGGAAGAGGTTGCCGCGGCAGGCACGGACATGCTGATCGGCTTCGACTTTTCCGCCGCCTTCGCCTTTGCCGATTGGGGCGCCTATTTCCCCGAATGGAATGAAAGCCCGGCGGGGCTGCCCGCACTGTGGGCGCTCGTCGAACGCCTGACCGCTGCCGATCCGCATTACGAGGTCGGCGGCTTTCTGGCGCACGCCCAAGCGCGGCGGCATTTTCGTCACGCACGCGGCGACGTCGGCGACCTGTTCGAGCCCGGCGCAGGACGGCTGCGCGTGGTCGAACAGCATCAGCGCGCGACCAGGCAAGCCGCGAGCGTCAGCAACTTCAATCTCGTCGGCGCCGCACAGGTCGGCAAGGCGAGCCTTGCCGGAATGCGCCTGCTCCACCGGTTGCGCGGCCGTATCCCGCTCTGGCCGCTCGATCCGGTGCCCGCGTCGGGTCCGCTGCTCGTCGAGATCTACACCAGCCTCGCCGCGCGGGCGGCAGGCGGGATGCCGGGACGCAGCAAAATCCGCGACGGAGCGGCGCTCGATGAGGCCCTCGCTGCGCTGGGATCGCCTCCCGTTGGCGTTCGCGGCCCGATCAGCGATCATGCGAGCGACGCGCTCCTGACCGCAGCCTGGCTGCGCGCGGTCGCGGAGGACCGTGCGCCATGGAGTCCCGCCCTGCTGTCGGACGAACTCGCGCGAACGGAAGGCTGGACCTTCGGCATCATTTGACGCAAAGGAGCGCCAGCGCCAGCGCCGGCTTAGCTCAGTTGGTAGAGCACCTGATTTGTAATCAGGGGGTCAGGGGTTCGAGCCCTCTAGCCGGCACCATATTTCCGCGATCGTCAGGCCGCCATCAGCACGTTGCGATAGACGGGTTCCTCGAACGCCTGTCCGGCGCCCATCGCGACGCAGATCAGCGCGTTGTCGGCGATGCGGACCGGCAGGCCGGTCGCTGCGGCGATCGCCTGATCGATACGGGCGAGCAGCGCGCCGCCGCCGGTCAGCGTGATGCCTTCGTCGATAATGTCGGCCGACAGTTCGGGCGCCGTCTGTTCGAGCGCGGCGCGCACCGCGCTGACGATCTGCGACACGGGCTCGGTCAGCGCATCGGCTATTTCGGCCTCGGTGACGCTGACCTCGGACGGACGACCGCTCACCAGATCGCGGCCTTTCACCGCCATGACCAGGCCGCTGTCCTCGGGAGGGACCGCCGCGCCGATGGTCAGTTTCACGCGTTCGGCGGTCATCTCGCCGATCATCATATTATGCTTCCGCCGGATGTGCGACACGATCATGTCGTCCATCTTGTCGCCGCCAACCCGGACCGAGTTGGCGTAGGCGATACCGCCTAGCGAAAGTACCGCGACCTCGGTGGTCCCGCCGCCGATATCGACGACCATCGCGCCGCGCGGCTCGGTCACCGGCAGCCCGGCACCGATCGCTGCGGCCAGCGGCTCCTCGATCAGCTGGACGCCGGCGGCGCCTGCATTCGAAGCGGCATCGCGAATCGCCCGCCTTTCGACGATCGTCGCGGCCGAAGGCACGCAGACGACGACGTTGCTGCGCCGCCTGAGCACGCTCGATCCGCCGATCGCCTTGGCGATGAAATGCTTGATCATCTGTTCGGCGACCTCGATGTCGGCGATGACACCGTCGCGCAGCGGACGCAGCGCCTCGATATTCGCGGGGGTCTTGCCCATCATCAGCTTGGCGTCGTTGCCGACCACCTTGACGTGGCGGACACCATCGCGGGTTTCGAGCGCGATCACCGAGGGTTCGTTGAGAACGATCCCTTCTCCGCGGACATAGATGACGGTGTTCACGGTGCCGAGATCGATGGCGACGTCGTGCGTGCTGGCGGAAGCAAAGCGGCGAAGGAAGTTCATAAGCGGGGGCGGCACCTTGATAGAAAATGGCACCGAAGATCGCGGTCCGCCCCCCGGCTACCCCGCCCTCTCCGGCTCTTTTTCCGGCATGTGCAACGCTTTCGGGTGCGTCACGCGGCTTGGGCCAGCCCGTTGGATTCCCGCGCTCGCCCGAGGATCAGGCGAAGTGAAGTTTGCGATACTTGCCGCGAAAATAGAGCAGGGGATCGCGGCGCGGTTCGAAAATCGCCTTCAGCACGCGGCCCACGAGGATGAAATGATCCCCGCCCTCGTGCACGGCATCGCGCGCGCATTCGAAGCTGCTGAGAGATCCGGTGAGCACCGGCGTGCCGTATTCGCCGATCTCCCACGGCGTCGCGGCGAAACGATCCTCCCCCTTGCCGGCGAACCGGTTCGAGGTCGGCTGCTGGCCGATCTGGAGAACGTTGACGGCAAAGCGATCCGCGGTGCGAAGGTAGGGCGCGCTCCCCGCGTTGTTCGCGATGCAGACCAGCAATTGCGGCGGGTCGAGCGATACCGAAGTAAAGCTGTTGGCGGTGAGGCCGATCGGCGTTCCGTCGGGGCAGATCGCGGTCACCACCGTGACCCCGGTCGCAAAACAGCCGAGCGCGTCGCGGAAGGTGCGCGCGTCGGAACCGGCGCGATATTCGGGCGAGCCGCGCGGCGCGCGGCGCTCGAGGAAATCGATCAGATAGCCGCCAAGCGCATCGGCGCGGTCGTCGGTGATCACCATCATGCTGTTCTCGACCTCGGCGAGTTCGCCGTCGGGAAGCTGGCCGACGAAGGCTGCCGCATCGGCGCGCGAGACCAGCTCGCTCATCGCGCCGCGCACATAGAGCGTCGGCAGCGCGATCTTGGCCGCGACCCCGTCGAGCCGGGCGGCTACCGCCGCACTGTCGAATTCATCGAACAACCGCGCGTCCCAGCGCGCCTGCCCCGGCGCAAGGGTCACGGCCTCGCGCAACCGCTCGCCCACGCGCCGGGTCATCGCCGGATCGACATGGACGGGAGAATCGACGAGCACGAGGCCCGATGCCAGGACCGCCGCGTCGCGTTCGAGAGCCGCGCTGGCGATCCAGCCGCCGAGGGTCGAGGCGACGACGACGGGGCGCGAACCCATTTGCGCGAGGACCGCGCGCAGGTCCTCGACCAGCGCCTCGAAGTCATAGCGCCCGTCTTCGGGCCATTCGCTGCCGCCATGGCCGCGAAGGTCGAGGCTGATCACGCGGCGGCCGGCGCCGACGAGCGCCGCCGCGACGCTGGCCCACACGCCCCTCGCCTGCCCGGCACCATGGACGAGCAGCACTGCGGGATCGTTTTCCGAGCCGGTCACTTCGGCCTCGAGCCGAACGCCCGCGAAACCCCGATACTCGACGATGCTCATGCCCGATTCCTCATGCCACGCAGGTAATGGCCGCAGTGCGCTTCGTCGAGGCCCCGACGATATTATCTAGGGCCGGAAGCGCGCGACGAGGGCGTAGCGGTCGCCGGGATAGACCTGCCGGGCATAGGTGATCCGTTCCTCGCCGCGCCACGTCCAGCGCTCGAGCGCCATACACGCGGCGCCCGCTGAAATGCCGAGTGCGACGAGTTCCTTCGCGCCAGCATTGAACGCGGTGATGCGATGCTCGGCCTCCGTCCACGGCACATGCGCGAGCAGCCACGACCCCGGCGGCTCGGCGGCGAAGTCGACGTCGGCCGCCTCGGGCACCGCCGCCAGATTGATGAGGCGGCGTTCGAGCGCATAGGCCCGGCCGCCGGCGTCGTGGCGGCACTCAAGCGCGAGCACCTGGCCCTCGTCGATCTGCAGCAGGCGCCGGTCCTCGGCGGTCGCGGCGCGGATTTCGCGGCGGTCGAGATACAGGCGATAGGCCTCGCCGAGCCCGGCCACCTCGTCGCGGATATCCGGAATTTCGAGCGCGGCGCGCTGAACGCGCGGATGCGAGACAATGGTGCCCGCCCGCCGCCGGCTTTCGAGCAGCCCCGCCTCGATCAACGCGCGCAGCGCCCGGTTCACGGTCATCCGCGAACAACCATAGGTCGCCATCAGCTGGTGCTCGTACGGGATGCGGTCGCCGGGCTTCCACTCGCCCGCCATGATCTTCGCCTCGATATCGCGGCGGATCTGCGCGTGAATGGCGCCGCTCTGCTTCATGCGAGCAGCTTCGCCATCGCGGCGCGGTAGCGCGCGTCGATCGCATCGCGGTCGATATGGCGACCGCCCTCGACGCGTTTGACGCCGCCGCGCCATACGCAATCGACGAGGCGCGCGCCGCCGCCGAAGATCCAGCTGTCGATGAGCGAGTCTCCCGAGCGACCGGCGAAGAAGGGATCGCCGCCCTTCAGACTGACAAGGTCGGCGGCTTCTCCCATCGCGATCCCCGACGTCGAGCGCCCGAGCGCCTGCCCGCCACCTGCGAACGCGCCGCGATACAGGCTCGCCCCGGTCGACTTCGCCGCACCGCCCGCAAGCTGGTTGCGTCCGCGGTGCAAGAGGCGCTGACCATATTCGAGCAGACGCAGTTCAGCCGCGGCGTCGATCTCGACGTTCGAATCCGACCCGACCCCGTAGCGGCCGCCTTCGGCAAGGAACTCGCGCGCCGGGAAGAGGCCGTCGCCCAGGTTCGCCTCGGTGATCGGGCAGAGCCCGACGACCGCGCCGCTGGCAGCGACCATCAGCCGTTCGGCGTCGGTGACGTGCGTGGCGTGGACCAGACACCAGTCTGTGCCAACATCGGCATGATCGAACAGCCATTCGACCGGCCGCTTCCCGCTCCAGGCGAGACAGGCTTCGACCTCGGGCACTTGTTCGGCGATATGGATATGGATCGGCGCGCCCGCCGCCATCGCCGCGACATCGACCAGCTCTTCGGCGGTCGCGGCGCGAAGGCTGTGCGGGGCGACGCCGACGACGGCATCATCGAGGCCCGCAACAGCTTCGCGTACGCCCTCAAGAAGATTCGCGAAGCGGCTGACATCGTTGATGAAGCGCCGCTGGCCATGCATCGGCGTGGTCCCGCCGAAGCCGGAATGCGCGTAGAAGACCGGAAGCAGCGTCAGCCCGATTCCGGTCTCACCGGCCGCCGCCGCGATCGCCTGCGCCATAGTCGCGACGTCGCCATAGGGACGGCCGTCGACATCGTGATGCAGATAGTGGAATTCGCCCACACGGCCGAACCCGCTCTCAAGCATTTCGGCATAGGCGAGCGCCGCGATCGCCTCCATTCCGTCGGGATCGAGGCGGTCGACAAAGCGGTACATGACCTCGCGCCAGGTCCAGAAACTGTCGTCGCTCGCGCCCGCGGTTTCGGCGAGCCCGGCCATGCCGCGCTGGAACGCATGACTGTGCAGATTGGGCAAAGCGGGCAGCAGGACCGTGTGGCGTTCATCGCGAGGCGCAGCCGAGACATCGATCTCGACCGACGAAATGCGTCCATTTTCAACGCTCAAACGAACGTTGTTCCGCCAGCCTTCCGCCAGCCATGCCTGTTCGCACCAAAGCGCCATCGCACATCCCGTCTGGACATCGACCCGTGTCTTCAATTAATGTATATACATTATTGAGTCGCCGTCAGCAAGCAGGAGAGGCTGGCATGAAGTGCGAAAGGCTCTGGACCAATGCACGGCTCGCGACGATGCGCGAGGAAGCCGCCGGTCTGGGCGTGATCGAGCGCGGCGCGGTCGGGATGGCCGCCGGCACGATCACCTATGCCGGCTCGATGGTCGATGCGCCCGCCGCGGCCGAGACGATCGATTGCGAAGGCCGCTGGATTACGCCGGGCCTGATCGACCCGCACACGCATCTGGTCTTCGCTGGCGACCGCATCGCCGAGTTCGAGCTGCGCCAGAAGGGCGCCTCCTATGAAGAGATCGCGCGCGCCGGCGGCGGGATCGTCTCGACCGTCCACGCGACGCGCGCGGCGAGCGAGGCCGAGCTGGTCGCGAGCGCCCTCCCCCGTCTCGACGCGCTGATCGCCGAAGGGGTCACGACGATCGAGATCAAGTCGGGGTACGGCCTGTCGACCGACGACGAGGCGAAGATGCTGCGCGCCGCGCGCATCCTTGGCGAGGTGCGGCCGGTGACGATCCGCACAACCTTCCTCGGCGCGCATGCGCTGCCCGGCGAATATGCCGGCGACGCCGACGGCTATATCGACCTTGTCTGCGAGACGATGATGCCGGCGATCGCAGCGGCGGGGCTTGCCGATGCCGTCGATGCCTTTTGCGAGAATATCGGCTTCACGCCCGCACAGACCGAGCGCGTCTTCGCGGCGGCAAAGACGCACGGTCTGCCGGTCAAGCTCCACGCCGAGCAATTGTCGAACCAGCATGGCGCCGCGCTCGCCGCGCGCCATGGTGCGCTGTCGGCGGATCATCTCGAATATCTCGACGACGACGGCATCGCCGCCTTGGCCGATGCGGGCACAGTCGCGATGCTCCTCCCTGGCGCCTTCTATTTCCTCCGTGAAACGAAGCTGCCCCCCATCGCCGCGCTTCGTGCTGCGGGCGTTCCGATCGCGCTCGCGACCGACTGCAACCCCGGCACCTCGCCGCTGACCTCGATCCTGCTCACGATGAACATGGCGGCGGTGCAGTTCGGACTGACCGTCGACGAATGCCTGCTCGGTGTCACCCGCCACGCCGCCCGCGCATTGGGGATGCAGGCCGAAACCGGGACGCTTGAGGTCGGCAAGCATTGCGACCTCGCGATCTGGGACATCGAGCGCCCCGCCGATCTGGTCGGCCGGATCGGTTTCAACCCGCTGCACCAACGAATCTGGATGGGACAATGACGAAGATAGCGATCACCCCCGGCGCGACCCCGCTCGCCGACTGGCGCGCGATTTACGAGGGCGCCCCCGTCTCGCTCGATCCAGGCGCATGGGATGCGATCGACGCGAGTGCCGCCGCGGTCGCGCGGATCGTCGCCAAAGGGGCGCCGGTCTATGGCATCAACACCGGCTTCGGAAAGCTCGCAAGCGTCCGCATCGCCGACGACGAACTGTCGACGCTCCAGCGCAATATCGTCCTCAGCCATGCCGCCGGGACCGGCGCGCCTTCGCCGGCAAAAATCGTCCGCCTGATGATGGCGCTGAAGCTCGCCAGCTTCGGAATGGGCGCGTCGGGTGTGAAGCGCGAAACGGTCGCGATGTTGGAGGCGATGCTGGCCAAGGGGCTGACCCCTGTCGTTCCCTCGCAGGGATCGGTCGGCGCGAGCGGCGACCTGGCGCCGCTGTCGCATATGGCCGCCGCGATGATCGGCGTCGGCGAAATCGAGGTCGGCGGCAAGGCGCTGCCCGCCGCCGATGCGCTCGCGCAGGCAGGTCTCGCCCCGCTCGACCTTGGTCCCAAGGAAGGCCTCGCCCTCCTCAACGGCACCCAATTCTCGACCGCCAACGCGCTTGCGGGTCTGTTCCGCGCCGAAACCGTCTTCCGCTCGGCGCTGATCACCGGCGCGCTCTCGACCGAGGCCGCGAAGGGCTCTGACGCGCCCTTCGATGCACGCATCCACGCACTGCGAGGGCATGCCGGCCAGCGCGAGGTCGGCGATGCGCTGCGCGGCCTGATGGCGGGTTCGGCGATCCGCGCCTCGCACGCCATCGACGATCCGCGCGTGCAGGATCCCTATTGCCTGCGCTGCCAGCCGCAGGTGATGGGCGCCGCGCTCGACCTGCTGCGGCAGGCGGGAACGACGCTGGGCATCGAAGCGAATGGCGTGTCGGACAATCCGCTGATCTTCGCGGATACGGACGAGGCACTCTCGGGTGGCAATTTCCATGCCGAACCCGTCGCCTTTGCTGCCGACATGATCGCAATGGCGCTGTGCGAGATCGGCTCGATTTCGGAGCGCCGCATCGCGATGCTCGTCGATCCCGCGCTGTCGGGGCTGCCCGCGTTCCTGACCCCCCGTCCCGGCCTCAACTCGGGCTTCATGATCCCGCAGGTCACCGCCGCCGCGCTCGTCAGCGAGAACAAGCAGCGCGCCTATCCGGCGAGCGTGGACTCGATCCCGACCAGCGCCAATCAGGAGGATCATGTCTCGATGGCTGCGCACGGCGCGCGCCGCCTGCTCGACATGGCTGACAATGCCAGCGCGGTGATCGGGATCGAACTGCTCGCGGCGTGCCAGGGGATCGACTTCCACGCGCCGCTGCAATCGAGCGACGCGCTGGAGGCCGCGCACCGGCATCTGCGCGCCGATGTGCCGACGCTTGAGAACGACCGGCATTTCCATCCCGACATGGAGGCCGCGACCGCACTGATCCGCACCGGCAGCCTCGTCGGCGCGGTGCCCGCCGACCTGCCGGGCATCGGCTGATGGACTGGCTGCGCGTCGATCGCGGCGACGCGCCGCTCGTCATCGCCTTTCCGCATGGCGGCACCGATCTGGCGGGCCTCGATGAACAATTCGTTTCGCCCTGGCATGCGCAAATCGACACCGACTGGTGGATCGCCGACCTATATGCCTTCGCCGTCGATCTCGGCGCGACGCTGGTCGCGACCGACATTTCACGCAGCGTCATCGACATGAACCGCGACCCGTCGGGCGCGTCGCTCTATCCGGGGCAGGCGACGACCGAGCTATGCCCGACGACGACCTTTGACGGCGAGCCCCTCTATCGCTTCGACCAGCCCGACGAGGCCTCGATCACGCAGCGATTGAACCTCTATCACCGTCCCTATCATGACGCGCTGGCCGCCGAGCTGGACCGGCTGCATGCGGCGCACGGCCGCGTTGTCCTCTACGATGCGCATTCGATCCGCAGCCACGTCCCGCGCCTGTTCGACGGCGAGTTGCCGCAGTTCAACATCGGCACCAACGGCGGTGCAACCTCGGCCCCCGAACTCGAAACCGTCGTCGCAAATATCTGCGCGGCGAGCGGCCACAGCCATGTCGTTAACGGCCGCTTCAAGGGCGGCTGGACAACGCGCCACTATGGCCGCCCCGACGATGGCATCCACGCGATCCAGATGGAGCTCGCGCAGCGCGGTTACATGGCCGAGCCCGATACGATCACCCACGCCAACTGGCCCTCCCCCCTCGACCCCAATCCCGCGATCCGGCCTGTGCTCGAACAGGTGATCGCCGCGACCCTCGATTTTGCGAAAGGACATTCATGACCACCCGCCTCGACAACAGCCGCGTGATCCGCCCGGCGACCGGTCCCGAGATCAGCGCGAAAAGCTGGCTCACCGAAGCGCCGATGCGGATGTTGATGAACAACCTCCACCCCGATGTCGCCGAGGCGCCGCACGAACTCGTCGTCTATGGCGGCATCGGCCGCGCCGCGCGTGACTGGGAAAGCTATGACAAGATCGTCGAGACGCTGAAGCGGCTCGAAGGCGACGAAACACTTCTGATCCAGTCGGGCAAGCCCGTCGGCGTGTTCCGCACGCACGAAAATGCGCCGCGCGTCCTGCTCGCCAATTCGAACCTCGTTCCCGAATGGGCGAATTGGGACCATTTCCACGAGCTCGATAAGAAGGGCCTGATGATGTACGGCCAGATGACGGCCGGAAGCTGGATCTACATCGGCAGTCAGGGCATCGTTCAGGGCACCTACGAAACCTTCGTCGAAATGGGCCGCCAGCATTATGGCGGCAGCCTCGCAGGCCGCTGGCTGCTGACGGCGGGCCTCGGCGGCATGGGGGGCGCGCAGCCGCTCGCAGCGGTGATGGCGGGCGCGAGCTGCCTCGCGATTGAATGCCAGCCGAGCCGCATCGAAATGCGCCTGCGCACCGGTTATCTCGACAAGCAGGCGAACAGCATCGACGAGGCGATCGCGATGATCGAAGCCTCTCACGCGGAAGGAAAGCCGGTATCGGTCGGCCTGCTCGGCAACGCCGCCGAAATCCTGCCCGAGATGGTCCGCCGCGGCATCCGCCCCGACCTGCTCACCGACCAGACCTCGGCGCACGACCCCGTGAACGGCTACCTCCCCGCTGGCTGGACGCTCGACCAATGGTTCTCGAAGCGCGAGAGCGATCCCGCCGCGGTCGCCAAGGCAGCCAAGGCGTCTATGGCGGTGCATGTGCAGGCGATGCTCGACCTGCAGGCGGCTGGCGTGCCGACGACCGACTATGGCAACAATATCCGCCAGATGGCGAAGGACGAAGGTGTCGAGAACGCGTTCGACTTCCCCGGTTTCGTTCCCGCCTATGTGCGCCCGCTCTTCTGCCGCGGTATCGGCCCGTTCCGCTGGGCCGCTCTCTCGGGCGATCCCGAGGACATCTACAAGACCGACGCCAAGGTGAAGGAGTTGCTGCCCGACAACACGCATCTCCACAACTGGCTCGACATGGCGCGCGAGAAGATCAGGTTCCAGGGCCTGCCCGCGCGCATCTGCTGGGTCGGGCTCGGAGACCGCCACCGGCTCGGCCTCGCCTTCAACGAGATGGTCGCGAGCGGCGAACTCAAGGCGCCGGTGGTCATCGGCCGCGATCATCTGGACTCAGGCTCGGTCGCTTCCCCGAACCGCGAGACCGAGGCGATGCGCGACGGGTCGGATGCGGTCAGCGACTGGCCGCTCCTCAACGCGCTGCTCAACACGGCGTCGGGCGCGACTTGGGTTTCGCTGCACCATGGCGGCGGCGTCGGCATGGGCTATTCGCAGCACAGCGGCATGGTGATTGTTGCCGACGGCACCCCCGAAGCGGCGAAGCGTCTCGAGCGTGTGCTGTGGAACGACCCCGGCACCGGCGTCATGCGCCACGCCGACGCGGGCTATGGCATCGCGATCGCCTGCGCGCGCGAGAAGGGTCTGGACCTGCCCGGCATTCTCTGATGGCGGGCGTCCGCTTTCTGCCCGCAAAGGATCGCGTCGCGCGGCCATGTAAAAATGGCGGCGGTGTGACGCGGGATATCACCGTCTTTCCGGAAGGCACGAGCGATGCGGACTTCCTTTGGCGCGTGAGCCTCGCGACGATCGCCGACGCGGGCCCGTTCTCGCCCTTTCCGGGTGTCGACCGGGCTTTCCTGCTGCTGCGCGGTGAGCTGGCCATCGCGATCGGCGATCAGGCAGAACAGCACATCCGGCCCGGCGCGCCCGCTCTCCTCTTCGGCGGTGACGAGCCGGTAGCCGCCCGTCCGGTGGCCGGGAGCTGCACGGCGCTCAATATCATGGCGCGCCGCGGGCAGACATCCGCAAAGGTCGGCCGCTGGACCGGTGCCCAAACCACCCTAGCCAGCGCGCTATTGCTGTTTGCACCCGAAGCCACTGCGATCGAGGTTGACGGTGAGCAGTTCGATCTCGCGCCCGACGATGCACTTCTGCTCCACCACCCGGCCGGTCTGTCGTCGATCAAAGGGGCCGTGATCGCTACCGAGATCTTCTACGACGCCGCCTGAACCGCCGCATTCTTTGCGATCTGCCGCCGCAGAAGAAACAGCCCGCCCGCGAGGATCGCGGTCGGCACCAGCGCGAGCATGAACGCCGTCTGCCCGTCGAGATGCGCGAAGAGCTGGCCGGTGATCAGCGACCCCGTCGTTCCGCCGAGCGCCGAGAAGACGACGACCAGTCCCATCAGCGGCGGATGCTGCCGGTTCGGCATCGCGCTCAGCATGACCGAGATGATCGTCGGATAGACGGGCGCAAGCGCGATCCCGATCAGCGGGAACAGGAAGGCCGCGACCGGCGCGTCCCCCCAGCTGTGGATCGCGCCGGGGGTCAGCCCGTCAGCAAGCGGCAGCACGAGGACGATCAACGCCGCGAGTACCGCAAGGCAGATGTTGAGCACGGGATACCAGTCGAAGCGCGCCATCACCGCGCCCGCGCCGAAACGCCCGATCGCAAGGCAGGCGGCGAACAGGCTCGCGGCCTGCACACTCATCTGCGCGGGCAGGTGCAGCACCTCATTGTTGAAGGTCGGCAACCAGCTCTGGATCCCCTGCTCGATCAGCACGAACAGGAAGGCGCAGGCGACGAAGATCAGCACCAGCGGCAGCGCCGCGAGCTTCAGCATCCGGGCGAAGGCGGACCCCTCGCCGGCGTCGGCTTCCTCACCCTCGTGCGTGCGATGTTCGTCAACCGGCGCGGTCAGCAGCAGCGCAAGCGCGAGCGCGGTGATCGCGCCGAGCACCCAATAGGCGTTCAGCCAGCGCAGCCCGGCGGGATCGATGAAGGCGCTGAACACCCAATAGGAAGACAGCACCCCGACCATGAACATGCCTTCGATCAGGCTGGTCAGGCTGGCGTGTTTGCGTGGGGACTCGGTGACGAGCCCGATCATCGAATAGACGACGACCTTGGCGACCGCGAACGCTGCGCCGACCATGGCAAAATGGAGCCGTGCGACATTGAAGCTGCCAAACAGCGGCATGACGAGGCAGCCTGCGACCGCCAGCACCAGCGCGCCGATCAGCGCATTCTTGAGGCCGATGCGGGGAAGGTAGCTCGCCGTCACGAACGACACGATCGCGATGGTGATGTCCTTGAAGCCCTCGAGCGTGCTCGCCTCGGGCTTGGTGACATGAAAACTGGAAATGGACTGGAGGATGACCGTCCCGACGCTGTTGAGCAGCATCGCGAAGGCGACATAGGTCAAGATAAGTGCGGCAATCAGCCGTGTACGCGCCATGTCGTCCCCCAAACCCTTATACATATAAGAAGGGGTGGCCGCGAAGAGGCCGCGGCCACCCAGTAGGAGAGTTACGAAAAGAGGTCGGTCCTCTCCACGCCTCTTAGAACTTGTATGCCGCGCTGAAGCGGAACGAGCGGCCGAGGATCGGGCGCGCGTTGACGACTTCGCCGCCGGTCTGGCCGAGCGTCCGCGGATCGCCCTCGGTCAGCCCGACCTTGTCGGTCAGATTGTCCGCGGTCACCGCGAAAGTCAGCGCCTGATTGACGTCGAAGCTGACGCCCGCGTCGATCTTGAAATAGTGCGGCAGGCTTTGCGTGTTCGCGGTGTCGGAGAAGCGATCACCGATGTAGCTGAAGGTCGAGAAGAGCGAGACCTTGCTGTCGCCGAACTCGATGTCGTACGACGGGGTCACGCGCCACTGCCACTTCGGCTGCCGCTGGACGCGGTTGCCGCTGAGATCGATCGTGCCGCCGCCCGCGAAGAAGTTGCGATACTTCGCATCGAGCCAGGTACCCGAGAAGGCGATGGTGAAATTGTCGACCGGACGCAGCTGGCCTTCCAATTCGATGCCCGTGCTGCGCGCGCCGCCGATGTCGGCGACCGGCGCACCATTCTGGATAACCGTCGTCACCAGACCGCTGAACTTAGTATGGAACAGCGTGGCATAGAGCGACACGAGGTCGGTGCGGACCTTGATCCCGCCTTCATAGTTGTCGACGCGCGGCGAGACGAAGATGCCGTCGCGCAGATTGTCGAAAAAGGGGTTCGTGTTGCCGCGGTTGTAACGGATATAGGCGCCGACCGACGACGAGAAGTCGTAGTTCAGGCCCGCCGTCCACGACCATGCGCCCTTCTTGTACGCAATGTTACGGAAGGTGCCGTTCAGCACCGCCGTGCCGTTGTTATAGAGCGTGTTCGGATTGTTGTCCGTGTCGACCGAGCTGTTGTTCTCGATCGTGCCCGTCGCACGGTAATTCTGGTAGCGGAGGCCCGCATCGAAGCGCAGTTCGGGCGTGATCTGATATTCGTCGACCGCGTAGAAGGCATATTCGCGGCCGTCATAGGCGGCATTGACGTTGAAGAACGACCCTTGCGTGAAGCCGTTGTTCGTCGCGATCTGTCCGTTCGCAAGCGTCAGGTTCAACAGCCGGCCGTTGTTTTCGGCGGTCAGCAGATGGACGTTGCCGAGGTTCCACTGGTCGTTGGACGAGAAGTCCGAATAATAACCGCCAAGCGTGAACTTGTTGTTGCCGCTTTCCCATTCGACGTTGAGGTCGTTGGTGAAATCCTCGATCTGCTTGCGCACGATCCAGGTTCCTGCCCGGATAACCTGCTGCGTTCCGGATACTGCCTGTCCACCGTTGACGTAGGTCAGGCTGCCGACCGAGCTGCCGAGCGAGGCCGCATAGGCATTCGCCGTCATCGCGGTGCTTGCCGGAACGAGGCCGGTCGTGTCGGCGTCGCCGTTGAGGTAGCTCGCGCGGTAGCGCAGCTGCAACCCGTCGCCGATCTCGTAATCGAAATTGGTGCCAAGATTGATCAGCTTTGCGCCGCGGCCGTCGGCAAGGTCGGTACGCGTCCCGTCGGGAAGAACCGAAAGCCGCGTCTCGGGGCCGGCAAGCGCGCCGGTGCCGGGATCGATATTGCCGAACTGGCGCACCTTGTTGCCGTCACGGATCACCGGGATGGGCAGCAGCCACTGGCCATGATCGTTAAGGTAGCGCGCATAGACGAGCAACGAGCCCTTGTCGAAATCGTGGCGGATGTTGCCGGTGATCTGACCGCCTTTCTCGGCGGTGAAGCCGGGGTTGCGGATGCCGTGGCCGCTCGAATAATAGCCGCCCACCATAAAGCTGGTGTTCTCGCCGAGCGGGCCGGAGAGCAGCATGTCCCCGCGAATATCGCCATAGTCGGTGATGCTGCCCTTCACGAGCCCTTCGAAATCGCGCCCGCCTTCCTTCTGGACGAAGTTGACGGTCAGGCCGGGCTGGCCGTTGCCGAACAGCGCGCCGGTGCCGCCGCGTACGGCTTCGACACGGTCGATCGTCTCGTCGATGCGGATGAGCTGGGTGTTTTCGAGGAAGGACAGCGTCGGAGGCGAGAAGAAGGGGACGCCCTGTACCGTCAGCGTGACGAATTCGGCGTCGCCGCCCGAAGGGTAGCCGCGCACGAAGATGTTCGCGCCATTCTGCCCGCCCGAACTTTCGGCGGACACGCCCGGGATGACCTTGAACAGGTCGGCGGTGCTGTTCGGCGCGGCCTTGTCGATCGCGTCCGATGTGATGTTGGTGATCGCAAAGGCGGCGGCCTGACGATTGACCCCGCCGCCGGCCGTGCCGGTCACGATGATCTCGTCGCTCGCGGGTGCGGCGTCGTCGGCTTGAGGCGCTTCCTGGGCAAAGGCCGTCGTCGGCAGCGCAATGAGCGCGATCGACGCCAGCAGATGGGTCCGGTTCAACATGAGATTTCCTCCACTTTATCTGGTCTGTTTGAAAGGCCCGCGCGCGGCGCCGCTTCCCGTTCTGTCGACAGGATCCGGTCTACCGTGAGCGCACCGATGGCGGGGACGTTGAACTCGGCGTCGGGCAGCGCCTCTTCTGACCCGATGCCTATGGCTGCCATGCCCGCCGCATGGATCGCCGTTATTCCGGCCCGTGCATCTTCGACACCGATGCACTGGTCCGGGGACAGGCCCATGCCGTCGGCACAGGCGAGAAAAATGTCGGGCGCGGGCTTGGCATGCACCACCGCCCCTGCATCCGCGATGAAATCGAACTCGTCGGCGATACCGAGCAGCCGCACGACATCGGGGGCGTTCCGGCTTGCTGAGGCAAGGCCGATCTTCAGCCCTGCCGCGCGCAGCCCGTCGAACAGCTCGCTGACGCCGGCGAAGAGGTTGGCCGGCGAATAGGCGGCGAGCCGTTCGCGATAGATGTCGTTCTTTTCCGCCAGCATGGCGTCGAACCTCTCCGCGTCGACCTCCGCACCCGCATGTTCGAGGATCAGCCGCAAGGAGTTACCGCGGTCGACCCCCTTCAGCCGGTGATTGACCTCGCGGTCGAACGCGAAACCGTGCGCGTCGGCGAGCGCCTGCCACGCCTGATAATGATCCTCAGCAGTGTCGGTGAGCACGCCGTCGAGGTCGAAGATCACACCCTTGCGCGACGGTCGAAGCATCATGACAGGCTGCGCATCAATACGCAGCGCGCGGCCATGGTCGACGACGTCGAGCGGCTCGCCGGCAAGCAGGCGATAGGTGCAGCCAACAGCGTCGACCGCAAGCTCGATCGTGCTCCCCCGCCATTGCAGGCGGAAACTGTAGCCGTTCCACGCCGAGGGAAGCTGCGGCCGGAACGCCGGTGCCGCGCCATCGAGGCGCAAGCCGCCCCACCCCTGCGCGAGGATCAGCCAGCTTCCCGCGAGCGCCGCCATATGCAGGCCGTGCGAGGTGTTGCCATGGCGGTTTTCAAGATCGACGAACGCGCATTCGTGCATAAAGCGAAGCGCCGCCGTCTCGTCGCCGAGACGCGCCGCGGCGATTGCGAACGACACCGACGACAGCGTCGAGTCATGCGTGGTGACGCGGCTGTAATAGTCGAAATTGCGACGCTGGCGCGACAGCGGCATCTCGACCAGATCCATCGCCATCGCCTGGACGACATTGCCCTGCTTCGCGACCTGATGGCGGAAAAGGATCATCGGGTGATAGCGCATGAGCAGCGGCCCATGGCGATCGCCCGATGCTGCAAGACCCGGCAATTCGGGGCGACCCAGAAAAGCATCGTCCTGCGGATTGACGCCCAGCGCCGGGTCGACCGGCAACCACATCGCATCGGCAGCCGCGCGCCAGCCGGCAACCTCCCCGTCCTTAAGGTCGATCGCGGCCGCAAGGGCAGAGAATTCGTGGCGCGCGCGCAGCCAGTCCGCCGTATCGGCGGCATAGGCCAGATGCCGGCGCGCGATGGCATTGGTATAGAAATCATTGTCGACCAGCGCAGAATACTCGTCCGGTCCGGTCACGCCGTGGATGCAGAAGGCGCCGCCGCGGCGCGGATCGAACGCGCCGATCTCCATCCACATACGCGCGGTTTCAAACAGCATTTCAGCCGCCTCGGCACGAAACGCCTCGTCGCCGGTCGCCGCTATGTACAGCGCGAGCGCATAAGCGATGTCGCCGTTGATATGATATTGCGCCGAGCCCGTGGGATAGTGCGACGAACATTCGTCACCGGCGATCGTCCGCCATGGATAGAGCGCGCCGCGGCTATGGCCGAGTGCCTTCGCATGCGCCCGCGCGCGATCGAGTTTGCCGACGCGATAGGCGAGCAATGTCTTCGCCCGTTCGGGCGCCTGCAGCGCAAGCACCGGCAGCATGAAGGTTTCGGCATCCCAGAAATAATGGCCTTCATAGCCTTCACCGGTCAGGCCCTTTGCACCGATGCTGTGGTTCGGGTCGCGGCTCGCCGACTGGTGGAGCTGGAACAGGTCGAAACGCAGCGCCTCGGCCAGAGCGTCGTCGCCGTCGATCGCAAAGCCCGCCTTGCCCCAAAACGCCTGCACCGCCGACCGCTGGCCTTCCGCGATAGCATCGAAACCGGTGGTCGCCCCCTCGACTGCGACAAGGTCGACCGGGCGGCCGCGGGCACATGCCATCGCAACCACCCGGTCGATCGTCAGGGTGTCGCCCGCGACCATCTCCCCACGCACCACATGTCCCGCGTGGACTGCCGCGACCTGAGCGGTCGGACACGCGACATGCTGGCGATAGGCGAGATGAGCGACATCCTGCGCGAACCGGGTGACGGAAGGGTTGTCGCCCGGCAGGGGAGAAGAGATCGTCCATTGCGGCTGCATCCGGGCCGAGATGCGAGGGTCGTCGGCCTCGACGCCGCTCACACCGTCAACCTCGGTGCCGTAGGTGAGCCAGGCCTGGAAACCGCCGGCAAAGTCAACCGGGCGGATGTGGATGCGCGACGCGACGCAAGCATGGCCGCCAAGCGGAACGATGCGCTCGACGGCGATTTCGAGCGTCCGTCCGTTCCCGAGCGTCCAGCGCGACACGCGCTGCAGCGTGCCGGTGGCAAAATCGAGCACGCTTTCGGTCAAGGTCGGTTCGGCGGTGCCGAAGTCGACCGGCTGACCGTCGATATGCAGGCGCACCAGCAGCGGGCTCGGGCAGGCGACCCGCGTATCGGTCGCGGTGGCGTAGCCGGGAAAGCTCTCGTGATAGGTGATCGGCCGACTGACGTACGCATCGGACAGGTAGGCGCACGGCGCCACGGCGCATTCGTCGATCACCCCTTCGACGCCGCACAGGCCGTTCGCGAGCGCGAACAGCGCCGCCGCCTCCGCACCGGTGGCATCGGCTCCGCGCCGGACGAGCCGCATCGACTGAGATGAATATCCGGAAATCGCCACCTGCGTCCTCACCCACGGCAAAGGCTGCTCGGCCCAAGCTCTGAGGGGTGTGTCTCCTGCAAAATGGTATCGATGTCAAGATATCGATACCATTCGTTGCCAAACGGCTATTTTGCGGGAATTTGACGACAGCTGAATCAGCTTTCGCGGACGACCAGATCCACAGGCATCATGCGCGACTCGACGGCGGCACCCGCGACGAGATCGAGCACTTTCTGCGCCAGCAATTCGCCGCCCGTCGCCCAATCCTGCCGCACGCTGGTCAGCTTGGGTGAAAAGATCGAAGCGCCGGGCGAATCGTCAAAGCCGACGATCGACACATCGCCCGGAACCGAAAGCCCGCGCGCTTCGACCGCCTCGATCGCGCCCATCGCGATCGCGTCGTTCGCCGCAAAAATACCGTCGAACGCCTTGCCGCGCTCGAACAGGCGCGTCACGGCGTCGCGCCCCGCGGCGACGGTAAACGCACAGGCGATCTTGTCGACAATATCGGCATGTCCGCCTTTGAGCCCGGCCTCGAAGCCGCTCAGGCGATCCTCGACTTCGCCGTGCTGCGTTTCGCCGAGAAAGAGCAGCTTCTTCCTGGCGCGGCCAAGCAGATAGTCTGCGGCAAGACGGCCCCCTGCTCGGTTATCGCTGCCCACGACGATGCGTTCGGGCGGTCCATGGGCCGCACCCCAGACCACATAGGGCAACCCCATCGCCTCGATCGCTGCCGCCGCGTCATCATGGACGCCCTGTCCGAGCAGGATCACGCCGTCGGTCGAGGGTGGATGCTCGGCGAACAGGTCGATCGTGGTAAGCACCATGTTCTGGCCCGCCGCCGTCAGTTCCTGCATGATCCCGCCGAGCAGCGAGAGCGGATAGGGCTCGCTCATCAGACGGTCGTGCGACGGCGCCATTTCGATCACGACCGCAATCGTCCGCGTCCGCTGTTGCCGAAGGTTGCGCGCGGAGATGTTGAGCCGGTAGCCCATGCGCTCCGCGGTCTCGCGGATCAGTTTGCGCGTGCTCTCCCTGACTGTCGAATGGTTCGAGAGCGCGCGCGAGACGGTAATCTTCGCGACGCCGAGTTCTTTCGCGATATCCGCCATCGTCGGGCGCGCATTGCCGCCGCCCTGGGAACCGGTGCCACTTGCCATGGCCGCCCCCTTAACGCGCGGCGGCGATGTTCCACAAGCGGTCAGTTCGTCCAGTAGATATAGTCCTGCCCGTCCTTCCACGGCGTATTGAGCGGCACGTCGATGCGCACCGGCCCCTCGATCAGCCCCGGCCAGATGGGCTTTGCCATCCCCTTGTTCTGCGCCTCGATCATCGCGCGAAGCTGCGCGACACGCGCGGGGTCGCTTGCCGAAAGATCGTGCCGTTCGGTCGGATCGGCGGCGAGATTATAGAGCCGCGCCTTTTCCGGCCGTTTGGTGACCTGCAGCTTCCAGTCGCCCATCCGTACCGCGCGATAGTCGCCCGAACGCCAGAAAAGCGCCTGACGCTTCGCCGGTCCCGCAAGGATATCCTCGCTGTCGACTACGCGGTCGGTCGGCACTTTTGCGCCCGCCGCAGCCGCGATGGTCGAGAATATGTCGATGTGCCCGGTCATGTCGGCCCGCGTCGATCCCGGCGCGATATGCCCCGGCCAGCGCATGAAGAAGGGCGTACGGATCCCGCCCTCGAAGAAGGTCGCCTTCCAGCCGCGGTACGGCGCGTTCAGGTTCGGGATGCCGTTGTACCAGGCTCCACCATTGTCGCTGGTGAAGATGACGAGCGTGTTGTCGTCGATCCCAGCCTCTTTCAGCTTTGCCATCACGTCGCCGATCCGCCGGTCGAGCTGCGCGATCATCGCGCCATAGACGCGCGTCTTGTGGTCCTTGATCTGCGGAAGTTTCGCATAATCCTCCTTCGTCGCCTGCAACGGCGTGTGCGGTGCGTTGAAGGCGAGATACATGAAGAAGGGCCGGTTCCTGTTCGCGTCGATCGCCTTGATCGCCTCGTCGGCGAAATAGTCGGTCATATGGCCCTTGGGATGGAAGCGCTTGCTGCCGTTGAAGGTCACGGCGTGACGCAGATTGGCCCAGATGAAGCGGTCGATCGGATCCCACGGCAGCTTGGCATTGACCGTGTCCGGATCATCCTCGGGCAGGAACATCGCGCCGCCCGCCAGAATTGCGAGGCTCTCGTCGAAGCCCTGCGCCTGCGGCTGGAGCTTCGGTGCCTCGCCCAGATGCCATTTGCCGATGTGGAGCGTATGATAGCCCGCCGCCTTCACCGCCTCGGCGACCGTCACCTCGCTCGCCGGGACACCCATGTCGGGATAGTCCGGAATGTCGTCGGTGATCAGCTCCTTGTGAAACACCGTCTTCAGCGGTCCGATGCCGGCGCCGTGGGCCAGGTTTTCGGCGAACTGGACCGGAACCGCCGTATATTCGAAACCGAAGCGGGTGGGATAGCGGCCGGTCATCATCGCCGCGCGCGACGGCGAACAGGTCGCGTTCGCGGCATAGGCCGTGGTGAAGTTCAGACCTTGCTGTGCGAGCGCGTCGATGTTCGGCGTCTTGACGATTCCGCCCGCGACGCCGCCGCCATTCAGGCTGATATCGTTCCAGCCCAGATCGTCGGCGACGATCAGGATGATGTTCGGCGGCCGCCTGCCCGCGGGAGCCGTCGCAGGACCTTTCTGCCAGACGACCGGGCGATTGTCCTGCACCGGGTCGCGCCAGTCCTGAAGCATGCCGGGGATGCGATACTTGTTTTCCTGGAAACCCCAGTAACCGCCGGCGCCGATCAGCGCGACCAGGCCGAGCGCCACCCATCTTTTCTTCATGCCGTCGTCCCCCACCCCAAGGTCAATATCATGATATGCGCGAGCGCCGCGAGCAGCGCGAGCGTCAACCCGACGGTCGCGCGCGGGCTGGCGTAAAAGCCTATCTGACGCTGCGTCGGGAACGAAAAGGTCGTCTCGATCCCCAGCGTCTTGTTCGGATGCGCGGCGCGGAACGCCGGGTCGCCCGCCATGCGGATCAGGTCGCGGCGGCTGCGGTACCGCATCGTCCCGACCAGCGACCAGCCGGGATCGGCGGCGGTGTTCCACGCGTCGATATAGCCACCGACCTTGCGCCCGACGAACAGCGGGTGCCCGCCCCACCGCATCAGAGTCCGCACGAAGGGATCCGAATAGCGACGAAGCCATTCGCTCCCTTCGTGCGTCTCGCCGCTCGCGGGGTCGGTCACTGGCCCGGCCCGTGTGCGGACGAGATTGACCATCACGAACTCGCGTCCGTCGTCAGCCTCCAGAAAGGCGCGCAGTCGTTGGAGGTCATTGCCGGTCTCGGCCATGCGCGGCCCGAGCGTCGCCAGAAACGCGTCGATTTCCGTCGGGTCCAGCGGGCGCCGCCGGCCATCGTAAAAGAGCATGAAGCCGAGCCACAATGCCAGAGCACCCGCCCAGACGATGATCAGCAAAAGTGCCTGAACGCCCATCCCCACCCCGTTTGGCCGTTGCCTTCGATATTGTGGCACTATATGTGTCATTATATCCGGTCAAACGCAAGATGGTTAAGTGCGACCATTGACGCAGACACCAAGCTGGGCCAGCGGAGGAGCATGGCGGGGAAGGCAAGAACGGAAATGGCCGACGAAAGCCCGGACGCACGTCCCGACGGGCGGCGCGAGCGCAGCCGGTCGAGCCACAAGCGCATCGTCGAGGCGATGATGGCGCTGATCGAGGGCGGCGACCTGATGCCCAGCGCTGCGCGCGTCGCCGAGGAAGCCGGCGTTGGCCTCCGCACCGTCTTCCGCCATTTCGACGATATGGATTCGCTCTACCGCGAGATTTCGCAGATCATCGGAGAGCGGATCTGGCCCGTGGTCACCGCACCCTATCCCGACAACGACTGGCGCGCCAATCTGCGCGATCTGACGCGGCGGCGCGTACGGGTGTTCGAAACGATGCTGCCCTATCGCCTCGCCGCGAACATCAAACGCTACCAGTCGCCCTATCTGCTGGGACAATATGCGCAGGTCGTGACGATGGAGCGCGAACTGGTGCTGCGCCTGCTTCCCGGCGAAGTGAACGGCGACCTGTATTTCGTCGAGGCGCTGTGCGCGGCGCTGTCATTCCAGAACTGGCGCGCGATCCGGCAGGATCAGGGGCTGTCGGTCGAGGATGCGAGCGCGGTCGTTGCGCATATGGTCGACGCGCTGGTCGCGGCCACCAAGACATGATCCGCCCCGTCGCGCTGTCCGCGCTGATCCTGCTTGGGGCGCTCACGGCCTGCGACGAGACCAAGGACAACAAGGTCGCCGACGCGAAGCCGCCCGCATGCCCGGCGATGCCAAAGACCGACTATGTCTGGATCCCCGGCGCGACTTTCGCCATGGGCGCCGACGCGCATCTACCCGAAGAGGGTCCGGCGCGCGAGGTGACGGTCGCAGGCTTCTGGATGGCGACGCATGAGGTTACCAACGCCGAATTTGCGGAGTTCGTGAAGGCGACCGGGTACAAGACCCTCGCCGAGCAAGACCCGCCGAAGCTGCCCGGCGCGCCGCCCGACATGCTGATCCCGGGATCGGCGGTGTTCACCGCGCCGACCGACGGCAATCCGAACTGGTGGCGCTGGGTCGTCGGCGCCGAGTGGCGCCATCCCGCCGGCCCCAAGACCGACATCGCCGGCCTCGACCGCGATCCGGTCGTCCAGATCGGCTACGAAGACGCGCTCGCCTATGCGAAGTGGCGGGGCAAGGCGCTGCCAAGCGAGGAACAGTGGGAGCTGGCCGCATCGACCGGCGGCGCCGACCGCAATGTGCCCGTCGGCAAGGACGGCAAGCCGCGCGCCAACTATTATCAGGGCACCTTCCCGGTCCGCGATCTCGGCACCGACGGCTTCACCGGCCGCGCCCCCGTCGCCTGCTTCCCCCCCGACGATCACGGCGTGTACGATCTGATCGGCAATGTCTGGGAATGGACGACGAGCAAGGCGGGCGCCGAAACCAACGTCATCAAGGGCGGCAGCTTCCTTTGCGCCGCCAATTATTGCGCGCGCTACCGTCCCGCCGCGCGCCAGTTCCAGGAGCGCGGACTAGGCACCGATCATATCGGCTTTCGCCTGATCGACACGGCGCGCCCGGCGCCGGCGGACCCAGCGCCAGACAAGCGCGGATAGCAGCAACAATATCCCGCCGAGGATCAGCCCCGCCTTGATCGCGCGCGTCTTGCCCTGACGCTCCCACGCATAACGGTTGATCTGCTCGTCCGCGGTATAGCCCGCGGGCATGTCGAGTACGCCGTTCGCTTTCGCATAGGCGGCATAATCGGCCTGCATCGCGGCGAAGCGGTCGGGCATCGCGGCAGACAGGTCGTTCGTCTCGCCGGGATCGGTCTTGAGATCGTAGAGCCGCCACTTGCCGTCGCCGGTCGGCGCGAGGTTGCGCACCAGCTTGTAATCGCCGCGGAAGAGCGCGGCGTTGCCTGACAGTTCATAGCCGATCGGTGTGTCGCCGTGGACGCTCGCTTCCACGCCTTCGAGCATCGGAACAAGGCTGCGCCCCGTGACCGGTTCGACCGCCTGGCCGTTCCAGCTGTCCCCGTGACCCGCCACGCCGGCGAGGTCGGTCAGCGTCGGCAGGATGTCGGTGACATGCGCCAGACCGCTGTTGATCGTGCCCGCACGGACCTGCGGATTGCCCGGCCAGGCGATGATCAATGGCGATCGCAGCCCGCCTTCGGACGCGGTGAACTTGTAGCCCGACAGCGGCGAAGCCGACGCGCTCGCCCAGCCCGGTCCGACCGCGCTGAAACTGCCGCGGCGTCCGATGTTCGCGGTCGACGTGTCATATTTGCTGTTCAGGAACAGCCGGTTGATCGTGCGGTTGAAGGGATTCGTCGGCTCGGGGCCGTTGTCCGACAGGAAGACGAAGATCGTGTTGTCATAGTCGCCGGTCGCCTTGAGGTGCGCGACGAGGCGGCCGATTTCGCGGTCCATCGCGGTCGCCATCCCGCCATAAGCCTGCATCACGCGGATCTGCGCCGCGCGCTCCTCGGCATCGAGCTTAGCCCAGTCGGGCGTCGTTCCCATCGTCACGATCGGCGTTCCGGCGGGCACGATGCCGAGCGCCGCGGCGCGCTTTGCCCGTGCTTCGCGAAGCGCGGTCCAGCCGTCGCGATACATCTTCGAATAGCGTGCAATGTCGCTGTCGGGCGCCTGCACGGGGATATGGTTGGCCAGGAAATTGACCGACGCGAGGAACGGCTTTCCGCTCGCGCGGTCGGCCTCGATATAGTCGATCATCTTCTGCACGACGAAGTGCGACGAATAATAATCCTTGGGCAGCGTGACGGGCTTGCCATTCTCGCTCCACGCCGCGGTTGCGTACATGCCCTCGATCGGCCGCTGCTCGAAATTGTCGGCGCCCGCGTCGGCGAGGCTGTAGGCGCGGTCGTAGCCGCGCGCCTGCGGCAGGCGTTTCGCATCGCTGCCAAGATGCCATTTCCCGGTCAGGTAGGTGCGATACCCCGCCGCCTTCAGAAGCTGCGCGATCGTCACGACGCGGAAGTTCATCACCGTGTCGTATCCGGGCTTGCCGCGGTGCGCATCGGGGATCGTCTCGGGCATGTTGCCGAGCCCGTTGCGGTGATTCATCGTCCCCGTCTGGAGCATCGCGCGCGTCGGCGAGCAGGACCCGGCGACATGGAAGTTCGAAAAGCGTACCCCGGCCTTCGCGAGCGCATCGATGTTCGGCGTCGCCATCTCGCCGCCGAACGCGCCGACGTCGCTGAACCCCCAGTCGTCGGCGAGCAGGATCACGATATTGGGATGGCGCGGCGACGCCGGACTGGCCTGGGCCAGCGCCGGCGCCGCCGCTAGCAGGAACAATGAGGCGATGATGGCGCTGCGGCTCCGGACCACACGACCCGGCCCCCTCCCGGCTTCCGCGCGCACTGCCATCGTCTCTCCCCTGCGATTCTTTTGGCATTTGATATGTCAAAAGATGGCCGAGTCAATGCCGCTCTTGGCACCGGCGGTCATCCATGCTGTGCAGCGAAGAAACAAAGGAGAGCGCGATGGGTGAACTGGTTTTGCGGGAAGATGCTGGCGGCATCGCGACGTTGACGCTCAACCGCCCCGACAAGCGCAACGCGCTCAACCTCGCGCTGTGGAGCGAGCTCGACGCGCATGTCGACGCGATCGCCGCGGCAGGCGATGCAATCGGCGCCGTGATTTTGCGCGCGAACGGCCCCAGCTTCTGCGCGGGCAACGACCTGAAGGAACGCGGGCTGGAAACGCCGCGCCCGCGCTATCAGGCCTCGATCGTCACCAAGCTCGCCGAGCTGCCGCAGCCGCTGATCGTCGCGGTGCAGGGCGGCTGCTTCACCGGCGGGCTCGAACTCGCGCTGGCGGGCGACATCATCGTCGCGGGCGAGAGCGCGAATTTCGCCGACACCCACGGCAAGTTCGGGCTGGTGCCGATCTGGGGGATGAGCCAGCGACTACCGCGCCGCGTCGGCGAATGGAAGGCGCGCGAGATAAGCTTCACCGGCCTGCCGGTCAGCAGCGCCGAGGCGGCGCGGATCGGTCTCGCCAATCACTGCGTCGCCGACGCCGATCTGGATGCGACCGCGCGCCGCCTTGCCGAAGCGATCGCGGCGCAATCGCGGCATAGCGTCTTCGCCTACAAACGGCTCTACCGCGAACAGGCCGACCTCGCGCTCGATGCCGGGCTGGAGCATGAGGTCGCGAACAGCGCCGGGGTCGCGCCTGATATGGCCGAACGCGTCGCGGGCTTCAGATAATCGGCTTACCCTCTTCGACGCTCGCCCATTGGCGGCCGTCATGGCCGAACAGGATATGCGCGCCCGCACGGCGGCGCTGGTCGAGAAACTCCATCGTCCTGAGGCCCGCTTCGCGATCGACGACCGCCTTTTGCAGGATCATCAGGTCGAGGTTGCGCTCAGTATAGCAGCAGTCCGCCGCGAGCAGGATTTCGTGCCCGTTCGGCAGTTTGACGAGGACGCTCTGGTGCCCCGGGGTATGGCCATAGGTGGGCACGATCCGCACGCTGCCGTCGCCGAACAGGTCGAGCTCGCCGTCGATCGCCTTCACCGGCTGACCCGTCGCATAGTCGACCGCCTCGTACAGCCCCGCCTCTTCGGTCGCCTGCGCCGCCGCAAGTTCGCGCGACTGCACGATCATGGTCGCATTGGGCAGGCTGGCATTGCCGCCGCAATGGTCGATATGAAGGTGCGAGTTGATCACCCAGTCGATACTCGCGGGATCGACCTCGATGCTCTTCAGCCGCGCCGCAATCTCCTGTCCCTCGAAATATTGCAGCCCGAACTTGTTGGGCGGCAGCGCGGTTTCGAGCGTGCGGCGGTAGCGCACGCCCATGCCGGTATCGAACAGCGCGCGGCCCTTGGGATGATCGATCAGATAGGAAGGAACCGGCCCCTTGAGATAATCGCCCTCCTCGCCCTCGATGAAATAGCCCGGGCGGCACTGGAACCAGCCGGTGTTGAAGGCATAGAGGCGAAGCGTATCGCTCACCGTTCGCGATACTCGGGCGGGCGCTTGCCGAGGAAGGCCGCCAAAGCTTCCCTATGATCTTCGGTCGCCGACAGGATCACCTGCTGCCGGTCCTCGATCGCCATCGCGGCGTCGAGGCTCTGTGCGTCGATATTGAGGTTCAGCGCCTGCTTCGACAGGCGCAGCCCCCAAGGCGCAGTCGCGAGCATTTCGTCGGCGAGCGCGAGGCCGCGGTCGAGCAGCGCGTCTTCCTCGACAATCTCGCTGATCAGCCCTGCCGACAGCGCCCGCTCGGCACCGACGAAGCGGCCGGTCAGGATCATTTCGGACGCGAGGCTCGCGCCGACTAGGCGCGGGAGGAAATAGCTCGACGCCATGTCGCAACCGCCGAGCCCGATGCGAATATAGGCGGCGTTGCAACGGAACGAAGGCGTGCCGTAGCGGACGTCGGACGCCAGCAGCAGCGACAGCCCGCCGCCCGCTGCGGCGCCATGGCCCAGCGCGATGATCGGCTGCGGACAGGCGCGCATCTTGCGATAGATATTGCCGATGCTCGTCTGGGTGCGGAGCGTGCGCAACACCGCGGTCTCGTCGGTCGAACGATCCTCCTGAATATCGAGCCCGGCGCAGAAACCGCGCCCCGCGCCGCGAAGGATGACGACGCGCACCTCCTTGCGGTCGGCAAGGCCGCCGAAATAGGTGTTGAGTTCGTCGACCAGCCCTTCGCTGAGCGCATTCAGGCGTTCGGGGCGGTTGAGCGTCGCGATCTCGACCGCACCGCGGCTTTCGACCAGCAGCTCACTCACAGCGTCTGCCCGTCGTCGACGGTGATCACGCTGCCGGTGATCCCCAGCGCGGCGTCCGAACAGAGCAGCAGCAGCGGCGCGTGCAGATCGCTCGGCGGGCGCATCCGCTGACGCGGGAAGCTCTTCACCATCTGCGCGCCGACCTCGCTGTCGAACAGTTCGGCCGTCATTTCGGATTCGAAATAGCCGGGCTGGATCACGTTCACGCTGATCCCGCGCCGCGCCCATTCGCGCGCGAGCGCCTTGCCGAGGTGGCGGACCGCAGCCTTGGTCGCACCATAGACCGAGGTTGCCGGAAAGACCTTCTCGGCCGTGATCGATCCGATCAGGACGATGCGGCCGTTCTGCCTTTCGCGGCTGCCGGCAGCGTCGAGCCGCCTCGCGCCCTCGGTGGCGGTCAGGAAAACACCGCGGACATTCGCGGCGAGCAGAAAGTCGACCTCGTCGACGCCAAGGCTCATCGCCATCTTCTCGGTCGCGACGCCGGCATTGGCGACGATAGTATCGACCGTGCCGAAGGCGGCTTCCGCCGCGTCATAGGCCGCCTTGGTCGAGGCCTCGTCGGTCACGTCCATGCTGACCGCGACCGCTTGCCCGCCGGCCGCCTCGATCGCCGCCACTTGCTCCGCAAGCTTGTCGGCGCGGCGCGCGGCAAGCACGACCTTCGCACCCGCGGCTGCAAGAGCTTTGGCAAATCCCGCGCCAAGGCCCGAGGAGGCCCCGGTGACGAGCGCCACGCGCCCTGTCAGGTCATATTGCGGATCCTTGCTCATGCCACTCTCCCTTCGCTAGCTACTTTACGCTTACGTCAAGTAGCGGGCATGGCAAGCACGCAACGCCCCTGCTTCACAGAAAAGTGAGGCCAAAGGCTTGACGGGACCATTTTGTTCCCCTAATGTTCTCATCGTGCACAAACAACCTGTTCCCCCGTCGCAGCCGCCAAGTGCGGCGGGCGGGGGATAAAGGTCCGCTGGCAAGGCCAGCCTTTCCCGTTACAGACCGATCAGACCGTCGAAGCGCGCGCAGCCGTTTCGCGCGCTTTCGCCGCATCGATGCCCAGCCCGCAGAGGCCGAGGACGATCATGTCGTGCAGCCGCACACTGCCCTCGCCCGCTTCGGGCGGACGTTCGATGATGTTGAGCATCGCGACCTGGCAGAGTCCGATCCAGTAACGGACCCCGCCGCGCGCCGCCTCGGGGCCGAGCAGCCCCATCGCTTCGACCGCATCCAGATCGGCAACGACGCCGCGGTTGAGCGGATGCGCGCGCGTCGTGACCCCCGACAGGCTGCGCAGCATCACGATGGCCTTCGTCCGTTCTTCCAGCGCGAAGCGGAACGCCGTCGCCATCCCGCCTGCGAGCCGCTCGACCGGATCGACAACGCCGGCATTCGCGCGCCCGATCCATGCCTCCAGCTCCTCGCGGACGACAGCGCCGACCGCCTGGCCGAAGGCCGCCTTGTCGTCGAAATGATTGAAGAAGCTGCCTTTGGCGACGCCCGCGCGCAGCACGACTTCGTCGATCGACAGCGCGTCGATCGGCTTTTCCGACAATAGGTCGAGGCCTGCGGCCAGCAAGGCGGTGCGGGTGCGCTGGGCGCGGGGCGCGAGCGGTGCGGTCGATGCCATGGCGAGGCGATGGAACAACTTGACCATTTAGTCAAGTTAGCATAGTTGACCAGATAGTCATTTACGACTCGGCTCCGTCCGGGCATCGGGAGAAACCGTCGCCATGAGCATCATACGCGTCGAGGACATCGCGCATGTCCGCTTCAACGTGCCCGACCTGGATGTCATGCAGGCGTTTCTCACGGACTTCGGTTTCGACAGCTTCGTGGAGAACGGCCGGCTCTATGGCCGTGGCAACGACGGACGTCCGTTCCTGCACATGAGCGAGCGCGGCGAACCCCGCTTCGCCGGGCTTGCCCTGCGCGCGGCGAGCGTCGCCGACCTCGAGACGCTCGCGGCGAGGGAAGGCCTTGCGGTCGAGCCGCTGGGCGACCCCGGCGGCGGCCATGTCGTCCGGCTCACCGATCCCGACGGCTTTACGGTCGAGGTGATCGCGGGGCAGGCGGAGGCGGACGCGGTATCGCCGCCGCCCGGGGATCCGCGCAACAGCGCGACCGAAAAGCCGCGGATCCGCGCGCTCGTCCGGCTCGACCGGGGGCCTGCCCATATTCACCGGATCGGTCACTGCGTGCTGAATGTGTCCGACTTCCGGACCTCGGAGAAATGGTACAAGGACCGCTTCGGTTTCCTGACCTCCGACGAGGTCGAGGCGGCGAAGGGCGTACCGGTCGGCGCCTTCATGCGCTGCGATCGCGGCGACCGGCCGTCGGATCATCATACATTGTTCCTCGCCCAGCTGCCGCAGAAGCCGGGCTTCCTCCACGCCGCGTTCGAAGTTGCCCATTTCGACGACCTGATGATCGGCCACCGCCACCTGAAGGACAGGAAGCGCGAGGCGGCGTGGGGCGTCGGGCGGCACATCATGGGCAGCCAGATCTTCGATTACTGGAAAGACCCGTGGGGCCACGAACTTGAGCACTGGACCGACGGCGACCTGCTGACCGCCGCCGACCCGCCGAACATCATGCCGATGGCAGCTCTGCTCGACGTCCAGTGGGGCGCGCCGCACCCGATGTTCGCGGGCAAGCGGCCGCCGCCGCCCGGCCTCGTCTCGTTCATCACCGCACTTGTCCTTCGTTTCAAACGGCTCTTTCGCCGCACGCCCAAAGGAAATCCCGCATGAAACTCGCCACCTATGATCGGGACGGAAGCCCGCGCGTCGGCATCGTCCGCGAAGGCCGCATCGTCGACGCCGGTTTCGACGGCACGATGATCGACGCCATCGCGCGCTGGAGCGAGCAGCGCCCCGCGTTCGAAGCGCAAGGCGGCAGCGGCATCGCGCTCGCCGATGTGCATCTGCTGGCGCCGGTGCTCCGCCCGGGCAAGATCTTCGCGATCGGGCTCAACTATGCCGATCATATCGCGGAGTCGAAGATGGAGACGCCGCAGCGGCAGGTCTGGTTCACCAAGGCGCAGACCTCGATCAACGGGCCTTTCGATCCGATCCTGATCGCGAGGAACACGATGACCGCCGACTATGAGGTCGAACTGGTCGCGGTGATCGGCAAGCGCGGCAAACATATCGCGGCGGCAGATGCCGCGGACCATATCTTCGGTTATTGCGTCGGCAACGACGTCACCGAACGCATGTGGCAGCACGCGACGCCGCAATGGTCGCTCGGCAAGAGCTTCGACACGCACGCGCCGATCGGGCCGTGGATCACGACCGCCGACGAAATACCCGATCCGCACGCGCTCGGTCTCCGCTGTTCCGTCAATGGCGAGAAAAGGCAGGATTCGAACACGCGGCACCTCGTCTTCGACCTCTGGCAGCAGATCGAACATCTGTCGGCGGCGATGACGCTGGAGCCCGGCGACCTGATCTTCACCGGCACCCCCGGCGGCATCGGCGCGGCGATGGACCCGCGGCAGTTCCTGAAGAGCGGCGACGTCGTCCGCTGCGAGATCGACGGGCTCGGCCATATCGAAGGCACGATGGCGGCGGAGGCCTGACCGATGGTGCATGACTGCGACGTGCTGGTCGTCGGCGGCGGCCCGACCGGAGTTACGCTCGCATTGCTGCTCGCGAAACGCGGCGTACGGACAATCGTCGCCGAGAAGGATGCCGATATCTATCCCCTGCCCCGCGCGGCGCATGTCGATCACGAGATCATGCGGGTCTTTCAGGAGGTCGGGGCCGCCGACACCATCATGGCGGGCAGCCGGCGTACGACGCGCTATGACTTTCTGAACGCCGCGGGCGAAGTGTTGCTGCGCTTCGACGGCGCCGACCGGATAGCATCCGGGGGCTGGCCCGCATCGAACATGATCCACCAGCCGTCTGTCGAGGCGGCGTTGCGGGCGCGGCTCGCCGACCCCGCCGAACTGCGCTCCGAATGGGAGATGACGGGCTTCGCCGAAGACGACGGGGGCATCGAGGCGCATTTCGCGACACCCGAAGGCGAACGGACGGTCCGCGCGCATTATCTTGTCGGCGCCGACGGCGCGCGCAGCCCGGTGCGCAAGGCGGCGGGTATCGGTTTCGACGATCTGGGGTTCGAGGAGCCGTGGCTGGTCATCGATACGCTGGTTCAGGATGCGTCGCGCCTGCCGTCGGTCAATCTGCAGATCTGCGATCCCGCACGCCCGACGACCTGCGTGCTGATGGGCGAAGGACGCCATCGCTGGGAGTTCATGATCAAGCCGGGAGAAGAGCCGGACGAGGTTGCAAGCGACGCATCGATCGCCCGGTTGATGGAACCCTGGAACGTCGACGGGGCGGTCCGTTTTGAACGGAAGGCGGTCTATACCTTTCGCGCGCGTGTCGCCGAACGCTGGCGCGCGGGGCGTGTGTTGCTGGCCGGGGACGCCGCGCACCAGATGCCGCCCTTTGCCGGTCAGGGTCTGTGCTCGGGAGTCCGCGATGCCGCCAATCTGGCGTGGAAGCTTGCGGCGATCCTGACCGACGGCGCGCCCGACGCGCTGCTCGACACTTATCAACCCGAACGCGAGCCGAACCTGCGCGGCACGATCGGCCTTGCAATCATGATGGGCCGCACGGTTTGCATTGCCGACCCCGGCGCCGCCGCGGAACGCGACCGCCAGATGATCGCCGCGCACAAGGCCGGCCAGGGGCCCGCGGGGCCGCCGGCCTTCCCGCCGATCAGCGACGGCCTGATAATGAAGGGCAGCCCCGGTGCCGGCAGCTATTTCGCGCAGCCCTGCACCAGCGACGTCCGGTTCGACGACATGCTGGCGGCGGAAGCCCTGCTGCTCGAACGGGAGGTTGACGATCCGCGCCTTGAGCCTTTCCGGCCCGCACTGCGCGCCTGGCTTGATGCTCATGACGCCGAAGCCGTACTGGTCCGGCCCGACCGCTATGTGTTCGGAACCGGAAGCGCGGCAGAGTTACGACAGCGCTGGGACGCGCTGTTGACGAGGCGTGCCGAAGGATCGGCCTGAGCTTTCGGAAGCGCACCGGCTGGCTGGGGCGGCAGGATTCGAACCTGCGCATGGCGGTACCAAAAACCGCTGCCTTACCGCTTGGCTACGCCCCAACGGCCGGTGCGACGCGCGCTCTAGAACGCGCCGCCGGTTATTGCAAGAAAGGGCTTAGAGGCGCGTGACCCAGCCGTGCGGATCGGCCGCAAGGCCGCGCTGGATGCCGACGAGCTTGTCCTTGAGCGTCGTCGTGACCTGCCCCGGACCGCCCGCGCCGATCGTGAAGCTCGTTTCCCCGCGCGTCACCTTGCCCACCGGAGTCACCACCGCGGCGGTGCCGCAGGCGAAGCTTTCGGTCAGCTTGCCGCTCTCTGCATCGGCCTGCCACTGGTCGATCGAATAGGGCTCCTCGCGAACGACCAGTCCGGCATCGCGGGCGAGCGTGATGATCGCATCGCGGGTGATGCCGGGCAGGATCGTGCCGGTCAGCGGCGGGGTCACGACGCTGCCGTCGTCGAAGACGAAGAACATGTTCATGCCCCCCAGTTCCTCGATCCAGCGGTGCTCGGCGGCGTCGAGGAAAACGACCTGGTCGTGGCCCTTCGCGATCGCTTCCTGCTGCGCGATCAGGCTCGCCGCATAGTTGCCGCCGCATTTGGCGGCGCCGGTGCCGCCCGGCGCGGCGCGGGTATAATCCTCCGACACCCACAGCGACACCGCCGGGGCGCCCGACTTGAAATAATTGCCGACGGGCGAGACGATGACGAGAAAATGATACTCGGACGCAGGTTTCACGCCGAGGAACACCTCGCTCGCATACATGAAGGGGCGAAGGTAGAGCGCGCCACCCGCGACCGGCGGAAACCAGTCGGCATCAGCCTCGACCGCCGCCTTCACCGCGCCGATGAACAGCTCTTCAGGAATTTCGGCCATCGCCATGCGGCGCGCGCTCGCATTGAAACGCGCCGCATTGGCCTCGACCCGGAACAGCGCCATCGACCCGTCGTCGAGACGGTAGGCCTTCAGCCCTTCGAAAATTTCCTGCGCATAATGGAGCACGGCAGTCGCCGGATCGAGCGAGAGCGGACCGCGCGGCATCACCTGCGCATCATGCCAGCCCTTCGCTTCCGAATAACGGATCGACACCATATGATCGGTGAAGACGCGCCCGAAGACCGGATCCGCGATCGCCGCCGCGCGTACCTCGTCCGCCGTCGGGTTCGGGTGCGGAAGGCGGGCGAAAGCGGGAGCGAGCATGGCAAAAACACCTGTGGAATCGGGCTGAAACGTGCGCGCCTCTTGCCAAAAGCGGGCGCGCGGCGCAACGGTAGTGACTATGCCGGATGAAAATTTTCTTTCACAAGTACCCGCTGCCTCTGCCCTTTTCTTGCGCGAGGAGGAGGTTCGTCGCGGCATCGAATATCTGTTTTTCGGGCATGGCGCGTTGTGGCGCACCATCGACGCACGGCTCTCGGAAAACGAGCTGGGCCGCGCGCACTATCGTGCTCTCTACTTTATCGCGCGTGCGCCGGGGATCACGATTTCGGACCTTCTCGCGCTGCTTGGCATCACCAAACAATCGCTCGGCCGCGTGGTGAAGGAGCTCGAGGCGCGCGACTATCTGACCACGCGCCCCGGAAACCGCGACAGGCGGCAGAAGGAACTGCGCCTCACCCCCGGCGGGCGGGCGGTCGAGGCGGCGATATTCGCGCAGCTCCGCGATGCAATGAGCCGCGCCTACACCCACGCCGGCCAGCAGGCGGTGACGGGCTTCTGGCACGTCACCGAGGCCCTGATGACGCCGCGCGAACGGACGCGGGCCGCGCGGCTGGGCGGCGAGCCCTAACCCTCTCCGCGCGCGATGTCCGCGAGTTCGCGCCCGCGGTCGCGCGCGGCGCGGAGGACATTGGTCAGCAGAGCGGCAAGCTGGCCATCGCTGTCGAGCACGTCGAGCCCCGCCTGCGTGGTCCCGCCCTTGCTTGCGACCTGTGCGATCAGCGTACCCGGTTTCTCGCCGCTGTCGGCAAGAAGTGCGGTCGAGCCGCCGAAAGTCGCGATCGCCAGCTTCAGCGCATCGTCGGCCGCAAGGCCGAGCCGCTCGCCGGCGGCGGCATAGGATTCGATCAGGCGGAAGACAAAGGCCGGGCCGCTGCCGGTGAAGGCCGTGACCAGGTCCATCGTCGAATCGTCGGCGAGCGCGACAACGGTGCCGAGCGGTTTCAGCAGCGAGGTGACAGCCGCCTCGTCAGCGTCGCCGAGGCTGGCGACCGCCGACACGCCCGCGCCGATCCGTGCCGCCAGATTCGGAAGTATCCGCACCTGCGCCCTGGCATCGGGGAAGCGCTGCGCCAGATCGGCGAGTGATACGCCGGCCAGAATCGAGAGCAGATGGACGCCACCGGCCATGGAGGAAGCGAGATCGTCCGCGACCTCGCCAAGCTGCTGCGGCTTCATGCCGAGCATGATCCAGTCGGCGCTGCCACCCGCCTCTTTCCACTCCGCGAGTGAGGCATGGTGCGAAATCCCCGCGCGCGGTGCCGCAAACGGATCGACGATCGCGACGCTCGCGGGATCGAGCCCGGCCGCCAGCCAGCGGTCGAGCATCGCGCCCGCCATATTCCCGCAACCGACCAGCAGCATCCGGCCGGCGAACTTCGTCAAACTCTTCGTCATTTCGTCCCGTTTTCTGTTTAGCGGCAGCTGCTCTCGGGACCCGAAATCAGGTCGAGACAGCGGCCGTCGATCTTGTTCATATCGAGCGGCACACCGATCACCGACGCGAGCGTCGGCAGGATGTCCACCGTCATTACGGCATTCGGTTGCTCGAATCCGTTCAATCCCTTGCGCCAGAAGAGCATCGGCACCCGCCGGTCATAATCCCACACCGATCCGTGCGTCGCGACATAGCCCATGCCCGATTCGGGGATCGGCGTGACCCGCGGCTTCAGCACGACGAGGAAGTCGCCCGAGCGCTGCGGATTATACGAGGCGCGGAGCTTGTCCATCAGCGTCCAGGTATCCGGCGCGCGCTTCGAGATCGGATAATTCGCGAGCTCTTCGCCCGTGACGACGGCCTCGACCTGCGGATGCGCCCTGAACCGCGCGACAAATTCGGCAAGCGCAGCCTTGCGCTGCGCTTGCGTCAGCGCCTTCGACAGATACATGTCGCCGAAGGGCCCGTCGCTATAGAGCAGCGGCTGCGGCAGACCGAGCTTCTCGGCAACGGCCTTGCCCATCGCGTCCGGATCGAGTGCGCTATCGACCCGCTCGGCCGCAGGCCAGGCATTCTGGCGATTGCGTTCGGGAATGTCGTGCCCGCCATGGTCCGCGGTCAGCATGACCATATAGTCGATCCCCGTCGCGTCGAGGCGCGCGAAGAAGTCGCCGAGCTCGCGGTCGAGCGCCAGCATCTGCATACACATTTCGCTACCCTCGGTACCCGTACCGTGACCGATATAGTCGGTCGCCGACAGGCCCAGAATCAGCAGATCGGTCGTATCGCCCTCGCCCATCTTGCGGGCGGCGCGCAGGGCGGCACCGGTGGCGAGCACCGCACCGTCGGCTTCGGGCGACGCCATGAAGCGGCGAAAATCGCCGCCGTCGCGCTGGAAGCGACCGGTCCCGACGGTGACACCCTTGGTGCCGATAGGGATCGCGATATCGTGCGAGGCACAGTCGGAGGGCAGCGTGAGCGCCAGGCGCGGCGCGGCGATGGCCGCCGCGATAACGCCGCTCGCCTTCTGGGCCGTCGGCGACAGCTCAACGCCGCGAAAGCTGGTCAGCCCCGTCGGCGTCAGCCACATCAGTTCGTCGGCCTTGCGCCCGCCCATCATGATCGCCGCGCGGTCCTTGCCAGCGACCGAGACGACCTGCGCTTTCGGATTCGCCGCCTTCATCCAGTCGCCCAGCGTGGCAACCAGCAGGTGATTCACCGAAGCTGCATATTTGCCGCTCTTGGAGCTGGTGTCGGCCAGGGTTTCGTCCTCGGCGCAATAGATGCGCTTGTCCTCGCGCGCGACCGACAGGTCGAAATAGTTGTTGGCAATGATCCCGGTGTGCGCGGGGTGATTGCCGGTCAGGATCGTCGAATGACCGGGGCAGGTTTCGGTCGCGCCATGGGATTGATAGCCCGAAGGGAAAACCACGCCCTGCGCGAGCCGGGCAAGACCGCCGGTAAAATGGCTGCGATATTCGGCAAAGAGGTCGGCCGAGAACTGATCGACGGAAATCGCGATGACGAGTTTCGGCGCGGGTGTCGCTGCCGTCACCCTAGCGGCCTGCGGAGCGGAATCCTGCGCGATAACCGCACCGGTTCCGGCAACCGAAAGAGCAGCGGCGAGGGCGGTGGTCAGATATTTGAACGTCACGGGGCAGCATCTCCGATAGGGGGTCGTCAGCGCGGGCTGTCCTCTCGTCGAAAGCCGCCTATATGGCAAGCCTTAGACGATGAACGGCGGCAGGCGGATCTTGGAATTGCCTAGACAGGTTTTTATGACAGTTTTGCGCGCGATATTGGCCCTTTTGGCGCTGATTGGGCTGGCACTGGCTCCTGCCCGCGCGCAGACCCCGCACATGACGGCGAAACTTGTCGCCGAATCACCCGCCCCCGCGCCCGGCAGTACAACGTCGGTCGCGCTGACGATGACCCCCGACAAGGGCTCGCACGGTTACTGGCTGAACGGTGGCGATGCGGGTTTCGGGCTCGAGGTTGAATGGAATCTGCCCGAGGGCGTGACCGTCGCCCCGTTCCGCTATCCGGTGCCCGAGGCGCTCACCCTGTTTGGCATGATGAACCATGCCTACGAACATCCCTATGCCTTGCTTGCCGATGTGCAGGTCGACCGGAGCATCGCGCCGGGCACCGACCTGACCCTGACCGGCCTCGCGCGGTGGCTCGTCTGTTCCGACAAATTGTGCGTGCCCGAAAAGGCCGTGATTTCGGTTGCCATGAAAGCCGGCGACGGGAAAATCGGAGCCGCTTCGCGCACCCAATTCGACCAGTGGCGCGCCAGATTGCCGCAGCCGCTCGACCGGCCGGGGACATGGGAACGCAAGGGAGAAATCTTGCGCTTTGCGGTTCCGCTACCGGAAGGAACCGCGCTCGACGCGCCGCACCTGTTTCTCGAAACCCAGAATGTCGCCGACTATGCCGCGCCGCAACGCTTCAGCCGCAACGGCGACTGGATCGTCATCGAGACCCGCGCGAAGGGCGACGCGGCAGGGCCGGTGGCGGCACTGGTGAAGTCGGGTGACGGGCGCGGGCTGACGGTCGATTTCAACCCCGGAACCGTGCCTGCCGCGGGCGAGCCGATCGCGATGCGCGGCAGCGGGATCGATATGGCACTTTTCTGGACCGCGCTCGGCGGCGCGATCCTCGGCGGGCTGATCCTCAACCTGATGCCCTGCGTCTTTCCGATCCTGAGCCTGAAGGCGCTGAGCCTCGCCCGGTCCGGCGGCGATGCCCGCGACGCCAAGGTCGAGGCGCTCGCCTATACTGCGGGCGCCGTCGTCACGGCGCTGCTGCTCGGCGGGGCGTTGCTGGCGTTGCGGGCGGCGGGCGAGCAGGTCGGCTGGGCCTTCCAGCTGCAGCACCCGGTCAGCGTGTTCATCCTGATGCTCCTTGCCGTCGCCATCACGCTCAACCTTGCGGGCGCCTATGAGCTGCCGTCGTTCGGTGGCGGCCAGAAGCTCGCAAGTCAGGGCGGCGCGGCGGGCGGCTTCTGGACCGGCGCGCTTGCAGCCTTCGTCGCGACGCCGTGCAGCGGGCCCTTGCTGGGCGCAGCGCTCGGCGCGACGCTCGTGCTGCCAGCGTGGGCAGCGCTGCCGGTCTTCGGCGGCCTCGGCCTCGGCCTTGCCCTTCCCTTCCTCGCCGTCGGGTTCGTTCCCGGCCTTCGCAACCGCCTGCCGAAACCCGGGCCATGGATGGCAACCTTCCGCAAATGGATGGCCGTGCCGATGGGTTTGACGGCCGTGGCGCTTGGCTGGCTGCTGACGCAGCAGGTGGAAGGCTTGCGCTGGGGCGATTTGATCAGCGCTCTCGCCGCCAGCGTCGGCTTCGTCGGACTCTATCGTCATTGGATGAAAGGGCCCGACCGCGGGCACGTCGGCAAACTGTTGCTGCTGGTCCCGCTGGTCGCCGTGGGCGCCCTTGCTTACCAGGTGGGAACGGCCACCCCATCCGCAGCGTCGGCCGAAGTGCGCGGCGATACTTTTACCCCGGAGGCGCTTGCGAAGGCGCGGGCGTCAGGCAAGCCGGTCTTCGTCTATTTCACCGCCGACTGGTGCCTGTCGTGCAAGGCCAACGAAGCGGGCGCGATCAACCGGGAAGCGGTGCAGGCGGCATTCGACAAGGCCGGCGTCTTGACGCTCGTCGGCGACTGGACCAACGGCGACCCGGTCATCACGCGCACGCTTGCCGAGCATGGCCGCAACAGCGTGCCGCTCTATCTCTGGTACAAACCGGACGCGGCGGAGCCCGAGATCCTGCCGCAGATCCTTACCCCCGGCCTGCTGACCGGCAAGGCCGGCGGCTGATGGCAAAGCAGCGCGCGGACCAGCTGCTCGTCGACCGCGGCCTCGTCGAAAGCCGGACGCGTGCGCAGGCGCTGATTCTCGCCGGACTCGCCTTCGTCGGCGACCGCAAGATCGACAAGGCCGGACAGCAGATCGCGGACGATGCCGAAGTCAGCGTGAAGGGCCGCGACCATCCGTGGGTGTCGCGCGGCGGGATCAAGCTCGATCATGCGCTGACGCATCTCGGCTGGGACGTCACCGGCGCGATCGCGATCGACGTCGGATCGTCGACGGGCGGCTTCACCGACGTATTGCTGAGCCGCGGCGCCGCGCGCGTCTATGCAGTGGACTCGGGCACCAACCAGCTTGCCTGGAAATTGCGGCAGGACGAACGTGTGATCGTGCACGAACAGACCAGCGCGCGCACCCTGACATCTAACCACATCCCGGAACCGGTCGATCTGATCGTTTGCGATGCGAGCTTCATCGCGCTGTCCAAGGTGCTGCCGGTGCCGATGAGCTTCGCGAAGGACGGCGCGCGCATGGTGGCGCTGATCAAACCCCAGTTCGAGGCCGAACGGCACGAGGTCGGCAAAAGGGGCGTGGTGCGCGACGCCGCGGTGCACGAACGCGTCTGCAGCGAGGTTCGCGACTGGCTGAACGGCGAAGGCTGGGATGTGCTCGATCTGGTCGAAAGCCCGATCACCGGACCCGAAGGCAATGTCGAATTCCTGATTGCTGCGATGCGGCGAAGCGCTTGACGGCGGAAATAACAGCCGCGACATCTGTTCACCGCAGAATCGCAGACGCGTTCAAGGATTCAGGGACCATATCCGCATGACCGAGATTGCTACGCCCGGCCAGTTACGCATGTCCTATTGGCGCTGGGCGATGGTCACCGTGCCGTCGATCGTGCTGATCGGCACCGCGATGGGCCTGCTGTCGAACAGCGGCTACAGCAACCGGTGGTTCGCCGCGCTCGACCTGCCAAGCATCGTTCCGCCAGGATGGGTTTTCGGGGTCGCGTGGACGATCCTCTATATCTGCATGGGCCTGTCGCTTGCGATGGTGCTCCACGCGCGCGGCGCGAAGGGGCGCGGCTTTGCACTGCTGCTGTTCTTCGTCCAGCTGATCGCCAATTTCGCCTGGTCGCCGCTCTTCTTCGGCGCACACCAGGTGACGAGTGCGCTGTATCTGATCATCTTCATCCTGATGGTGACGGTCGCGACCTTCTTTGCCTTTTCGCCGATCCGCAAGGCCGCCGCGTGGCTGCTCCTGCCCTATATCGCCTGGCTCTGTTTCGCGACGATCCTCAACTTCCAGATCGACCAGCGCAATCCGGATGCGGAGAACAAGGGGGTTGTCGTCCCCGCCGCGACTACCCAGATAGGATAAAGGGCAAGGGGTTCTCCCCCTGGAAGGAAATGAAATGCAAAGCGAAAACCGGATTTTCGACGATCTGGCCAAGATGATCAACGGCATCGCCGGAACCGTCGCCGGCGCCGGCCGCGAGGCCGAGGCCGCGATGCGCGAGCGCGCGAAGGAATTCGTCGGCCGCATGGACTTCGTCAGCCGCGAGGAATTCGAGGCGGTGAAGGAAATGGCCGCGAAGGCGCGCGGCGAAGCCGAAGCGCTGAAGGCGCGTCTCGACAAGTTGGAAGGGGCCGCCAAGCCCGCCGCCACTCCCAAGGCGGCAGCGAAGCCCGCTGCCAAGCCGGCCGCAAAGCCTGCCCCACGCAAGCCCAAGGCCTGACGCAAGCCCGTTTATGCACAGGACAGTCCCCGAAAGCGGCGGGACGCGGACTCGCGTCTCGGCCGCTTTCGGTCTAAGGGCGCTCGCATGAGCGACGATATCTACGACGATGATGATAGCCAGGAAGCGGCGCCGATCGACATGATCGCTTCCTATTTCGCTGCGCACGACTGGCCGCACGAGATGGTCGGCGAGGACGAGATCGTCGCAACCGCACAGGGCAGCTGGACAACCTATGAGCTGCGCGCAGTGTGGCGCCCCGACGACGGGGTGATCCAGCTGCTGGCCTTTCCCGACATCCGCGTCGTCGAGGACAAGCGCGCCGTTGCACACGAAGCGCTGGCGATGATCAACGAGCAACTATGGCTCGGCCACTTCGAACTCTGGTCGAACAGCGGCACGATCCTGTTCCGTCACGGCATGCTGCTCGGCAGCGACGCACAATTGCCGCTCGACCTCACCGAGACGCTGATCGAAAGCGCGATCGACGAATGCGAGCGCTTTTACCCGGTGTTCCAGTTCGTGCTGTGGGGCGGCAAGACCCCCGCCGAAGCCCTCGCCGCATCGCTCATCGAAACGCGCGGCGAGGCATAGGCCTCAGCGCTTTTCGAAGCGCTGCAGGCCCGGCCCGAGCTGGTTCGCGCCGATCGCCAGCGCCTCGCCGCTCCAGTCGGCGACGAAGAAGGATTTGCGCCCCGTGTCGGCGGGCAGGCTCGCGCGGTTGCCGCTGATCGACAGGCCGCGCGACGGATTGCCGCGATCTTCGGCCGCGACAGCGATGAACGCCGAATAATTTTCCTTGTCGCGGCCCTGCACGAACAGATTGTTCGTGATGCTGCCGACCGAACCAGACGGCAGGTCGATCATGTAATTGGTCGCGGTGCCCTGCGTATCGTCGAAACTGTTATCGCTGATCTCGACCTGCTTTGCGCGGGTCTTGAGATAATGGCCGCCCGTGCCCTTGTCGAAACGCGTGTGCGTCACGACGACGCGGCCATAGAGGCCGGTATAAACGCTATGTGCGCAGCTGAGCCCGCGGTCGCAGCGGCCGAGGCGCGAGAAGGTCGAGCGGTCGATCGTCAACATGCTGTCGGGATCGTCGGCCGTGAGAATACCTTCCTCGCTGCTCCGGAACATCGAATTGACGACCTCCAGATTGCTCTTCTCGAGCCGGATGCCGGCGCCGTTGCCGTCGGGCACACGCATGTTCTGGAAGACGATGCCATCGACGCGCGCGCCATTGCCGCGCAGCACGAGCGCCGCCTTGCCCTCGCAGGTCACGCCGTCGAAGATCGCACGGCCGGGCTCCGCCGCGACGAAAGCGATGCGGCCCGCCGTCTGGACCGCACAGTCGCGGTGATAACCGGGGGCGATGCGGATCGTGCCCTCGCCGTCGCCGATCGCGTCGACCGCATCCTGCAGCCGTCCGAAGCCGCGACCATCGACGCTGAAGGGCGCATCGCTCGTCTGCGCGGGCAGCGGCACCGGCGCAAGAAGCAATGGAAGGGCGAGCAGCGGCAGCAACGGCCGGCGGAGGATCAGCTTGAGCATGGCCCGACCATAGCCGTTATCGCGGCGCAAGTCGTTGGCGAAGCTGGTTAACCGCGCGCCTGTCCCCTTATCGGACAGGCGCGCCATGGCCGGTTAATCGAGATTCGGACGGAGCCACCGCGTCGCGGTCTCGAGGTCGACCCCGCGGCGTTGCGCATAATCTTCGAGCTGGTCGCTCCCGATCCGCGCAACGCCGAAATACTGGCTTTCGGGATGGCCGAAATAGAAGCCGCTGACCGCCGCCGTCGGCAGCATCGCAAAGCTTTCGGTCAACACCAGGCCGGCATTGTCGCCCGCCGCGAGCAGGTCGAACAGGATCGGCTTCAGGCTGTGATCGGGGCACGCTGGATAGCCGGGCGCCGGACGGATACCGCGATATTCTTCCTTGATCAGCGCCTCGTTGGTCAGTTGCTCGCCGGGCGCATAGCCCCATAATTCAGTACGGACATGCTGGTGCAGCCGCTCGGCAAAAGCCTCGGCAAAACGGTCGGCGAGCGCTTTCAGCAGGATGTCCGAATAATCATCCTTGTCGGCGCGGAAGCGCTCCGAATAGGGCTCGATGCCGTGGATGCCCACCGCAAAGCCGCCCATCCAGTCGCCGGCCGGATCGATGAAGTCGGCGAGGCACATATTGGCGCGGTCGCGGCTCTTCTTGATCTGCTGGCGGAGGAAGGGGAGCGTCACATGGCGTTCCTCGTCGGCGATATGGATCGTGACGCTGTCGCCGTCGCGCGCGCAGGGCCAGAAGGCGCAGACACCGCGGGCAGTCAGCCATTTTTCGGCAATGAGCTTGTCGAGCATCGCGTCGGCATCCGCCTTGAGCGCCACCGCGGTTTCACCGACGACATCATCCTCGAGGATCGAGGGGTAAGTGCCATGGAGCTCCCATGCGCGGAAGAAGGGCGTCCAGTCGATGCATTCGCGCAGGTCCTCGAGCGACCAGTCGTCGAAGCGATGCAGCCCCGGCTGCAACGGCGGTGCGGGCTTGTCGCTGAGATAGGCGTCGTAATAGTTGGCGCGCGCCTCTTCGAGGCTCAGCAGCACGCTCTGCCCCTTGCCCGCGCGCACGTCGCGGACGTGTGCATAATCGTCCTTGAAACCCTGCACATAAGCATCGCGCCCGGTGTCGCTGACCAGCGACGTCGCGACACCGACCGCGCGGCTCGCGTCGAGCACATGGAGCACCGGCCCCTGATAGGCGGGATCGATCCGCAGCGCGGTGTGGACCTTCGACGTCGTCGCGCCGCCGATCAGCAACGGCATGGTCATGCCCGCGCGCTGCATTTCCTCGGCCACCGTCACCATCTCGTCGAGCGACGGCGTGATCAGACCCGAGAGGCCGATCATGTCGGCATCATTCTCGTTCGCCGCCTCGAGGATCTTGCTCCACGGCACCATCACGCCCAGGTCGACGATCTCGAATCCGTTGCACTGGAGCACGACCCCCACGATGTTCTTGCCGATATCGTGGACGTCGCCCTTGACGGTCGCCATCACAACCCTGCCCTTGCCCTTCGCGCCGGGTTCCTTCGCGGCCTCGATGAAGGGCAACAGGTGCGCGACCGCCTTTTTCATCACGCGCGCCGACTTCACGACCTGCGGCAGGAACATCTTGCCCGATCCGAACAGGTCGCCGACGACGTTCATTCCGTCCATCAGCGGGCCTTCGATCACCTCGATCGGTCGGTCCATCTGTTGCCGCATCTCTTCGGTATCGTCGACGATATGCGCGTCGATGCCCTTGACCAGCGCATGTTCGAGCCGCTTGCGCACCTCCCAGCCGCGCCATTCCTCGGCCGCCTTTTCCTGCGCAGCGTTGGTGCCCTTATAGCGTTCGGCAAGCGCGATGAGGCGCTCGGTGGGGCTCAGTTCCTCGCCTTCGACCTTGCGGTTGAGGATGACGTCCTCGCACGCGGTGCGGAGCTCCGGGTCGATCGTGTCGTAGACGTCGAGCTGGCCGGCGTTGACGATCGCCATGTCGAGCCCGGCCGGGATCGCATAATAGAGGAAGACGCTGTGCATCGCGCGGCGCACCGTCTCGTTGCCGCGAAAACCGAACGACAGGTTCGAAAGGCCGCCCGAGAAATGCGCGTGCGGGCAGCGGACACGGATTTCCTTCACCGCCTCGATGAAGTCGACGGCATAATTGTCATGTTCCTCAAGCCCCGTTGCCACGGCGAAGATATTCGGATCGAAAATGATATCCTCCGGCGGGAAGCCGATCGTCATGAGAAGCTTGTAGGCGCGCTCGCAGATCTCGACCTTGCGCTCCTTCGTATCGGCCTGCCCGACCTCGTCGAACGCCATCACGACAACCGCGGCGCCATAGGCCATGCATTTGCGGGCGTGGTTCAGGAACGGCTCCTCGCCTTCCTTCATGCTGATCGAATTGACGATCGGCTTGCCGGGAACGCATTTCAGCCCCGCCTCGATCACGTCCCATTTCGAGCTGTCGATCATCACCGGGATCCGCGCGATGTCGGGCTCGGCGGCGATGAGCTTCAGGAAGGTCGTCATCGCATATTCGGAGTCGAGCAGACCCTCATCCATATTGACGTCGATGACCTGCGCGCCATTCTCGACCTGCTGGCGCGCGACTTCGACCGCCGCGGTGTAGTCGTCGGCAAGGATCAGTTTCTTGAACGCCGCGGAACCGGTGACGTTGGTGCGCTCGCCGATGTTGACGAAGGTGGAAGAGGCAGCGGTGGTCATCGAAAAATTCCGGTCATCAGGCGGCGAGCGGGCGGGCAAGGACGAAATCGTCGTAGAGCTTGCCGCCGACATTGAACTGGCGGGTACCGAGATCGGCGAATCCCTGTTTGCGGTAAAAGGCGAGCGCACGCTCGTTGCGCGCATAGACGCCGAGCAGAAGGCGACGGCATCCGCTCGCGGCCTCCAGCGCCTGCGCCATCAGCGCGGCGCCAAGCCCCGTCCCGTGAAAGCGCGACAGCGAATAGATGCGCTTCAGTTCGATATCGCCCTCCTCCGCAGCGGCAAGATCGGGCTTGCCGACGAGGGCGAAGCCGATCGGCGCTCCTCCCGGCTGCGCTTCGGCAATCCAGGCGTGCGCGCCGGCGGCCAGATGGGCACGATAGGCGGCCTCACTGTGCTGCGCGGCGCAATGACCGACAATCGCATCGCCATCCAGAATGCCGGCAAAGGTTTCCAGAAAGGTCGCCGCACCGATCAGCGCGAGCGCCGCAGCATCATCGGTTCCGGCCTCCCGGATCGTCCATGTCGGAATGTCGGTCACGGTTCAGGCCGCCATCGTGAAGGGTTCAAGCCCCGCGAGCCGGGTGCGTACTGCCACCTCGGGAATTTTCCGCGCAGGAAGCCCCTCGATCGCCTTCGCCATCGCGGCGATGTGCGCCGGGGTCGAACCGCAGCAGCCGCCCAGGATGTTGACCTGACCATGCTCGGCCCATTCGCGGACGAGCTCGGCGGTCGTCTCGGGCAGCTCGTCATATTCCCCGAGTTCGTTGGGCAGGCCCGCGTTCGGATAGACCATGACCAGCGCATCGGCGAGTTCGGACAGGACCTTCACATGCGGGCGGAGCTGGGCCGCGCCGAACGAGCAGTTAAGCCCGATCGTCAGCGGCTTCGCATGGCGCACCGCATACCAGAACGCCTCGACCGTGTGCCCCGACAGGTTGCGACCGCTGAGATCGGTGAGCGTCATCGAGATCATCAGCGGCAATTCGCGGCCGACCTTTGCTTCGGCTTCGATCGTCGCGGCAATCCCGGCCTTGGCATTGAGTGTATCGAAGATCGTCTCGATCAGGATGAAATCCGCCCCGCCCTCGGCGAGCGCGACGACCTGCTCCAGATAGACGTCCTTCAGCTCGTCGAAATCGATCTCGCGAAAACCCGGATTGTTGACGTCGGGCGACAGCGACAGCGTCTTGTTCGTCGGCCCGACCGCACCCGCCACGAAGCGGCGACGGCCGTCGAGCGCCTCATATTTCACCGCAGTCTCGCGGCCGAGACGCGCGCTTTCGATGTTGATGTCGGCAACGAGCGCTTCGGCACCATAGTCGGCCTGGCTGATCCGGTTCGCGCTGAAGGTGTTGGTGGAGACGATATCCGACCCTGCCGCCAGATAGGATTCGCCGATCGCGGTAACGACATCGGGACGCGTCAGCGCGAGGATGTCGTTGTTGCCCTTCTGGTCGTGCGACAGGCCGAGATTGCCCGCATAGCAGGCCTCGGTCAGCTTCTTGAGCTGGATCTGGGTACCCCAGCCGCCGTCGGTGAGCAGGATGCGCTCCCTTGCCGCCGCCTGCAGGGCTTCTCTTGCACCGGTCATGCGGCTTTCTCCGTCGCGGGCGCCGCCTGCGGGCGCAGGCCCAGAAGGTGACAGATAGCATAGCTGAGCTCGGCGCGGTTGAGCGTATAGAAGTGGAAATCGCGCACGCCGCCGGCATAGAGACGGCGGCTCATCTCGGCGGCGATCGTCGCGGCGACGAGCTGGCGGGCAGCCGGCAGATCGTCGAGCCCCTCGAACAGCGACACCATCCACGACGGGATCGCGGTGCCGCACATGTCGGCCATCCGCTTCGTCTGCGAGACATTCGACACCGGCAGGATGCCCGGAATGATCGGCGCGTCGATCCCCGCCGCCGCCGCCGTATCGCGAAAGCGGAGGAACGCCTCGGGCGAGAAGAAGAATTGCGTGATCGCGCGCGTCGCACCGGCATCGAGCTTGCGTTTCAGATTGTCGAGATCGGCTTCGGCGCACGACGCATCGGGATGCACTTCGGGATAGGCGGCGACCGAAATATCGAATGGCGCGACCCTCTTCAGCCCCGCGACCAGTTCGATCGCATTGGCATAGCCATCGGGATGCGCGCGATAGGGCTCGCCGCCGGGCACGTCGCCACGCAGCGCGACGATATGCCGAACGCCGGCGTCCCAATAGGCCTGCGCGACCTCATCGATCTCGGCGCGCGACGCCTCGACGCAGGTCAGATGCGCGGCGGGCGCGACCGCACTTTCGGCAGCGATGCGCGCGACGGTCGAATGGGTACGCTCGCGGGTCGATCCACCCGCACCATAGGTCACCGACACGAAACGCGGACCGAGGGGTTCAAGCGTCCGGAAGGTCTCCCACAGCTGCGCCTCCATCTTCTCGGTCTTCGGCGGGAAGAATTCGAAACTGACGCCGATATCGCCGTCCAGATTTGCGAACAGGGGCGAGGCCGCAGCGCGGCGCGCTTCGGCAAGCGAGTTCAGGTTCGATGTCATGCGGCAAGCCTTTTATTCTGCCCGCTCTCGGTCGCGGGGGTCTGATCTTCGTCGCTGCGCCGCCGCCCGAGCCACAGCTTCACCGCGAGGTCGCCACCCTCGAGCGTCTGCGTTGTCTCAAGCAGCAGGCCGGCCGAGGCGAACCAGCCGCGAATCTGCGCGTCGGAGAAGCCGAGGCGCGCATGCGCCCCGAGCGTGCGCAATTCCTCATCCTCGTGCGGCGCGAAATCGACGATCAGCAAGTGACCGCCGCCGCGCAGCACACGCGCAGCCTCGGCGATCACGCGATCGGGTTCGTGCGCAAAATGCAGTGCCTGATGGATGACGATGCTGTCGGCACTGGCGTCGGCCAGCGGCAGGCTGAGAAAATCGCCCTGCACCAGATCGATCGGTACCGCCTGGCCCTCAAGCTTCGTGCGCGCGATACGGAGCATTTCGGGGCTGCGATCGAGCGCGGTGATGCGACGCGCGGTCGGGGCGAAAATCTCCGCCATCCGGCCCGTACCGGTTCCGATGTCGACCAGATGGCCGAGCCGCCGGTTGTGCATCATCGCCAGCATCGCCGCCTCGACTTCGCTCTCGGCAATGTGGCGCGAGCGGATCGCATCCCATTCGGCCGCATGTTCGGCGAAATAACGTGCGGCGGCGGCCGCGCGCTCCTCGCGCACTGCGGCGAGGCGGCGCGCGTCGTGCGCGATGACCAGCGCCTCGCGCGCCGAATAGGGCCAGCTTTCCGCCTGCCCGACAATCTCGCCGACCGGGCCATTTTCTGAAATGCGCAGGAAGACCCAGCTTCCCTCGCGCCGCCGTTCGACAATCCCCGCCTCGGCAAGAATGCGGACATGGCGCGACACGCGCGGCTGGCTCTGGTCGAGCACGGCAGCGAGTTCGCCGATGGCAAGCTCCATCTCGCGCAAAAGCGCAACGACTCGCAGCCGCGTAGGGTCGGCCAGCGCCCGGAAAATATCGATCAGCTCGGTCACGGATACAGATATAAAGATTTCTTTATATGCAGTCAACCAGCGGCGACGCGCAGATTTCGCGGCGTCCTGCCTCGTCGACGCAAAATTGCGACGAAACGCGCCAGCTACCCGAAAAAAGGTCGTTGCGCCGATTCCGGCGAACCGGTAATTCTGCGCGCGATTGGCAGTTCTCGGGAGCGATTTGGTCCCTGTGCCGGTCGCTCATTCAACCGAGAGGGGTATTCCCAAAATGAAGAAATCGATCACTCTGTCGCTCGTTCTGGCCGCCACGATGGGCCTTGCTGCTTGCGGCGAAAAGGCTGCTGACACCGCCACCACCGAAACCCCGGCGACCGAAACCACCGAAGGTGCCGCTGACGGGGCGATGCAGGCCGCCGAAGGCGCCGCCGACGCCGCTGCGACCGCTGGCGACGCTGCCAAGGACGCAGGCGCCGCTGCCGCTGCCGGCGACACCGCCGCTGCTGGCGACAAGGCTGCTGAAGCTGCCGGCGCTGCCAAGGAAGCGACCGACGCTGCCAAGGACGCCAAGGCTGCTGCCGAAGAAGCCAAGAAGTAAGCTTCTTTTCCGGCCTTCGGCTGGACGAAAAGGGGTCGCCGGCTCGCGCCGGCGGCCCTTTTTCTTTTGGAACGGACCGCTCCGCTCGCTTGTTGCCAAGCCCCTGATCGGCAGCTAATTCTCTGCGTTGATGGCTGGTCCCCCGGCCATTGGAATTCGAAAGGAAAATCCATGCGCAAGATCATTCTCGCCTCGATGGCCGCTGCGGCTTTCAGCCTTACCGCCTGCTCGGAAAAGACCCAGGACGCTGCCGCCGACACCGCCGCATCGGCCGCTGACGACGCCGCCGCCGCGGGCGATGCCGCCGCCGACGCCGCAAGCAACGCAGCCGATGCGACCGCCGATGCCGCCAAGGATGCCGGCGCGGCCGTCGAAGGCGCCGCCGACAAGGCCGGCAACGTCGTCGAAGGCACCGCAGCCGCTGCGGGCGACGCTGCCTCGAAGGCTGGCGACAAGATCGCCGAAGAAACCAAGAAGGCCGAAGCCAACGACAAGAAGTAAGTCGCGGGCACGCCTTCGGGCTGTTATCGGGGGGCTCCATCCTTTACGGATGGGGCCCCTTTTCGCTGGAGCGGACGATGCGATACATATGGCCGGTTCTCGCCTTCGCCCTGATCCTCGCGGGGTGCAGCCGTACCGACAATGAGCCCGGCCCCGGCGGCGTAACCGTCAGCGAGGCAAAAGCACTCGACGATGCGGCAGAAATGCTCGAAAGCCGCGACGGCACTGCACCGAAGGCCGACGAGGCGGCAGCGGCCGGAGAAGCCGCCAAATAGCCTTTCCACCCGGTCGCACCGCGACTAGAAGGGTGACGTTCCGCGACTGGCGCTGAAGATGGAGTTCCATCGGGAAGCGGAACCGATGCGAGCCGCGCGCCTGGGTGATCCACGCCAGCGAAGGACCATCCGCATGACCGATATGCCCGACACCGCTCCGCAGACCACAGTCGTTTTCCTGCTCTTCCCGGGTATCACCCAGCTCGATTTCACGGCACCCGCACAAGCGCTCTGCCGGATGCCCGGCGCGGTGCTTGTCGGCGCGGCGGCAAGCCTCGATCCGATCACGACCGACAGCGGTTTTTCGATCCTGCCGACGCATAATTTCGCTTCTGCGCCGCAGGCCGATATCCTGTGTGTCCCCGGCGGGCATGGCGTGACCGACGCGCTAGGCGATACCGCAACGATCGATTTCATCGCGCGACAGGCCGCGGGCGCCGGGTGGGTCACGAGCGTGTGCACCGGCGCCTTTCTGCTCGGCCGCGCCGGACTGCTCGAAGGCCGGCGCGCGACGACCCATTGGGGCTATACCCACTGCTCCCGCTCGTCAGCGCGACGCATGAGGCGTCGCGGATCGTCGAGGACGGAAATGTCGTTACCAGCGGCGGCGTGACTTCGGGGCTGGATTTCGCGCTGACGCTGATCGCACGGATCAAGGGCGATGCGGTCGCGCAGGCGATCCAGCTTGCGATAGAGTATGACCCCGCCCCGCCCTTTGCGGGCGGCCATCCCGATCGCACGCCGCAGGCGATCACCGAAGGGCTGAAAGCCCGCGTCTATGACGCCGCTGCAGCCCGGATGGAGGCGGCGCTCCGGGCCTAGCGGCAGTCGGCGAGCGCGATCTCGTAGAGTTTGGGCCAATATTTGCCGGTGACGAACAGGCGCTTCTTCTTCGCGTCCCATGCAATGCCGTTGAGGACGCTGTCAGTACCTTTCGCGCCGGCATCAGCCTTGAGTCCCGCCAGATCGATCAGCGAAACAATCTCACCGGTCGCCGGGTCGATGCGGACGATGAAATCGGTCATCCAGACGTTGGCCCAGACCTGACCGTCGATCGTCTCGAGCTCGTTCAGCATCGCCAGCGGGCGCCCGTCGAAGCGTACGGTGATACGCTTCTGCTCCGTCATGGTGGCGGGATCGAAGAACTTGAGGTCCGGCGATCCATCGCTGAGAACAAGGCTGTCGCCGACCATGGTGACGCCCCAACCCTCACCCTCATATCTGAAATTTCCGAGCGGCTTCAGGTCCTTGATCGCCCACCTGTGGCCTTCGCCATTCTGCCAGGTGACCCCGATGATCTGGTCGCGCCAGCGCGTGATGCCCTCGCCGAACTGGTCGGCCGGCAGCTTCGTCTGGATCAGCGCGCGGCCGGTCTTGAGATCGAGCCGCGCCACGCGCGAGCGGCCATACTGGCCGGTGGCCTCGTAAAGATGCCCGTCCTCCCAGAACAGGCCCTGGGTAAAACTGGTCGCGTCGTGCGGATAGCTCTGGACGATGCGATAGCCGCAGCGCTCGACCGGCGCAGGATCGGCAGCGGCGGCGGCAAGGGCAAGAAACAGCATCATCGCTCCCGGCTACGACCATCCCGATGAACTGGCAATGGCCGAAGCCTCAACGGCGCAATTGCTTGCAGGCGGCAGCCGAGCCGAGCTCGCAGGCGCGATCGAGGTAGGTGATGGCGGTGCCCTGATCGAGCGAGACGCCGCGTCCCGTGCGATAGAGGCGCGACATGTTGACGCACGCGTTCGCATCGCCGATCTCGCAGCCGCGATCGAAGAATTGCGCCGCGATCACGACATTCGCGGGTCCGCCGCGCCCATATTCGTGCAGCAGCCCCAGCGAATTGCATCCGCCGCCATATTTCAGCTCGCATGCCTTTTCATAGGCCGTGCGGGCCAGCGCCTTGTTTTCCTTTCCGCCGAGCGTCTGATCGAGCGCCCATCCCTGCGCCGCGCACGAGCGGCCGTGCCCGCGATCGCAAAGCGCCGAATAATCCTTCATCGCGCGCGGAAGGTCGGCTGCGGTTCCGCTGCCCTTTTCCACCGCCACCGCCGCCCAGAAGCAGCTGTCGATGCGATCGAGATCGCACGCGCGGCGATAGGCGGCCAGCGCCGCAACCGCGTCGCGCGGTCCGCCGATCGGATGGTCGTAGGCGATCGCCGCATTGTTGCAGCCCTCGGCATCACCCTGCTCGCACGCACGAATGTAGAGCGTCCGCGCCTGCGTCTCGTCCCTGGCGACGCCGATGCCCCGTTCGTATCGGAAGCCGAGGTTCGAGCAGCCCATTCCCTCGCCGCCCTCGCACGCCTTTTCAAGGAACGGCGTCGTCGCAGCCTTTTCGGCATCGGTCGTGGCGCTGGCGAAGCGGAATACGGCGAGATTGTTGCACCCCCTCATATAGCCGAGCTCGCACGAGCGGACGAGCAATGCGTCGGCGCGACCGGCGTCGCGCGCCACGGCAACCCCCTTCTGGTAAAGCTCCGCGAGATAGGAGCAGGCCTGACCGTCACCGCCGTCGCATTCGCCGGGCAGCTTGGGTGCGGCAGCGCGATAGTCCTTGTGCTGAACCGCTTCGACGCCCGTGCGATAGGTGGCGGGCGGCGGCGGCGCGGGGGCATAGACAGGCGGGGGGGCCGGAGCTCTCGGGGCCTCAGGCGCGCCGACGGCAAGAACCGGCGCCAGTAGAAATGCCCAGAACAGCAGAATCCGCGACGACAACGACATTGTCTGCAAGTGCCCCCCATCTCCGATTGAAAACAGCCCCGGTTTCTGAATAGTTGGCCGCGACAGGTTGTAAAGGAGGGGGCATGCAATTCCGGGGGGTGCGGCTTATCGCCGCAGGGGTACTGGCAAGTGCCAGCAGCGCGGGGGCGCAAGAGGCGGGGAACAAGATCATTTCGGCGCCGCAACCGCCGCCGGTGCAGATGGTCGTTGCGCCGCCCGCCCCGCCGTCGGTCCTGCGTGCCGATTCGATCGAGGATGAAACCGCACGCTGGGGCGCGACACCGGTACAGGCACCGCCGCCGGCGACGCTGGACAAGAAGATACTGAAGCAGTTGCGCCGCGAACAGGAGCAGAACCGGCAGGCCTGCATCAAGGGCGGGGCACTCAAGTCCTGGATGGCAAAGTCGATACTCGCCGCCTGCGACAAGCTGCTGGCCCAGGCGCCCCCGGCCGACGCCGCCGGCTATTATCGCGCCCAGATTCTGCAGCGCCGCGCGCTGTCGCTGACGATATTGGGCGGCAACCGGCTGGCGATCGCCGCGCTCGACGAATCCGACCGGCTGGGCGCCGCCGCAAACGACGGCTTTTTCAAGCTCGGGATCGGGGTCGGCAACGACCTTCTGCGGGCCCAGGCACTGCGCCAGCTCGGCAAGACCGACGAGGCCATCGCCCTGCTCGGCAAGGTTCGCGCCGCGCGTCCCTATGCATCGAGCATCGTCGAAGCCGCCGACCGGCTGGAGAATGTGATCACCCCGGGACCGGCAAATCTGCGCCGCCTGTCAGAGGCGCGTATACCGATCGACCCCGAAATGCTGCGGGTTCTGTTCCTGATCGACCTTGTGGAAGGCCGGCTGGAGGATGCCGCGCAATCGGGCGACCAGATCAGCCTTCGCGAGCCGAAGATGCGCGGCGGCTGGGCGATCATCGGCGGCCCCGACGAATTCGAGACACTCGACCGGCAAGTCGTTTTCGGCAGCCTGCGCGCCTATGTGGCGGCTGCGCTCGGCAACCGCAGCAAAGCCGACGCGCTGTTCGCCGAAAGCCGCGCCGCGATCACCGACTATGCCGGTCCCGATCCGCGGTCGCTCGACCGCCGCGCGGCCGAGTGGAAGGTCAACCAGTATCTCGCCCGCGTGAAGCAGGGCGAGGAGGCCGGAAAGTCGATCGCCCTCGCCGAAACGCTGATCGCGCTGCGGCAGGATCGGGGCGCGCTGACGATCGAAGGCATCGAGAAAAAAGCCGAGGAGATGGACAAGGCGCCGCTGGTCCTGCCGATCCTGGTCGAACTGATGCGGCAGGTCGAAGGACGTCAGGCCCGCGAGGCAAAGGCCACCGCCGACATGGCGACGCGCCAGATGCTCGCCGGACTGGGAATGGTCGATCCGGGCGAGCTTGCCGCCCTGCTGCCAAAGCCCGAATCGCTCGATCTGGTTCCGAAATTCGGATCGAGCCCGAGCATGCTCTGGTTCGGTGGCGGTCCGGGCTGGTCGCAGTCGAAGGAAGGCGACGGGAACATCCGCACCGTCCGTTACGAAACCGATTTCGGCAGCAAGGCCATGATGGAGGAAATGCTGCTTCTCGCCTCCGCGCACCTCGCGCGCCAGGAAGGCAAGGACGGTTTTCTGGTGCTCGCGAGCCGCAGTTTCGCGCGGCAGACGACGATGGTCAGCTATTGGGGCGGTTCTTCGACCTATGATTCAGGTTTCGAGGCCCAGGCGCGCATTCAGCTGGTCGACACGGCGAACCTGCCGCCCGAACTCGCCGGCCAGAAGGGGCGGATCATCACCGCCGCACAGATCGAACGCGACCTCCAGCCCCGATATCAGAGCTATTTCGCCGAACGCGCCGCGATCAAGGAAGCGAAAAAGAAGGCGCGTTGAGCATAGAAAAGGGCCGGAGGATTGCTCCTCCGGCCCCGTTTCTCGTTGGCTGAGCGCCGAACGGTACGGACTTAGAAGTCCATGCCGCCCATGCCGCCCATGCCGCCGCCGCCCATCGGCATTGCCGGCTTGTCTTCCGGCAGCTCGCTGACGGCAGCTTCGGTGGTGATCAGCAGGCCCGACACCGACGCGGCGTCCTGAAGCGCGGTGCGCACGACCTTGGTCGGGTCGATGACGCCGGCGGCCTTCAGGTTTTCATAGACGTCGGTCGCGGCGTTGAAGCCCTGCTCCTGGTTATTTTCGCGTAGCAGGTTGCCGGCGACAACCGCACCGTCGTGGCCGGCGTTGGCCGCGATCTGGCGCAGCGGCGCTTCGATCGCCTTGCGGACGATGTCGATGCCGCGGGTCTGGTCGTCGTTGGCGCCCTTCAGGCCGTCGAGGGCCTTGGTGGCGTACAGCAGAGCCGTACCGCCGCCGGGGACGATGCCTTCCTCGACCGCAGCGCGGGTCGCGTGCAGCGCGTCGTCGACGCGGTCCTTGCGTTCCTTCACCTCGACTTCGGTCGCACCGCCGACCTTGATCACGGCAACACCGCCGGCGAGCTTCGCCAGACGTTCCTGCAGCTTTTCACGGTCATAGTCGCTGGTCGTGGTTTCGATCTGCGCACGGATCTGCTCGACGCGGCCCTTGATCGCATCATGGTCGCCAGCACCATCGACGATGGTGGTGTTGTCCTTGTCGATCGTGACGCGCTTCGCCTGACCCAGCATGTTCAGCGTAACCGACTCGAGCTTGATGCCCAGGTCTTCGCTGATCATTTCGCCGGCGGTCAGGATCGCGATGTCCTGCAGCATCGCCTTGCGGCGATCGCCGAAGCCCGGTGCCTTGACGGCCGCGACCTTCAGGCCACCGCGCAGGCGGTTCACGACGAGGGTCGCGAGCGCTTCGCCTTCGATGTCCTCGGCGATGATCAGCAGCGGACGGCCCGACTGCACAACCGCTTCGAGGATCGGAAGCATCGACTGGAGGTTCGACAGCTTCTTTTCGAAGATCAGGATGTACGGGTCAGCCAGTTCGACCGTCATCTTTTCGGGGTTGGTGATGAAGTAGGGGCTCAGGTAGCCGCGGTCGAACTGCATGCCTTCGACGACGTCAAGTTCGAACTCGAGACCCTTGGCTTCCTCGACGGTGATCACGCCTTCCTTGCCGACCTTTTCCATCGCTTCGGCGATCTTTTCGCCGACTTCGGTGTCGCCGTTGGCCGAGATGATGCCGACCTGCGCGATTTCCGAGGTGCCGGCGACCGGGGTCGAGCGTGCGGCGAGGTCAGCGACGACCTTGCCGACGGCGAGGTCGATGCCGCGCTTCAGATCCATCGGGTTCATGCCGGCGGCAACCGACTTCATGCCTTCGCGAACGATCGCCTGGGCGAGAACGGTCGCGGTGGTGGTGCCGTCGCCGGCCTTGTCGTTCGCCTTCGAGGCGACTTCGCGCAGCATCTGTGCGCCCATGTTCTCGAACTTGTCCTTGAGTTCGATTTCCTTGGCGACGCTGACGCCGTCCTTGGTGATGCGGGGCGCACCGAAGCTCTTGTCGATCACGACGTTGCGGCCCTTGGGGCCGAGGGTGACCTTGACGGCGTCGGCGAGGATGTCGACGCCCTTCAGGATGCGCTCGCGCGCGTCGCGCGAAAATTTAACGTCCTTGGCAGCCATGAGGATGCTCCTTCAAATAGAATGAAACTGGGAAGAATGGGCTCAGGCGAGAACGCCGAGGATGTCCGATTCCTTCATGATCAGCAGCTCTTCGCCGTCGACCTTGACTTCGGTGCCCGACCATTTGCCGAACAGGATGCGGTCACCCGACTTGACGTCGAGCGGGGTCACCTTGCCGTCTTCGGCCTTGGTGCCGCTGCCGACGGCGACGACTTCGCCTTCCTGCGGCTTTTCCTTGGCGGTGTCGGGGATGATGATGCCGCCAGCCGTCTTTTCTTCGGCTTCGATACGGCGGACGAGCACGCGGTCGTGCAGCGGACGAAATTGCATGGAAATCCCTCCAGAGATGGAAATGATATCGTTCTTAGCACTCACAAGGGGCGAGTGCTAACACGGCGCCATATGGGTGGGAGTCAGATAGGCGTCAAGCGCCGCGCTACAAGAATCTTGTGAAGCTTTTCGGTCAGGCCGGTAGCAGGCCGAGACGGGCGCGCATCCGCCAGCGCGCAAGCAGCAATGCCGCAACGACGATGAGCCCCACCGCGAGCCCGATCCATACGCCGACACCCGCGAGCGGAGTCCAGAAGCCGAGGTAGATCGCGGTGCCATAACCCGCGATCCAGTAACCGCAGACGGCGATGATCATCGGGATGCGCGTGTCCTGCAGGCCGCGGAGAACGCCCGCCGCGACGGCCTGCGCCCCGTCGAACAGCTGGAAAGCCGCAGCGACGACAAGAAACTGCATCGCGAAGCCGACGAGCGCGGCGTTGCGCGCCGCATCGACGTCGACATAGATCGACAGGACGAGCGACGGGAACAGCCACATCAACAGCGCGGTAAAACCCATGAAGCCGATGCCGAGCGCCAGCGAGGCATAGCCCGCCATTCCGATCCCGCGATGATCCTTTGCGCCATAGGCTAGGCCGACGCGGATCGTCGCCGCCTGCGCGACCCCGAACGGAATCTGGAAGGCGAGCGCCGCGACCTGCAGCGCGATCGTGTGTCCCGCGAGCTGCGCCTTGCCGATGCGGCCCATCAGGAAAGCCGCGCCGGTGAACAGGCCGGCTTCGGCCAGAATGGTCAGGCTGATCGGCGTGCCGATCCGCAGCATCTCGAAGAAACGGCTCCATTCGCTGCGCCACCAGTTGCCGAACAGGCGATAGCGACGAAGGCGCCGGTCGCTCTGGATGACCACGACATAGGCCAGCAGGATCAGGGTCGAAGTGATGACGCTGGAAATCGCCGACCCGTGGAGGCCGAGCGCGGGCATGCCGAGATGGCCGAACACGAGTACCCAGTTGCCGAGCGCGTTGACGAAGAGCGCGCCGAAGGTGATCATCGTCGCGATCGCCGGGCGGCCGAGCGCCGAGACGAAGATGCGCAGCACCGCCGCCGCGATCATCGGGAACATGCCGAGCATCAGGATCAGCAGAAAGCTGGCCGCGCGCGTTGTCAGCTCTTCGGGCTGGCCCGTCGCACGCATGATCGGCCCGCCGAGCGCACAGACGCCCATGAAGAGAAGCGAGACGAGCGCACTCAGCCACAGCGCCATGCGCACCGTACGGCGCACCTCGCGAACGCTGTGCTTGCGCCGGCCGAGTTCGGCGGCGATCAGCGGCGCTGCGGCGCTGACGAGACCGGTTCCGGTCCATAGCAGGAGCCCGAAGATCGAGACTCCCAGCGACGAGGCCGCCAGATCCCTGTCACCGAGCCGCGCGACGAAAATGACGTCGATTGCATGGACCATCATCTGAAGCAGGTTCGCCGCCGCCAGCGGCACGGCAAGCGCCAGCGTCGCGCGGAATTCCGAGCGGAAATTCTGCGGACGATCCGCAGTCAGGGGGGCAGCCTGCTCCAGCATAGCCGGCCCGGATAGGCGCGGCCCGGGGGCGGTTCAATAGGATCCAGACGCAGCGAAACGTTTCGTTCGTCGGGGGTGGCAAAAAGGCAACAGCCGCGGCTCAGTTGCTCCAGACCATTGCCATTTCATAGGCGAAGGCGAGGAAGGTCAGCGTCAGCCCGACGACGAACAGCCGGTAGGCATAGGCCAGAAACCGGTATTTGCGCCGCGCGAGGATCACGCCGTTCTGGTAGGTGTCGCGTAGCATCGTCTCGTAAAGATCTTCCTCGGTCCTGAGACGTGCCTTCACCGCATCGATGAACTCCTGCTCGTCCATCTGCTCGAAGCGGCCGAAGAACAGGATGTTGCTGTGATCCTTGCCGTCCCGGTAAACCGCCGGCGGCGCCTTGCCGACGCGCGGCAGCACCGCCGAGATCGCGAGCAGCGCCGACAGGAAGGAAAAGGTCGCGAGTACCGTCAGCGGCATTGCGAAAGCGCCCGCCCCGACCCGCGCCTGCCCGACGGCCAGCGTAAAGACCACGAAGGTCGCGCCCATCAGGATCGACGCCTTCTGGTCGGCCATCTGCGACAGCTGCATCGTGATCTGCTGGTTGGTGCGGACGAGGTGTACAGCATTCGGCGGAAAGGAAATCGCCGGCCGCTCAGCCGCCCCGTTCGACTTTTCGCTGTCCATACAGTCCCATCCCCTGCCCCGAATGCTCCAGCGACCCGGTCACACGGATGACATGAAGCGCCGCGAACGGCAAGATGCTGCCCGATTCCCGCCGCATTCGCTTGCCAAGCGAGGACCATCGCGGCATGCCGCACGCAACTTTATTCCTTTATGGGACGCACCACATGAGCACCGCCCTCACCGACCAGATTTACGGCCTGATCGCCCCCTTCAACAAGAAGGGCGTCGAGCTGACCGATGCGACGACCTTCGCCGGCGACCTCGAATGGGACAGCCTGACCGTCATGGATTTCGTCGCCGAGGTCGAGGACACGTTCGACATCATCATCAGCATGAACATGCAGGCCGAGATCGAGACCGTGGGCCAGCTCGTCGCCGCGGTCGAAAAGCTGCAGGGCTGACATGACCGATCTCTTTTCCAAGTTCGATCCGCTGATCCAGCAGCGCGAGACGCTGCTCGCGACGGGCGTCACCGATCCGTTCAGCCTGGTCATGGAAAAGGTGGTCTCGCCCACCGTCGCGATCTGCAACGGCCGCGAGACGATCCTGCTCGGCACCTATAATTATATGGGCATGACCTTCGACGAGGATGTCATCGCCGCGGGCAAGGACGCGCTCGACAAGTTCGGCAGCGGCACCACGGGCAGCCGCGTGCTCAACGGCACCTATCAGGGGCACAAGGAGTGCGAGGACGCGCTCAAGGAATTTTACGCCATGGACCATGCCATGGTGTTCTCGACCGGCTATCAGGCGAACCTCGGCATCATCTCGACGATCGCGGGCAAGGGCGACTATGTCATCCTCGACATCGACAGCCATGCGTCGATCTATGACGGGTGCAAGATGGGTGACGCCGAGATCGTCGCCTTCCGCCACAATGACGTCGAGGCGCTCGAAAAGCGGCTGAAGCGCCTGCCCCCCGAGGCGGGCAAGCTCGTCGTGCTCGAGGGCGTCTATTCGATGCTCGGCGACATTGCGCCGCTGAAGGAGATGATCCGCGTCTCGAAGGAAGCCGGCGCGATGGTGCTGGTCGATGAGGCGCATTCGATGGGCTTCATCGGCGAGCATGGCCGCGGTGTCGCCGAGGCGCAGGGCGTGCTGGACGATGTAGATTTCGTCATCGGCACCTTTTCGAAGAGCGTCGGCACCGTCGGCGGCTTCTGCGTGTCGAACCATCCGAAGTTCGAGATCATGCGGCTTGTCTGCCGCCCCTATGTGTTCACCGCCTCGCTGCCGCCGAGCGTCGTCGCGACCGCCGCGACAAGCATCCGCAAGCTGATGCACGGGTCGAACAAGCGCGCGCATCTGTGGGAAAATTCGAAAAAGCTCCACGGAGGTCTCCGCGCGCTCGGTTTCCAGCTCGGCACCGAAGAACCGCAGTCGGCGATCATCGCCGTCATCATGCCCGATCTCGAACGCGGCGCGATGATGTGGGAAGCACTGCTGGAAGAGGGGCTGTATGTGAACCTCGCGCGGCCGCCCGCGACCCCTGCCGGGATGACGCTGCTGCGCTGCTCGTTGTGCGCCGAGCACACGAGCGAGCAGGTCGACGAGATCCTCGGCCGCTTCGAACGCGCAGGCAAGCGCGCCGGGATCATCGGCTGAAGCGGCGTACCTCGCCGACCAGCGGATTCCTTTTCACGGCGAACTGAAGCGCGGGACGGGCTGCACGGCCTTCCCCGCTTTGCCCCGCCACGCTTGTCCGGTACAAGTTCCGCGTGTTCGAGAGGGATTTCGAAAATGACGCCGAGGGGCGGCGGGAGCGGCTGCGCTTCTGGCTGACGATCGGATTGGGGGCGATCCTGACCGGGGTCGTCGTCGCGCTCGTCCTGTTGCTCTCTCGCGCGAACGATAATTACGACCGCTCGCTCGGCTGGCAGGCGCACAGCCTCGAGGTGATCTCGCAGACACGTAGCCTCGACGCCGCGCTCGCGCGCTCCGAAGCCGCGCTCGGGCGCTTCGCGGTCGGGCTGCAGAAAGAGGACGGGCGCGTCTATCAGCACCAGTGGGGCGTATCGCAGCAATATCTGACGCTGCTTCAGCGCAACGTCCGCGACAACCCGAAGCAGGCCGAGCTCGTCGGCAAGCTGACCGCCGAACTGAAGGCGCGCGGCGACCAGCTCGGCGATGCCGCGCTCAGCGCCAATTATCGCCAGACCGTCGCCGCCATCTCCAAATATAATGCCGCAGGACATGACGCCGCGCTGATCCGCATCGACCGGCTGCTTTCCGAACTGATCCGCAACGAGCGGACGATCCTCGCCGAACGCAACCGCCTGGCCGCGTCGGACCGGGCGAGCCTGAACCAGGCGATCCTCCTTTTCTCGCTGCTCGGTGCCGCGGCGGCGGTGATCGCGATCGCGGCGACCGTCTCGCTCGTCCGCGCCGAAAGCGAGCGCCGCGCCGCGCGCCGCGAGACACTATTCGAGGCCGATCGCGCCATGCTGCTGTCGGCAGCGGTCGAGGAACGGACCGTCGAGCTGGCGCGGGCCAATGATGCGCTGCGCAGCGAGATGAACGAACGCGAGACCGCCGAAGCGCAACTCCGCCAAGCACAGAAGATGGAGGCGGTCGGCCAGCTGACCGGCGGCATCGCGCACGACTTCAACAATATGCTCGCCGTCGTCGTCGGCGGGCTCGAGCTCGCCCAGCGGCTGGTCGTCAGCGCGCCCGAAAAGGCGCAACGGCACATGAACAACGCGATGGACGGCGCGAACCGCGCCGCCGACCTGACCCGCCGTCTGCTCGCCTTCGCACGCTCGGAACCCGCGCGGCCCGAAATGGTGCTCGTCGACGAGTGCATCGCGGGCTTCGGCGAGTTGATCGAGCGGACGATCGGCGACCGCATCGCCCTGACGCTCGACCTGAAGGCCGAAGGCCTGTCGTGCTGGGTCGACCGGCAGCAATTCGAAAATGCCCTGCTCAACCTCGCGGTCAACGCGCGCGACGCGATGGACGGCCATGGCTCGCTGACAATCCGGACGCTGCGCGACGACGAGGATCAGGCTGCGGCGCTTGCGGTACAGGTTATCGATACGGGTTGCGGCATGTCGCCCGAAGTCCTCGAGCGCGTGTTCGATCCCTTCTATACGACCAAGCCCGCAGGTCAGGGCACGGGGCTCGGCATGAGCCAGGTCTTCGCTTTCTGCCGCCAGTCGGACGGCGAGGTCCAGATTTCATCGACCGAGGGCGAAGGAACGAGCGTTGCGATGCTGCTCCCCGTCGCCAAGCCCGAACAGCACCACGCGTCGGCAAGCGAAGCCGATGGCGACCCCGGCGAGGCTGCGCCGGCCGATACGCTGAGCATATTGGTCGTCGAGGACGACAAGCGCGTGCTCATCGCAACCGTCGATGCGGTCGAGGAGCTCGGACACAAGGCCGTCGCCTGTGCCAATCCGCTCGAGGCCGAGACGCTGGTCGAACGCCACGGCGGCTTCGACCTCATCCTCTCGGACGTGCTGATGCCCGAACTGACCGGGCCCGAAATGGTCGCACAGCTTAAGCAGCGCTGGCCCGAACTGTCGGTGTTGTTCGTCACCGGCTACGCCGGAGACGCCAGCGAGATTGCGGCTTTCGGAGATCACGATGTCCTGCGCAAACCCTTCACGCTGACCGCGCTCGATCAGGCGATCCGGCGCAGCGGCGACGCGAGGCCCGAAGGCCAGCGGCTGGCCAGCTGATCCCGTTCGACGCATTTCCCAAGGAAAATGCCTAGCGAATTGCGCCGCTTTTCATCAGGCGGGGCACCAGCGTCAGCGCAGCAACGAGCGGCCAGCGGCGCTGCCACGGCTTGATCTCGATCTTCGTGCCCGCATGGCGGTTGATCTTCCACGCGAGATAATCGATCCCGCCGGCGTAGGTCAGGCTGGCCTTTGCCAGACGCGCGACGCTGAGCAACTTGCCTTCGATCCGGCGGCGCGCCCAGCCGCCGCCCGATGCTTCGGCCTGTATCGCAGCCGCTGCCGCCTCGCCGAAACGCACATAGCGATCGGGTTCGGCATCGACCACCGACTGCGCGCGCGTCGTGCGTTCGGCGCGAAGTTCGACCGAATAGGTCAGCGAAAAGGCACGGCGCCACCAGTCGAGCACCGCTTCGCCGGCGATCCGTCCAGCCGCGGCAAGCAAGGTCGGCGCGGCGCGCGCCACCGCAGTCACCGCGCGACCCCGCGCCGTGTCGTCGACGGCCCAGACGAGCCGCGAAGGCTGCGCGAAACGTGCCCACACCGAAACGTTGCGCGTCTCCGGCCCGTTCAGGCGATCGAAGTCGGCCTCGCTCAGCACGGCATATTTTGCGATCAGCCCGTCATGCTGGAACGGAAAGACGTTCGGCGGAATCAGCCGGTTCGCGATCGCCATCCAGCGCTTCGGATAGGCGTCGCCATAGTCGGACACGATCAGGTAGAAATCGAGCATCAGTCCGTCGAGTTCGCTCTCGCGGAGGCAGCTGCCATAAAAGAGCACCGCGCGGGCGCTCCCCGGATATCGGGCCGCGATCGCCGCCGCCATCGCCGCGACGCGCGGATCGACGGGCGCGGACAGCTCTTCGCGAACGAGGCTCGTGATATCGGACATCGCCGCGGCCTCAGGCCGCGAGGCGCAGGAATGGCACCGGCTGCGTCGAGGTCAGGATGATCGGCTTGCCGTTCTTCGCCTGATAGATTTCGCCGTCGAGAATGACGTTCGAGCGTTCACCCTCGATGCGGATCTCGTCGCCCTGCTGAAAATGCACGCCCTCGAGCGGCTTCTGCCCTAGCGTGCCGCGCCACGTTGCGCCGAGCATCCGGAACAGCGCACCGACGCTGGTTTCGGTGGCGAGCAGCTTCATATTGCCGTTCGAGCCGTGGCTTTCACTGGTACGGATATTGAGCAGCAATTTCTCGAGCGTCGTCACGATCAGCAGCGAGAATTTGCCCTTGAACTCGCCCTGGCGGATCAGCGAGACCTTCATCGGCTGCGGCTTGGGCGGCAGGCGCCCGCCGCCGAGGCCGAAGATGATCGCGAACAGGCCGAGGATCGCGGCCAGCACATGCGACACGCCATTCGGCAGCCCGAGCGGATAGATGCGGTTCCGGCAATAGAGCATCACGTCGGCCAGATAGGCGCCCCCGAGGAACATGCCGAGCACCGGCCGGGTATCCCCGCCGTCGAGCGAGATCAGCTGGCGCTCGATGACATGATCGTCGAGATGGCCGGACTCGACCAGTTCGACGACGCGTTCGAGCGCTTTCAGGGGATTTCCCTCGGCACCGAGATCGAGCGCGATCAGATTGGTCTTGCCGTTCGGCAACACCGCGACCGGCGGCGGCGAGCCATCGAAATGACCGCCCGAATAGAGCTCGGTCAGCGCGGCCTGCACCGTGCCGTCACCGCCATTGATCGCGATGACGCGCGGCGAGACCATCGCGATCGTGCGGATCGCCTCGCCGATCTGGGCGACGTCCTCGACCTCGTAATGGAAGATGTCGGGATGCGCCGCGCAATATTCGCGTACCCGCGGCAACAGGGCACGGTTCCCCGTCGACCGCGGATTGGAAAGAAGCGCGACGCTCGCCATCCCCGCTTACATATATTTCATGGAGATGGAGATCGTCCGCGGCGCGTTGCCGACCTCGAACGCCGTCTTCTTGTAACTCGGCTTGCCGAGATTGAAGATGTTGATGCTCGGGTTGTTCGACATCCCGCCGCCATCGGCCGACAGGTCGGTCTTGCCATTGCCGTTGACGTCATGACGCACCGCGATGCCATAGCTGCCCGCAGCCGGCAGCGGCACGCAGACGGTCATCGATCCGGCGCGGGCGGGAACCTCGACACGCGTGATCCAGCGGCCCTTCGCCAGCCATTCGGACGCGTTGGCACGATAGCTCTGGACGCGGATACGGCCGGTCCCGGCCTTGACGCCGTTGATCTGGACCAGGGTGGACGGTCCGCTCCGGCATTTGGACAGATCGTTCGAGATGACCTGCCCCTCTGCGTTCGCTGCTACCGAGACGGCCAGCAGAGCCACGCAGAGCGAAGTCGACAGAAATTTCGACATGACGCAATAGCTCCAAGTGGTTATAGCCACGCCAGCAAACCACGCTGACATGGGTCCCTGTTGCCCTTGAATCGGATATCGGAACCATTTGCGGCCAAATCATGGTGATGGGGCGACGAAAGATTGAATAGATTGCCCGCCATCGACCGCTACATCGCGCGGCTTGTCTTCTTCCCGATGCTCGGCACCCTCGTCCTCTCGGCGATGCTGCTCGTGCTCGAGAAGATGCTGCGCCTTTTCGATTTCGTCGCCACGGAAGGCGGCCCCGTCAGCGTCGTGTGGCGGATGCTCGCGAACCTGATTCCCGAATATCTCTCGCTCGGCATTCCCATTGGGCTGATGCTGGGAATTCTCCTTGCTTTCCGGAGACTTGCAACTTCGAGCGAGCTCGACGTCCTGCGCGGCGTCGGCATGAGTTTCGGGCGGTTGCTGCGCGTCCCCTATGGGTATGCGATCGCGCTTGCGGCGCTCAATCTGGCGATCGTCGGCTTCATCCAGCCCTATGCGCGCTACGCCTATGAGGGCCTGCAGTTCGAACTGCGCTCGGGCGCGCTCGGTGCGTCGATCAAGGTCGGCGAATTCACCAAGCTGGGCAACCGGATGACGCTGCGGATCGAGGAAAGCTATGACGACGGCAAGTCGCTGCGCGGTATCTTCGTGCGCGGCGACAACAAGGACGGGCAGCGCGTATCGGCGACCGCGTCGCGCGGGCAGTTTCTTGCCACCGACGATCCGAACACGATCATCCTCCGGCTGACGCAGGGCGTCCTGATCCATGAATCGCCGAAATTTGCGGTGCCGCGCGTCCTGACATTCGACAATCACGACCTGCCGATTCCGCTGCCGAAGATCGAGGCGTTCCGCCTGCGCGGCGGCGCCGACCGCGAGCTCACCATTCCCGAGCTGTTTGTCGTCGGCAAGGATCAGAAGGAATCGCTGAAGACGCGTCTCGAATCGCGGGCGAATTTCCACTTCCGCATCGTCGAGGTCATGTCGATGTTCCTCGTGCCGCTGATCGCGATCGCGCTCGCGATACCGCCCAAGCGATCGACCTCCTCGCTCGGCGTCTTCCTGTCGATCGTGATGCTGGTGACCCAGCACAAGATCAATCAATATGCCGAGGATCTGGGCGCGCGCGGGACGATCGATCCGCTGATCGCGCTGTGGGTCCCCTTCCTGCTGTTCGCCGCGCTGGCCATCTGGATGTACTACACCGTCGCGCACGTCCCCGGCGGCCAGCCGATCGGCGCGCTCGAACGCGTCGCGGCGAAGGGCGGCCAGCGTCTCCGCGGCCTGCTCCGCTTCTTCCAGCGTACCCCGAAAGCCGCCTGATGCAGCAGCTCAGCTTCTTCCCCTCGCGCACCATGGCGCTCTACGTCGGCCGGCTGTTCCTGATCCGCAGCTTTTCGATCCTGTTCGCGCTGGTGCTGGTGCTCCAGACGCTCGACCTGCTCGGCGAAAGCGGCAAGATCCTCGCCGTTGCTGGCAACGGCGACAGCGAGGTCTGGCGCTATGTCGGGATGCGCATGCCGCAGATTATCGAGACCTTTCTGCCTTTTTCGGTGCTACTCGGGACGATCCTGACGCTGGTGACCCTCAACCAGAACAGCGAGGTCATCGCAATGAAGGCGTCGGGCATGTCGGCGCATCAGGTTCTCGCGCCGCTGTTTCTGGCCTCCTTCCTCGTCGCGGGGATCAGCTTTGCTTTCAACGAGCGGATCGTCACGCGATCGACCGCGGCGCTCAGCGCCTGGCAGAAGGTCGAATATGCGAAGGTCCCGCCCGACAGCGGCGTGCGCACGAACATCTGGGTCCGTGCGGGCAACGACCTGATCAATGCGGGCACGGTCGAGACGAGCGGCCCCGGAATCGTGCTGCGCGACGTCACCGTCTATGAGCGCACGCAGGGCGTGCTGTCGTCGATGCTGAAGGCCGACAGCGCGAAGCAGGTCGCGGGCGGCTGGGAACTGACCAACGCGCGGCGGTTCCTGCGGCGATCGGGCTCGCTCGAACAACTGGGCACGGTTGTTGCGATGAAAGGCGTGCGGCCCGACCAGTTCACGCTGGCGCAGGTCGACGGCGACGAACTGCCCTTCCCCAAACTCGCCTCGGCGATCGCCGACCTCGAGGCCGCGGGACGGCCGGTCGACGCGCTGAAGGGCGTGCTGTGGCACAAGATTTCGGGGCCGCTGTCATCGATCCTGATGCCGCTGCTCGGCGCGGTTGCGGCTTTCGGACTCGCCCGGTCGGGCAAGCTGTTCGTCCGCGCGATCCTTGGCATGGCGCTGGGCTTCGCCTATTTCGTCGCCGACAATTTCGCACTCGCGATGGGTGATCTGGGCGCCTACACGCCGTTCCTCGCCGCGTGGGGGCCGTTCATCCTCTTCGCGCTGATCGGCGAGATGATCCTGATCCGGACCGAGGAATAATCAGGCCGCGGCGCCCTTCGCCGATCCTGCGACAAGGTTCATCACCAGCTTCGGCAGACTGTCGTAATTCGCACCATGATATTGCGAATCCGCGGGCAGCGCGTCCTTCAGACGGCGGTGCGCCTCGGGCAGCGCGTGGTATGGCACGCCCGGCAGCAGATGGTGCAGCGCGTGATAGCGCAGGCCGACAGGCGCCCACAATTCGGGCAACAGGCCCGGCGGCGGGACGTTGACGCTGTCGAGAAACTGGCCGGTCACGGTCAGAACTTCGCCGTCATTTTCCCACAGATGCGCAACGAGCGTGCGGATCTGGTTGAGCACCAGCGTCGCCGCGGCGATGCTGCCGAAGATGACGAGCGCACGAAGCGGAACCCAGCCGAAGACGCCTGCGGCGACGAGCAGGGTTGACCACGCCCATGCGCCGCCCTCCTGCCACGCCCACTGGCGGCGGAATTCGCCTTCGGGGGACTTGCGGCGGAACATCGGGTTGATGATCATCCCCGAATAACGCTCGCGCACGATGCGGCGAAGCGGCGGGATCAGGAACGACAGCGGCGTCAGCACCGCGTAGCGAAAGACCAGCGCGAGCGGCGCGAAGGCCGCGGCAACGACGAAGAGCGGAACCGTCCAGGGCTTCATCAGCGCGAGCGGCAGATATTCGGGGTCCTCGACCGTGCCATATTTGGTGCGGTTATGGTGCAGGCTGTGAATGCCCTCGTACATGAACGACGGGATCAGCATCGGCACGCCGACCAGAAGATTCCACGCGAAACGGAAACCCGGCAGCGCATTCTTCCGGATGTGCGTCAGTTCGTGGATGAAGCTGCCCGCGCGATACAGCGCGACGACCGCGACCAGCGCGGCGACAAGCATCCACGCGGTCGACGGCGCGAGGATCGCCGCCGCGATGCCCGCATAGCCGACGAGGGTCGAGGCCAGAAAATCGGTCCAGTAGATGCGCGCGTCCGGGTTGACGAGATCGCGCGTCAGCTCCGAAGCCGCGCGGATCATCGCCATATCGTCGGCGATCGCCGACTTCGGTGTTTTCGCCATCGCCGCGGCAGGGGTCGCGATCCGATCGGCAGGGGGATTGATCGTCGTCATAAGCGGTCCAGAACCATTATTTCGTGGCAGCAAAATGGCCGAATGCGGGTCGCCAGCGCCACAGCAATGCCCTAATGCGTCGCCACACATATAGGCATCAGCAGCCCGGAAACCAGTATGACCGCCCACAACCAAGGCCCGATCACCATTCACCCGGTCAAGGACAAGGCCGGCAAGCGCGAGTTTGTCGAACTCGCCTTCCGCCTCAATCGCGGCGATCCGGCATGGGTTCCGCCGCTGAAAGGCGAGGCCTTCGATCTGCTGACGCCCGGCAAGAATCCGTGGTTCGAACATGGCAAGGCGCAGCTGTTCCTTGCACGTCGCAGCGGTCGCACCGTCGGACGCATTTCGGCGCATATCGATGCGCTGGCACTCGAACAGCCCGCCGAACAGGGCATGGGACCCGGTACGGGCAATTGGGGCCTGCTCGAAGCCGAAGACGCCGAAGTCGCCCACGCGTTGTTCGCAGCAGCCGAGGACTGGCTTCGCGGTCAAGGCATGCACCGCTCGCTCGGCCCGCTGTCGATTTCGATCTGGGACGAACCCGGCCTGCTGATCGAGGGGTTCGAGACGCCGCCGACAATCATGCTCGGCCACAACAGCCCGCTCTATCGGGCATGGGTCGAGGCCGAGGGGTATCAACCGGTCAAGCAGCTCTTCAACTATGGCGTCGAGGTCCGCGATGGCTTCCCGCCGCTGGTGAACCGTATCGTCGCCGCGGGCGAGAAGAATGCCCGCATTCGCATCCGCAAGGTCGACAAGAGGAAGTTCGACGCCGAGGCCAAGCTGATCATGGGTATCCTCAACGATGCCTGGTCTGACAATTGGGGCTTCGTCCCGCTGACCGACAGCGAGATCGCCTTCGTCGGCAAGAAGCTGAAGGACATCGTCTTCGAGGACTTGATCCGCGTTGCGGAGGTCGACGGCGAGGCAGTCGCCTTCATGATCGTGTTGCCCAATATCAACGAAAAGCTGATCGACATGGAGGGCTCGCTGTGGCCGTTCAACTGGGCGCGACTTCTGTGGTGGCTGCGCAAGCCCAAGAGCAAGCGACTGCGCGTACCGTTGATGGGCGTCGTGAAAAGCCTGCAGAACAGCCGCATGGCGAGCACGCTCGCTTTCATGATGATCGAATATATCCGCCGCGACGCCGTGCGCGATTATGGGGTCGAGGAAGGCGATATCGGCTGGGTTCTCGACGACAATCAGGGGATGAACGCCGTCGCCGAGGCGATCAACGCAACGGTCAACCGCGTGTACCAGATTTACGACAAGCCGCTGGCTTGACGCGCCCCCCGCACTGTCTAGGCTGACCCCGAACCGGCGGGTGGGGACAGACTATGTGCCGCGCAATGATGTATCTGGGCGAGCCGGTGCAGCTCGACGACCTGCTCTTCAAGCCCGACTCCAGCCTCGTCAATCAGGCCTATATGCCGAAGATGCTGCATATGCTGAACCTCGCGGGATTCGGGATGATGGCATGGGACTGCAGCAGCTTCGTGCCGGAACAGCCGCACCGCTATCGCTCGCCTTCGCTTCCGGTGTTCGACGGCAATCTCAAATCGCTGGCGGTCAAGACCCGCGCCGAATGCGTCATCGCGCATGTCCGCGGCGTCGCCTATTCGACGACGGTCAAGGTCAGCGAGCAGAACACCCACCCCTTTCACTTTCCGGGCGCCGCAGTCGCGATGGCGCATAACGGCGACATCTATCGCATCGGCGAGATGAAGGGCACGCTAATGGCCGACATCGACCCCGCACTGCTCGCCGAGATTTCGGGGTCGACCGACAGCGAGTGGGTCTATGCGCTATTGCTGTCGCAGCTTGCCGACTGGCGCGTCGAGCCATCGCGCGACGAGCTGGTCGCGGCGGTGCAGAAAACCGTCGACCTGATCGAATCGGCACGGCGGCATCATGGCATTGCCATCTCGTCGAGCTGCAACCTGTTCATCACGACGGGACGGCAGATACTCGGGCTGCGCCACTGCTTCGACTTCGGCCATTACCGCACCGGGTCGCCCGATCAGGTGCATGAGGCGAACATGAGTTTCCTGTCGATGTGGTTTACGACAGGCCGCGATTACGGCCTGCACGACGGCGAGTGGCAAATGGTCGGCGGCGAGGACGAGCCGCGCGCGGTGATCGTCGCGTCCGAACCGCTTTCCTCGAACAGCGCGACGTGGATGCCGGTCCCCGAATATGCGATGGTTCATGCCGAGATGGACGGAAATCTACCCCGCTTCAGGGTGATACCGCTCGCGCGCTAGGCGGCGACGGCGTGGCCGCGGCGCATCGCGAGAATGCGCGCCTCGACCTGATCGAGCGCGTCGAGCGCGGTGACGAGGTCGGCGTTGACCGACGCTCCGAGCTCGCGGCTGAGCGCATCGCCTGTCGCCATCATTTCCGCGAAGGTCGCGCGATCGAAGGCCAGCAGCGTCGCCTGCTCGCTGGTGCGCAGCAGCCGGTCGTGCGGCACCTCCAGCAGCATCGCGGCGATACCGACGAGCTGGCCGGGACCGGTCACCGTGAGCTGATAGATACCGTCGCCATGCGGCAGCGCGCTGCGTACCGCGCCGCGGACGACGAGCCAGACTTTGTCGGGCGCCGCGCCGACGAGCGCGAGATCGGTGTCGGCGCCTGCGTCGACGCGCGCTCCGGCGTTCCAGAAGGCGAGCCGCTGCGCCGCGGTCATCGTCGCGCAGCAAGGCAGCTTGGCGAGAAAGGGCTCAGGGGTGAATGCGTCCTCGATGATCGGCGCCAGTGCGCGTTGCGGACGCGGCGTGAAAGCGTCGGGGCCTTCGGCGAGCAATCCTGCGATGTCGGCTGCCTTGGCCACGACGCGTCCGGCAACCAGCCTTCCGAGCTCGGTCTGCAATTGCAGCGACGCCGGGCGAAGCTGCGACAACGCGGCACGAAACTGGTCGGCGGGCAGATACCAGGTCGACACCGGTCCGCGCGCGATGCCCATCGCCGAGCGTTTGAGATCGCGGCCGACGAGCGCCATGTCGCCAATGACCTCGCCCGCACCGACCTTCGCCAGCAGCGCAAGGCCGCCGCCGGGCAGACGTTTGCCGATATCGACACTCCCCTGGCCGATCAGGAACAGCCCCTCGGCCCGCTCGTTCTGGATGAGGATCGCCTCGCCGTCGGCGAAGTGGCGCGGCACGAACGCGTCAGCCAGTTCCATTCGCTCACTATCGCCAAGGCCCGCGAAGAGCGGCACGTCCGCCAGCTGCGTGGCGGACAGCAGGCTCATGCAAAGACCGCCCAGGTCGGTGCGTGGTCGCTCGCCTTCTCACGCCCGCGGTGATCCTTGTCGACGCCGGCGTCGACCAGCCGGTCGGCCATCGCGGGACTCAGCAGCAGATGGTCGATGCGGAAACCGTGGTCGCGCTGCCAGCCGCCCGCCTGATAGTCCCAGAAGGTCCAGACCCCGCCCGCGGGATGACGGCTGCGCACCGCATCGGTCCAGCCATCGCCGAGCAGGCGGAACCAGGCATCGCGCGATTCGGGCTGCATCAGCGCGTCGTTCGCCATCGGGCCGCGCGGGTCCCAGACATCATCGTCGTGCGGGATGACATTATAGTCGCCGGTCAGGATTGCCGGGATCTCGGACGCCAGCAGTCCCTTCGCGCGCTCGCGCAGCCGCGCCATCCAGCGCAGCTTGTAATCGAATTTCGGACCCGGCTGCGGGTTGCCGTTGGGCAGATAGATGCTTCCGATGCGGACGCCATGGACATCGGCTTCCAGATAGCGCGATTGCTCGTCTTCTGGCTCGCCCTCGAGCCCGCGCTGGATTTCGACCGGCTGCGTGTCCTTTGCGAGGATAGCGACGCCGTTGAAGCCCTTCTGCCCGTGATAGAGAAAGCCATAGCCCGCCGCCTCGATCTCCTTCGTCGGCATCGTCTCGTCGCTCGACTTCAGTTCCTGCAGGCAGGCGACGTCGGGCTGCGTTTCTTCGAGCCATTCGACGAGGCGCGGCAGGCGCGCCTTGATTCCGTTGATGTTGAAGGTCGCGACTTTCATACCCCCGCTATGGCAGGAAGCGCGCCGCCGCGAAAGGCGTCAGATCGAGAAGCTGGACCCGCAGCCGCAGCCCGAAGCCGCGTTGGGATTTTCGACCTTGAACGACGATCCGCCGAGCGAGTCGACGAAATCGACGATGCAACCGCGGACCAGATCGATGCTGATCGGGTCGACGACCAGCTTTACACCGTCGGTTTCTGTGACGATGTCGTCGCCATCGATGCTCTCGGCCAGGCCGAAACGATAGGTGAAGCCCGAACAACCGCCACCGTCAACCGCGAGGCGCAGCGCCGCCTCGGCCTCGCCCTTGCGATCGGCGATCCAGCGGACGCGCGCCGCGGCGGCGGGCGACAGGGTGATATCGGAAAGCTGCGTGGCCATGCGCGCAAGATAGGGAGCTTGGTCCCAAATGAAAAGGGCGCCCCGGCTTGTCACCGTAGGGCGCCCCTCCTCTCCGACCCAGGAAAGTTAGTTATTCGGGACCGCCCATTGCGAGCTTCTTGTTACCCGAGATGGCCGCCATCGACATCGAGTCCGACTGGCAGAAGGGCATCGGATTGACCGGTGCGCCCTCGATGCGGACTTCATAATGGAGGTGGTTGCCGGTCGAGCGGCCCGTCGAGCCGACATAACCGAGGACGTCGCCCTTTTTGACCGACTGGCCGGGAACGACGACATAGGACGACATATGACCGTAGCGCGTCTGGATGGCGTTGCCATGTTCGACCTCGACATAATTGCCGTAGCCGCCGAGGCGCTGGGCGCGACCGACGATACCGTCGGCGGTCGCATAGATGGGGGTGCCGTAGGGGGCAGGAATATCGACGCCATTGTGGCGCGCCAGCTTGCCGGTCACGGGGTGGATGCGCATGCCGTACGACGACGAAAGCGACATTTTCTCGATCGGGCGGCGCGAGGGCACCGAAACGCCGATATTCGCGGTCAGGCCAGTGTCGAGACGGCGCCATGCCTGAAAGATCGCGCGCGCCTCGCTGTCTTCGCCGGGCGCCTGCGCAGTGGGGTTGAAGCCATCGTCATCGGGTTCGTCGGGAACGACGATGCTCGCGTCATTGCCTGCATTGGCCGCATGCGCCGCGGGAGCGGTGATGGCGGCAAGTGCCGAAGCACAGAAAATCAGGCCAAAATGAAACTTTTGCGCCAGTGAAGCGTATCGCACGTATCGACCCCGCAGTCCTTGTCGCCAGTGCCCTTTTTTAAGGGCCGCTGGTGCCGGATGTTTGCTCGGATGGGATAATTCCCTGCCCGCGAGTGTTGATGGCGGCCCAAACCTTACCAAGCAATAACGGCGTAGAAGTCTTGCGTTAAACCGGCTTCACGGCGCGCCGAGTCGTTGAACGGAGGCTTCAGCGAACCGCGAAATCGCGATTTTACGAGGCTTTGCCACGTTTCGACGACGTTGAATCCCATTTCATCGCACTTTTCCCGGAACCAGACTGTGCCTGCGCTCACATGGCGGATTTCGTCGTTGTAAATACGCGATAAAATCTTCGCCGTCGCCTCGTCGCCGGCGGCGCGGAAGCGATCGATCGTCGCGGGCGTCACGTCCAGGCCCCGCGCTTCCAGAACCATCGGAACGATCGCTAGCCGCGCCAAGGCATCGTCGCTCGTCGCCTGCGCGGCCTCCCACAGGCCCGCGTGCGCGGGCAGTTCGCCGTAAAAGCTGTCGAGCTGGCGCAATCGCCGATCGAGAAGCGCGAAATGCATCGCCTCGTCGGCGGCGACGCCGATCCAGTCGTCGACGAAGGCGCGCGGGAATTCGCCGCCGAAACGCCCGACGAGATCGACGGCAAGGTCGATCGCAACGAACTCGATATGCGCAAGCGCGTGGATCATCGCGATCCGTCCGCGGTCGGACCCGGCCTTGCGGCGGCGCGGCATCTGGCCGGGCGACAGTAGCTCGGGCTTTGGCGGCCAAGCGGGCTGATCGGGCATCGCGACGTCGCAGCGATGTTCGAGTTCGCCGCGCCGCCACGCCCGCGCGAACGCGCGCGCCGCGCGGCGCTTGTCGTGCGGGTCCGGCGTCAGCAGGACCGCTCGTGCAGCTTCACCCAGCGTTTGCACTACAGGGCTTTCGCAGCCTCCAGCACGGCCTCGGCGTGACCCTTTACGCGCACCTTGCGCCATTCGTGCGCAAGTTTTCCGTCGGCGCCGAACAGGAAGGTCGAGCGTTCGACCCCCATATAGGTGCGGCCGTAATTCTGCTTTTCGACCCAGGCGCCGAAGGCCTCGCACACCGCGCCATCCTCGTCCGAGGCCAAGCGGACGGTCAGGCCATATTTGTCGCGGAACTTGCAGAGCTTTGCCGGCGCGTCGCGCGACACCGCGAGCACCTGCGCGCTCAGATGCGCGAATTCGGGCGCCAGCCGGGTAAAGTCCTGCGCCTCGACCGTGCAGCCCGGCGTATCGGCTTTCGGATAGAAATAGACGACGAGCGGTGCGCCTTTCATCGCCGCGAGATCGATCGCCGCGCCGTCGGCGTCGAGCGGCTTCACCGCGGGAATGGCATCGCCGATGGAAAGCGTCATGGCTTCGTCTCCTGCTGCGGCGGCCGAATCGAGGCCCACCAGTCGGCGATCTCCTGCCGTGCCGCGTCGTGCGCGGCAAGCAGTTGCGGCCAGCCGGGTTCACCGCAGGCGCTCGCCACAAGCTGGCGCGCGGCGGGCGTTGCAGGCTCCCCCTCGGGCGCGGTCAGCCGCAGCATTACGAGCATCCGGCCGAGCAGACCGTGCGCGTCGCAAATCTCGGCCGGGGCAAGCCCGTCGATCCGCATGCAGGCGAGCGCCGAACCGATATTCGGATCGTGGCAGCGCCCGCTGGCAAGCTGCGTCACCTGCATCGCAAACTCCAGATCGACGAGCCCGCCCGGCCCGCCCTTAATATCGAGCGGGCCCTTCGGCGGCTTGTGCGCGGCGATCTTGTCGCGCATCTCGGCGGCATCCGCGGCGAGCTTCTCCGGCTCGCGCGGCGCGGCAAGCAGTTCGTCGATGATACGGTGAAGCGCCGCTTTCGCGCCGTCCGATCCGTATACCGGTCGCGCGCGGAGCAGCGCCATATGCTCCCACGTCCACGCCTCCTCGCGCTGGTAGCGCTCGAAGCTGTCGAGCGAGACGACCAGCGGCCCCTGCGCACCCTGCGGCCGCAGCCGTGTATCGACGTCGTAGAGCTTGCCCGCCGCGGTCGGCACCGACATCGCCGCCGTCACGCGCTGCGCGAGGCGGTTGTAATAGGTCGTCGCGCCGAGCGGGCGCGCTCCGTCGGATTCGGCCAGATGGTCGCCGGTGAAGAGATAGATGAGATCGAGGTCCGACGCATGCGTGAGCGCCCTGCCGCCGAGCCGCCCGAGCGCAAGCACGACGAGTTCGCTATCGACGATGCGCCCGTGCGCTTGGACGAATTCCGCCACGGTCGCGTCAGCCAGCACCTGCAAAGCCGCCTCCGCAAGTTCGGAATAGCCGCAAGCGATCATCATCGGGTCGGTCGCACCGGCGATCAGCTGGACGCCATAGGCGAAGCGCCGCTCGCCGACGCGGTCGCGAACGCGGTCGAGCAGGCGTTCATAATCGAGACCCGAAAGCCCCGATGCCCATTCGGACAGCAGCTCGTTTTTCGTCGCGGGCGCCTCGAACGCGCGCTTGTCGATCAGCCCCTCGATCAGCTCGACCCGCGCCCCGAGCGCATCGGCGAGCGTCGGCGCGAGCGAGAGGATGCGCGTCGCGATCTTCGCGAGTTCGGGCTGCGCAGCGAGCAGGTGGAAGAAGTTGATCGCGCTCGGGAGCCCCCCGACCAGCTTGTCGAAACGGACGAGCGTCGCCTGCGGATCGGGCGCAGCGCCGATCGCCTTCATGAGTTCGGGCAGGACGGTTTCGAGCGCGTCGAGCGCTGCAGGACTACGCAATGCACGCAGCTTCCCGCCGCGCCATTCGGCGATCGTGCGGAGCGCGGCATCGGGCGGCTCGAATCCCGCAGCCGTCAGCGCGCCCGCCAGTTCGCTCTCCTCACGCGGCAAGCCGGCCGTCGTCGCGCGCTCGACGACGAGCTGGTCGTAGCAGTGGGCAACATCGGCGGTGACTGGCTCGAGCGCGGCAAGCAACTCCGCGCCATCCGCAAGGCCGTCGAGCCGCGCCACCGCGTCGAGCGCGGCCGCCTGCGTCGGCAAGCAATGTGTCTGCTGGTCCTCGATCATCTGGAGCCGGTGCTCGATCCGGCGCAGCGTCGCATAATGGCCGGTCAGCCGTTCGGCGACGTCACCGTCGATCCGTCCTGCCTTTGCAAGCGCCGCGAGTGCATTGACGGTGGCAGAGACACGCAGCGACGGATCGCGCCCGCCGTAGATGAGCTGGTGCACCTGAGCGAAAAACTCGATTTCGCGAATGCCGCCGCGGCCGCGTTTCAGATCATAGCCGGGACCGAACGCCTGCCCCTGCGAGAAATGGTCGCGGATGCGGTCGCTCATCGCACCGATTTCCTTGAGCTGACGGAAATCGAGGCTGCGGCGCCAGATGAAGGGCTGGATTGCTGCAAGGAAGCTTTCCCCCAGACCGCGGTCGCCCGCCGAGGCCCGCGAGCGGATGAAGGCGGCCTGCTCCCATGCAAGCGCCTCGGATTCATAATAGGAGATCGCCGCGCTCTCCGGGAGCACGATCGGCGTCACTTCGGGGTGCGGACGGAGACGCAGATCGACGCGCAGCACATGGCCGTCGCCGGTGCGCGCGGACAAAATCTCGACCATCCGGCGGGCGATCCGCACCGCCGCTTCATCGGGGTCGTCGCGCGAGCGGCGCGGCAAGGTTTCGGGGTCGAAGATCAGGATCGGATCGATGTCCGACGAATAGTTGAGTTCGTGGCTGCCGAGCTTGCCGAGTGCGATCACCGATAATCCGCGCGGCGCCTCGTCGGGCACGCGTTCGGCAAAGGCGGCGGCGAGCGCCGCATCGCACGCCTGATCGGCGAAGGCGGTCAGCAGCCGCGTCGTCGTCGCAACATCATGTTCGCCCGACAGGTCGCCGAGCGCCAGCAGCAGGGCCATGCGGCCGCGCCACTGGCGCAGCGCGCGCATGATGTCTTCGTCGACCGCAGGCGGCACGACCGCAGCCAGTGCGGCATCGGTCCCTTCCTCGAGGAAAAGTGCCACATCGCCGGGAGTGAGCTCGGCGAGACGCGCGAGAAACGGCGCGTTCGCCGTCAACCGGTCGAGCGCCGACCGGCGCGCGGTAACATCCGAAACCATCATCGGACCTGCTATCGCCCGCGCGAGCGCGGGTGGCAAGCCTCAGGCCGGGACCGTGCTCTCGTCGAAGAACAACACCTGCGAGATCGCCGCGCGCAAGGTCGCGGGCTGATAGGGCTTGGTCAGCAGGAAAGCGGGCTCGGGCCGGTCGCCGGTCAGCAGTCGCTCGGGAAAGGCAGTGATGAAGATGACCGGCACCGACATGCTGCCAAGGATTTCCTGCACCGCCTCGATCCCCGAGCTGTTGTCGGCGAGCTGGATGTCGGCGAGGACGAGGCCCGGCTGGTGCTTCTGCGCTTCGGCGACCGCCTCGCTGTGCGTCGTCGCGACCGCCACGACATCGTGACCGAGATCGCGAACGATCATCTCGATGTCCATCGCGATGATCGGCTCGTCCTCGATGATCAGGATACGCGCGCGGGTCTGGCGGTCGATCTCGTCGGTCGCCTCGTGGATCAGTCGGTCGACCTCGGCGGCGTCACGGCCGATGATGCGACCGGTCTCTTCATGATTGAAACCCTCGACCGCGGTCAGCAGCAGCGCCTGGCGTGCCAGCGACGGAATACGGCGCAGCCGTGCGTCGGCAATCGCGATCTCGGGCGCGACCTGCTCGTCGCTTCCCGGCGTCTGCCCGGCTGCGAGACCGAAATTGTCATGGACCATGCGATAGAGCTGCACGCGAAGGTCGCCGCTGGTGTCGACCGCGTCGGGATGGGCGACCAGCGTTTCCAGAAGTTGCGCGACGAGACCGTCGCCGCTCGTCTGGCTTCCCGAAATCGCGCGGCCATAGCGGCGCAGATAGGGAAGATGCGGCGCGATCGCCTGACCCAATGACATAGATTACCCTCCTGAAGCGGACCGGAATCCGCCGACAAACGCATGGCACGACGCGATTCCTGCCGCGGCCCGGCATAATTTCACCCCTTGGGAACGATTCAAGGGTAAAATAGTTTCACGATCAACCAACAAAAGGCGCATTGCGCTTTGGTTTACGCACGGTTAGCACAAGGACCCATGTCCAAGGGATGCCACGATAATGACGTCTAGATCCGGTTCGCTGCCCGAAAAGACGGCCGGAAAGGACGACAAACCACTCCCCAGGAAGGTGCAGGACGTCAATGGCGCCCTGCGCCGCGCTTATGATTCCGCAGTCGACGAAACGATCCCGCAGTCGATGCTCGACCTGCTCAACAAGCTCAGCTAATCATTTTTTATAGCGTGCGGCGAAGTCGCTGCGGAAGGCGGCGAAGCTGCCACCTGCAATCGCATCGCGCATCCGCTGCATCAGCGCCTGATAGAAATGCAGATTATGCTGCGTCATCAGCATCGCGCCGAGCATCTCGCCCGCGCGGACGAGGTGATGAAGATAGGCGCGCGACCAGGTCGTGCAGACGGGGCAATCGCATGAGGCGTCGAGCGGCCCCGTATCTTCGGCATGCTTCGCATTGCGGATGTTGACCGGGCCTTCCCAGGTGAAAGCCTGACCGTTGCGACCCGAGCGTGTTGGTAACACGCAATCGAACATGTCGACCCCCCGCGCGACCGCACCGACGAGATCGTCGGGCTTGCCGACCCCCATCAGATAGCGGGGCTTGTCGGCGGGAAGCTGGCCCGGCGCATAGTCGAGCACGCCGAACATCGCCTCCTGCCCCTCGCCCACCGCCAGGCCGCCGATCGCATAGCCGTCGAAACCGATCTCCATCAGCGCTTCGGCCGAGCGGGCACGGAGCTTCTCGTCGAGCGATCCCTGCTGGATGCCGAACAGCGCCGAACGCGCCGCATGCTCCTCGCCCGCGTCGAACCCCGCGCGACTGCGCGCCGCCCAGCGCATCGAGCGCTCCATGCTTGCAACGGCACGCTTCGCATCGACGCCGTTCGGCGGGCATTCGTCGAACGCCATGACGATGTCGCTGCCGAGCAGGCGCTGGATTTCCATCGAGCGTTCGGGGGTCAGCATGTGCCGCGAGCCGTCGAGATGGCTCTTGAAAGACACGCCTTCCTCGCTCTGCTTGGTCAGCGCCGACAGGCTCATCACCTGATAGCCGCCGCTATCGGTCAGGATCGGCCGGTCCCAGCCCATGAAATTGTGAAGCCCCCCGAGCCGCGCCATGCGCTCGGCGCCGGGGCGCAGCATCAGGTGATAGGTGTTGCCGAGGATGATGTCGGCGCCGGTCGCGCGAACCTCGGCGGGCCGCATCGCCTTCACCGTCGCGGCAGTGCCGACGGGCATGAAAGCGGGCGTACGGATTTCGCCGCGCTGCATCCGGATCACGCCGGTACGCGCGGCGCCGTCGGTCGCGGCGACCTGAAAAGCGAATCTGTCGGTCATGGCGCGCGCCTATGGCGGCGCGCGCGCCAAAAGTCGAGCCGGGCGGCTAGGCGCGCTCCTCTTCGCTCGACGGCTCTTCCTCGGCCGCCTTCGCTTTTTCCTTCGGCTTTTCCTTCTCGAAGATCTTGACGAGTTCACGCTTCTTCGCGTCCGACAGGCCCTTTTCGGCCGCCGGGAACATCTCCTCTTCCTCCTCGTCGATGTGGTGGAGATAGCGCTCCTTCATCGTGCGAAAGCGCGTCAGCCAACCGGTCGAGGCAAAGTCCATCTCGTAAAGCTCGGTCAGGAAATCCTCGATCTCCTTATGCTCGGCGACGCTGTGCTGCGCGTCATCGCGAAGATCGGGATTGGCGAGCATTGTCGCGTAGAGCGACATCTCCTCCGATGCCGCATGCGCGGTCACTTCGACGCGGAACGCCTCGAAAAGATAGCGTCGATCGTCGCTGTCGCCCTGCGTCTCGTCGATCCTGTCGAGCAGGTCGCGATGCCGGTCATGATCGGCTTTCAGTCGCGCGAAAATTCCGGTCTCGGCCATTTGCGTCTCCGTCCTTGATGGTCGGAGAAGAAACGGATGGCCCCCTGCCAGGGTTCCGCCGTCAGGCCGCCTTCCAGTCGCTCGTCGTCGTGAACGACGGCAATTCGAGCTGCGAAGCGGCCTGCTGCGTCGCCGCCGCGATCAGATAGGGCGAGACGCGATGACGCGTGCACAGGCCGCCATTGCCGTCGCTGACCATCGTCTGTTCGAACTCGACGCCCTGCTGGTGCTTCATCGAGCGGCGCACCGTCGCGGTCGCCAGCTGTCCCTCGCCGAAATCGATCACGAAGCGCGTGCCGACCGGCACGTCCAATATGCCCTCGATGAAGGCGCCGGTGGTCGACAGGTTGCGGATGACGACATTGTAGCGATGATTGTCGTGAATCGCCCCGACCTTGCGGAACATCTGGAAACGGTCGTTGCGCTGTTTCGCCGGCCCCGAAGGCTTGATCGTCCACGACCCGGCATCGGTATGTTCGATCAGCTCGCCATGTCCGACGGGCTTGCTATAGACATAGCCCTGCACGTGGCTGACGTTGAGCTTGCGGATGAGTTCGAGCTGGTCGAGCGATTCGATGCCTTCCGCGGTGGTTTCCATTTCCAGCGCCTCGGCCAGCGCGACGATCGCTGCGATGATCGCGCCGTTGCGCGATCCCGGCACCGTCGCGCCGCGGACGAAGCTCTGGTCGATCTTGATCTTGTCGAAGGGCGCCGACTGCAGATAGCCGAGCGACGAATAGCCGGTCCCGAAATCGTCGAGCGCAAGGCGGACGCCAAGCGCCTTCAGCGCCTTGAACATGCGCGCGGTTTCCGCCGAATCGCCCAGGAAGACGCTCTCGGTAATCTCCAGCTCGAGCCGGTCGGCGGGCAGCCCGGTGGTCGCCAGCGCACTTGCGACAATCCTAGGCAGATCCTCGTTCGCGAACTGGATCGGCGAGACGTTCACCGCGACCCGCAGGTCGCCCGGCCAGCGCGCCGCATCCTCGCACGCCTTGCGCAGCACCCACTCGCCAAGCGGCCAGATCAGGTTCGCCTCCTCGGCGATCGGGATGAAGACCGCGGGCGAGATATGGCCGCGGTCGGGGTGGGTCCAGCGGATCAACGCCTCGACCCCGGTAACCATGTTCGATTTCGAGTGCACGACCGGCTGATAGGTCAGCTCCATTTCGCCACGTGCGAGCGCGTCGCGCAGATCTTCCTCCAGCGCGCGCCGGTCCTCGGCCGCCTGATGGAGGTCGCTCGAATAGAAACGGAAGCGGCCGCGGCCGTTGCCCTTGGCCGCATAGAGCGCAAGGTCGGCATTGCGGACGAGGTCGTCGCTCGTCTGGCCGTCGAACGGTGCGATTGCGACGCCCACCGAAGCGCCGATAATGCATCGGCTGCCCTCCACCGAATAGGGCTGCGACAGGCTGGCGATAATGTCGGCCGCCATGTCGCCGAGCTTGCCGCGATCCTCCAGGTCGGGAAGGATGATCTGGAACTCGTCTCCGCCAAGGCGGCTGACCATTTCCTTGTCGCCGACGATCTTGAGCAGCCGCTCGGCAACCTGCTTGAGCAGCGCATCGCCGGCAGGATGGCCCAGGGTGTCGTTGACCTGCTTGAAGCGATCGAGGTCGAGCAACATGATCGCACAGCTGCGCTGTTGCTGCGAGAAGGCCGCAAGCGTCGTGTCGAGTTTCTTCGAGATATGAAAGCGGTTCGCAAGCCCTGTCAGCGAATCGTAGAGCGCGAGGCGCGAGGCATCCTCTGCCGAACGACGCTGAGCGGTGATGTCGTTGCCACTGCCGCGCCAGCCCGCAAGTTTCCCCGAATTGTCGAAATGCGGCGATCCCGAAATCGCCCACCAGCGGTCGTCGCCCTCGAACGCGCTGCGTAGCGGCAGCTCGTCGAACTTCGATTGCTTGGTCATCAGGAAGGGCAGCGTCCGCTGCCGCTCGCCGTGGCTGTCGACGGGGAGGAACAGGTCGGTGAACGGGGTGCCGAGCAGCGCGCCGCCCGTCCGCCCCATCAGCCGCGCAACGGCATCGGTGATATAGGTGATCCGGCCGCTCGCGTCGGTCGCCCAGAACCAGCCGCGGCCGCTTTCCTCATAATTCTGGAGCAGGAGCAGGGCATCGCGCGTGTGCAGGTTCGCCGCCGCAGGTTCGCTGCGCGGGCGCGACATGCGCGATCCGAGCTTGCCGAAAAAGCCGCGCGAATCCTCACCCGCCGCGCCCTCGTCCTGATCCCCGGAAATGTTCCGCGATGGCATGTCCATCAATGAACCTTGCTGGCCCCCTAAATCCGGGATCCGCAATGCCCGCAATGCCTTGCCATATTGTAAATATTCCCATCATTTGACGGGAAACTGTCCCATTCAGGGAAGCAACAGGCTCGCGTCGCCATAGCTGTAGAAACGATAGTCGTGCCCGATCGCATGGGCATAGGCCGCCTGCATCGTATCCAGCCCCATCAGCGCGCTGACCAGCATGAACAGGGTCGATCTTGGCAGATGGAAGTTCGTCATCAACCCGTCGATCGCCCTGAAGCGATAGCCCGGCGTGATGAAGATCGCCGTATCACCTTCGAAAGGCGCGATAATATCGCCGTCCTGCGCCGCGCTTTCGAGGAGACGGAGGCTCGTCGTGCCCACCGCGATCACGCGGCCGCCCCGCGCGCGAACGGCATTGAGACGATCCGCGGTCACGGCATCGATGCTTCCCCATTCGGCATGCATCACATGATCTTCGGTATCGTCGGCCTTTACGGGCAGAAAAGTGCCGGCCCCGACGTGGAGCGTCAGCGTTTCGGTGGCGATCCCGGCCGCGCCCAAGGCCGCAAGCAGTTCAGGGGTGAAATGCAGTGCCGCGGTCGGTGCCGCGACCGCGCCATCCTTGTCGGCGAACATCGTCTGATAGTCGCTGCGGTCGGCGTCGTCGGTCGACCGCTTCCCCGCGATATAGGGCGGAAGCGGCATCGTTCCGGCGCGTTCGAGCAGGACCTCGACGGGCTCGTCACCACCGAAGGCGAGGATGAAACTGCCGTCGGCAAGCCGTTCTTCGGCCAGCGCCGTGACGTCCGAACCGAAATCGATCGTTTCCCCGACGCGCAATCGCTTGGCGTTGCGGATAAACGCCTGCCAGCGACGGAGGTCGATGCGTTTGTGGAGCGTCGCCCCGATCCTGGCCTCCCCGCGCCGTCCCTCGAGCTGCGCCGGAATCACGCGCGTATCGTTGAAAACCAGGCAGTCGCCCGCACGCAGCCATGACGGCAGGTCGCGCACACCGGCATCGGTCATCGCGTCCTTCCGGACGACGAGCATCCGCGCCGCGTCGCGCGGGCGCGCCGGACGAAGCGCGATACGCTCGGGCGGGAGTTCGAAATCGAAGGCGTCGACGCGCATGAAGTTGCCGGCGCGTTCCCGCGCTTACTGTTTGATGGGTGCGTTGAGCTGGTCGACCGTCACTTCGGGCGCGGCAGCCGGCTTGTCCTCAACCAACGCCGAGGCCGGCGGCATCGGCTTGTTATCCGCCGCAACCGACATCTGGACGATACGCGACATGACGGCGGGCGGCTCGCCCCTCTGGACCGCGTCGACATATTGCATGCCCGAGATCACCCGGCCGAAGGCCGTGTAACGATGGTCAAGGCTGAAGCGCGGCTGGAACATGATGAAGAACTGGCTGTTCGCGCTGTCGGGACTTTCGGCGCGCGCCATCGACAGCGTTCCGCGCAGGTGCGGCGTATCGTTGAATTCGGCCTTGAGGTCGGGAAGCTGCGAGCCGCCCTGCCCGGTCGCGGTCGGGTCGCCCGTCTGCGCCATGAAACCGTCGATCACGCGGTGGAACTTGATCCCGTTGTAGAAGCCGGCGCGCGCAAGCGTCTTCAGCCGCTCGACATGGTTCGGGGCGACATTCGGATAAAGCTGGATCACCACGCGCCCTCCCGTCGAGAGGTCGAGGTCGAGCATATATTCGGGGTTGTTGATATACTGGTCGGGCGTCATCGCCGGAACCGCGGTCGTCGTTTCCGCAGCAGGCGCGGTCTCCCCGGTCTTCGGAGCGGGAGCCGGCACGGGAGCGGGCGTTTCCACGGGCGGGGCGGTTTCCGCCGGCGGCGCTTCGCTGCCCTGCGGTGCGGGGGCCGGAGGAACCTCCTGCGCGACGGCCGAAGCCGCAAGGCCGAGCGCCATCGCCGTCAGGACCAGAGGGCGGAAAGTGAATGTCATGCTGGATCGGCCTTTGTGAAGTAACTGCAATTTGCGCCCCGTCTGGCGCGCCCTAGCGGGAAAAAGCTGAACGCTCAATGATTGGGATCAGCCCGTTCCCTGCCGTAGCCCGCGTTCGGCAATGCGCGACACGACCGCCTTCTCGACCGCCGGAGTCACGAATTTGTGGATGTCACCCCCGAATATGGCGATTTCCTTGACCAGCCGCGACGCGATCGGCTGCAGGCTGACGTCGGCCATCAGAAATACCGTCTCGACCCGGGCGTTGAGCTGGCGGTTCATACCCGTGAGCTGATACTCATATTCGAAATCGGTGACCCCCCGGATCCCGCGCACCACCACCGAGGCGCCCTGCGCGTCGGCAAAGTCCATCAGCAGGGAATTGAAGCCGACGACTTCAATGTCACCCTCGATATCCGCAACCTCGGCCCTCACCATGGCGATGCGCTCGTCGTCGTCGAACAGCGGCGATTTCGCGATGTTCGTGGTGACTCCGATGATCAGCCGGTCGACCAGCTTTGCACCGCGGCGGATGATATCCATGTGCCCGAGCGTGATCGGGTCGAAGGTTCCGGGATAGACCCCAATGCGCATCAATGGTCCCTTTCGACGACATAGCGTGCGATGGCGCGCAGCAGCGCCGCCTCTTCGCCGAAACCGGCGAGATGCGCAATTGCCTGATCGACGAGCAGCCGCGCCTGTTCGCGTGCGCGCTCGAGCCCCATGAGCGTGACGAAGGTCGCCTTGCCTGCGGCCGCGTCCTTGTGGAGCGCCTTGCCCGCCAGCGCCTCGTCGCCCTCGACGTCCATGATGTCGTCGGCGATCTGGAAGGCCAGCCCGATGTCGCGCGCATAGCCGCGCAGGGGGCGGCGCCCTTCGGCCGGAACGCGCGCGAGGATCGCGCCCGCCTCGACCGAGAAGGCGATCAGCGCACCGGTCTTGAGCTGCTGCAGCCGGGTGACGGTCGGCAAGTCGAAATCGGACGTTTCCGCAGCGAGGTCCATCATCTGCCCGCCGGCCATGCCGGCAGGACCCGCCGCACGCGCGAGCTCGCAGCACAGTTCGGCACGGACAAACGGGTCGGCGTGCGTCACGGGATCGCAAAGCCATTCGAAGGCAAGCGCATGGAGCGAATCGCCCGCAAGAACCGCGGTCGCGTCGTCGAACGCCTTGTGCACCGTCGGCTTGCCGCGGCGCATGTCATCGTCGTCCATGCACGGCAGGTCGTCGTGGATCAGTGAATAGACATGCATCGCCTCGACCGCCGCGCCCACCCGCAGGCTGAGATTGCGGTCGACGTGGAACAGGTCTCCCGCCGCACGAACGAGCAGCGGGCGGAGTCGTTTTCCTCCCGCGATCGCGGCATGACGCATCGCTTCGTACAGGCGGCTGCGCGGATCGGCGGGGACGGTGAGCAGGCGGTCGAACAGCAGGTCGATTCCCGCTGCGACGTCATCCTGCGCGGCCTGGAGCAAGGATGCGGATTCGACGATCGCCACTGCCCCCTCAGCCCTCGCCGAAGGGAGTCGTTCCCGCCGCCTGTCCGTCCGCACCCAGGCTGACCTGCTCGATACGCGCCTGCGCTGCTGCAAGACGCGCCTCGCAATGCTGCCGCAGGGCGTGGCCGCGTTCGTAGAGCGCGACCGATTTCTCGAGGCTGACGTCGCCGCTTTCGAGGTGCCGGACGATGCGTTCGAGCTCGCCCATCGCGGCCTCGAACGACAGGGAAGAAATGGGGGTCGCGTCGCTATTTTCGGGGGTGTCCGTCATCGCCCTGCTTTGGCCCCTTCGCCCCCCCATGGTCAAGTGCGGTCAAGCTTGACGTCGCCCGCCGCCACGATAACCTCTTCCCATGTTCATCGGTCACTTCGCACCGGCGCTCGTCGTCGCAGCGCGGCCGAAAGCCGCGGGGCTCGGCGCGCTGTTCATCGCGGCCCAGCTTGTCGACATCGGCTTTGCGGCCCTGCTGATACCTGGGGTCGAGGCGATGCGGATCGTGCCGGGTATCACCGCGATGAACCCGATGGACCTTTATCATATGCCCTTCACCCACAGCCTGCTCGGCGCGAGCCTGTGGGCGGCCGCGTTCGGCTTGCTCGTCTGGGCCTCGACAAGGCGCCGCCCGGCGGCGATTGGTGCCGCGCTCGTCGTCGTCTCGCACTGGTTCGTCGATCTTTTCGTCCATATCCCCGACCTGACACTGTTCGGTACACCGCCGAAGCTGGGGCTGGGCCTGTGGAACTATCCGGCGGTCGCGATGCCGCTCGAAATTCTGCTGATCGGCGGCGCGCTCTTCTGGTACGCCCGGCGCACGCAGGCACCGTCAGGCAACTGGCGACTATGGATTCTCGCGGTGCTGCTCGCGCTGTTCCAGGCAATCGACTGGTTCGGCCCCAAGGAGCCGATCTATTCGCCCGCGATCCCTGCAACGATGTTGACGGCCTATGCCGTGCTGGCACTGGCAGCGGCGTGGGCAGGCGCCAACCGCACGGTTCGCGCAGCGTGAACCCACAGACCCTTGCTGCCTATGTCGCGACGGCAATCTTCTTCGGTGCACTCGACGCGGTCTGGTTGACCCGGGTCGGACCGAAGCTCTACCGCCCCGAGATCGGCGCACTGCTCATGGACGGCTGGCGCCCGGCGCCTGCGTTGATCTTCTATGCGCTCTACATTCTCGGTATCCAGATTTTCGCGGTTCAGCCTGCCCTGTCCGCCGGCAAGTGGCCTGTCGCGGCGGGCTATGGCGCGCTGTTCGGCTTCTTCTGTTACATGACCTATGATCTCACCAATCAGGCGACGATGAAGATCTGGTCGACCAGGGTCACGGTCGCCGACATCGCATGGGGGACATGCGCGACCGGCGTCGCCGCGGGCGCCGCGGCGTGGGCGGTCCTAACTTTCTTGCCGCGTAGCGCCTGATCCGTTCGCATCCGCGCAATCGCGTTTCGATTTTTTGCAATTGCCCTGCGCGAAAGCGCATATCATGCTGCGCTGCACAAGAAGAGAGAGGGGCTCGAAGGCAAGTTTTGTCTCACCACAAGGACTTGCATCATGAAGAAATTCTTCCTCCCCATCCTCGCCCTTTCCACGCTGGTTCCCGCTGCGGCGCAGGCGCAGGAACAGCGCTTCGAACATGAAGGGCGCATCTACAGCTATACTGTCGCCCGGACCGGTGACACCCGAGTCATCAGCGGCGTCGAGGAAAAGACCGGCAAACCGTTCGTGCTTCGGGTCGGCGAACACCGCGTTCGCGGTACCGTCGGTTCGCAGCAGGTGAGCTTCCCGCTCCGCGAGGTCGAACCGCTCGCGAAGGTCACCATTCTCGCCTCGCGCTGAACCAGCTCCGTCCGCAGACCCCATGGCGCAAAATACGCCATGGGGTCTGTTCGTTTTGCGCCTGTGTCGCTAAAGGCGCGCCATGACTCAGACAGCAACCGCGCCCGCCTCCGTCATCACCCCCGAGATCGTCGCCGAACACGGCCTGTCTCCGGAAGAATATGAGCGCGTCCTGCACGCGCTGGGGCGCGAGCCCAACCTCGTCGAACTCGGCATCTTCTCGGTCATGTGGTCCGAGCATTGCAGCTACAAGAGCTCGCGTATCCATCTGAAGAAACTGCCGACCGAGGCGCCGTGGGTGATCTGCGGCCCCGGCGAAAATGCCGGCGTCATCGACATCGGCGAAGGGCCGGACGGCAAGAAGCTTGCCGCCATCTTCAAGATGGAGAGCCACAACCACCCGTCGTACATCGAACCCTATCAGGGCGCGGCGACCGGCGTCGGCGGCATCCTGCGCGACGTCTTCACGATGGGCGCGCGTCCGGTCGCGAACCTCAACGCGTTGCGTTTCGGCCGCCCCGACCATCCGAAGATGAAGCATCTCATCTCGGGCGTCGTCCACGGCATCGGCGGCTACGGCAATTGCGTCGGCGTGCCGACGGTCGGCGGCGAGGTCAATTTCCACAAGGCCTATGACGGCAACATCCTCGTCAACGCGATGACCGTCGGCGTCGCCGAGCAGGACAAGATCTTCTATTCGGCTGCATCGGGCGTCGGCAATCCGATCGTCTATGTCGGCTCGAAGACCGGCCGCGACGGCATCCATGGCGCGACCATGGCGTCGGCCGACTTCGGTGAGGACGCCGAGGAAAAGCGCCCGACCGTACAGGTCGGCGACCCCTTCACCGAAAAGCTGCTGATCGAGGCGTGCCTCGAACTGATGGCCTCCGACGCGATCGTCGCGATCCAGGACATGGGCGCCGCGGGCCTCACCTCCTCGTCGGTCGAAATGGCGTCGAAGGGCGGCGTCGGCCTGCATCTCAAGATGGATGATGTCCCGCAGCGCGAAACCGGCATGACGGCGTACGAAATGATGCTGTCCGAATCACAGGAACGCATGCTCATGGTCCTGAAGCCCGGCAAGGAAGAGTTTGCGAAAGCGATCTTCCACAAATGGGAACTCGATTTCGCGGTCATCGGCACCGTCACCGATACGGGGCGCATGGTGCTCGAACATCATGGCGAGATCGTCTGCGACATTCCGCTCGCGCCGCTCGCCGACGATGCGCCGCTCTATGATCGCCCGCACGTCCCGACGCCGAAGCAGCCCGAGCTGGCGAACGTCCCCGAGACGAAGGACGTCGCCGCCGACCTCAGGACGCTGATGGGCACCCCCGACATCGCCAGCCGCCGCTGGATCTACGAGCAATATGACAGCCAGGTCGGTGCCGACACGCTCCAGACCGGCGGCGACGCCGCGCTCGTTCGCATCCATGGCACCAACCGCGCGCTCGCGATGTCGACCGACTGCACTCCGCGCTATTGCTACGCCGACCCGGTCGAGGGCGGCAAGCAGGCGGTCGCCGAAACCTGGCGCAACATCAGCGCGGTTGGCGCGACGCCGCTCGCGATCACCAACTGCCTGAACTTCGCCAACCCGCAGCGCCCCGAAATCATGGGCCAGATCACCGGTTGCCTCGACGGCATGGCGCAGGCGTGCCGCGCGCTCGACTATCCGATCGTCTCGGGCAACGTCAGCCTCTATAACGAGAGCAAGGCGACCGGCGGCGGCAGCGCGATCCTGCCGACCCCCGCGATCGGCGGCGTCGGCGTGATCGAGGATCTGAACCGCGCGGTCGGTATCGGCTTCAAGCGCACCGGCGACATCGTGCTGGCGGTCGGCGAGCGCGCCGGCCATCTCGGCCAGTCGGTGTGGCTACGCGAAATTCTGGGCCGCGAAGAAGGGCCCCCGCCGCCCGTCGACCTCAAGGCCGAACGGCGCACCGGCGACTTCATCCGCGGCGCGATCAACGCGGGCTGGATCACGGCGTGCCACGACGTCTCGGACGGCGGCATTGCGGTCGCGCTGGCCGAAATGGCGCTGAAGTCGAACATCGGCGTTCTGATCAGCGAAGAACAGCCCTTCGGCGTCGCCGAAAGCTTCTTCGGCGAAGATCAGGGCCTCTATCTCGTCACCGTCTGCGACACCTGCCTCGCCGACTTCCTCGATGCCGCAGGCCGCGCCGACGTGCCGGTCGATCCGGTCGGCCGCACGATCAAGGACCGTATCGTCTTCGAACTGCCCGACAGCGACCATCAGGTCACGCTCGCGGAACTCCGCGAAGCGCATGAGGGCTTCTTCCCGAACCTGATGGGAGCCGACGCGGCGCTCGCATGATGCGGGCGGCGCTGGCCCTGGCCCTGTTGATGGTCACCGCGCCCGCCAACGCTGCATCCCGGATGGTTACGTCGCCGCAGATGCTGCCTGTGGAGCATGCCCAGCCGCGTATCTTTCTGGCCGGCAGTATCGACATGGGGAGAGCGACCGACTGGCAGGCTGATCTGGTAAAGTCGCTTGCCGACCTCGACGTCCTGTTTCTCAATCCGCGCCGGCCTGACTGGAATCCCGACTGGAAACCCGTTGCGAGCGAGCCCGAATTTCGACGGCAGGTCGAATGGGAGCTGGCGGCGCTTGAATCCGCGGACATCGTCGTGATGTATTTTGCGCCCGGATCGCAAAGCCCCGTCAGCCTGCTCGAAACGGGGCTCCACGCGCGCGGCGGCAAATTGATCCTGCTGTGTCCCGAGGGGTTTTGGCGCAAGGGCAATGTCGATATCACCGCCGAACGCTATGGCATCGAGCAGGTCGCGACGATGGACGAACTTGCAAAGGCCGTGCGCCGGCGCGTGCTGAACGCGACGAAGACAACGTCCGGGGAGTGAGAGGCGTATGAGCATCCATGTCGGCGTCGGGGGCTGGACCTTCGAACCGTGGCGCGGCCCTTTCTATCCCGCCGGCCTCGCTCAGAAGCGCGAGCTCGAATATGCCGGGCAGCATCTGACCGGGATCGAGATCAACGGCACCTATTATGGCAGCCAGAAGCCTGAGAGCTTCGCCAACTGGGCGGCATCTGTCCCCGACGGCTTCCGTTTCAGCGTCAAGGCGTCGCGTTTTGCCACGAACCGCAAGATACTGGCCGAAGGCGCCGGGTCGATCGAGAAATTCCTGACGCAGGGGCTGACGCGGCTCGGCGACCGGCTCGGCCCGATCCACTGGCAATTCATGGCGACCAAGAAGTTCGACCGCGACGATTTCGCAGGCTTTCTCGATCTGCTTCCCGAGACGCAGGACGGCCTCAAGCTCCGCCACGCGATCGAGGTGCGGCACGAGAGCTTCCGCGATCCTGCGTTCATCGACATGCTGCGCGAGCGCAACATGGCGGTGGTCTATGCCGACAGCGACGAATTTCCCTGCATCGACGAACAGACCGCCGACTTCACCTATGCGCGCCTCCAGCGTAGCCAGGAGGATGTCGAGACCGGCTACACCGAAGCGGCGCTGGATGGTTGGGCAAGGCAGGCGAAGGATTGGGCCAGGGGCGACCGCGACGTCTTCCTCTTCTTCATCGCCGGCGCCAAGGTCCGCAACCCGGCCGCGGCGCAGGCGCTGATCGCGCGGCTATGACCGCCGGCTATTCGGGCACCCCGCTCGCGAAAAAGCTGTCGCTGAAGGACGGCCTGTCGGCCTGGTTTCACGCGATGCCGGACAGCGTGCGCGAAGAGATCGGCGAGATCGCGCTCGACGAACGCACCGCACCTGAAGCGGGATTACAGGCCGCTCATATCTTCACAACCGAGCGCGCAGAACTCGAACGGCTGCTGACCAGCCTCCGCACGCAGCTCGATCCCGCAGGCTTCGTCTGGGTGAGCTGGCCAAAGAAGGCCTCGAAGGTTCCGACCGACATCACCGAGGACGTCATCCGCGCCATCTGCCTGCCGATGGGCTGGGTCGATGTGAAAGTCTGCGCGGTCGATACGATCTGGTCGGGCCTGAAACTGATGATCCGCAAGGAGCTGCGCTGACAAGAAAAAAGCCCCGGTTTTCACCGGGGCTTTTTCGTTCAGGCCATCGCGGCCTTTGCCGCGAGGAAGTTGTACGGATCGATGCCGCGGCTGCGATAGGCCCGGTGCGCTTCCTGATAGAGCGTCGGCTCGCCGATGCCGAGGCGCGCGCGGGCGGCGTCGAGCGGTTCGGCGAGAAGCGAGCGGATGTCCTGCTCGATGATCGCCTTCGACGCCTTGCCGTGACGCTGGCCCTGACGGATCGCGCCCATCACCGGCGCGTCGCCCTTGACGCTCCGCTTCAGCTCGTAACCGCCGGCATAGGCGATGAAGAAATTGCCGTAATTGCCCGTCTGGCCATAGGTGAAGCCGAGCACGCACTGTTCGCCGAGCGCGTCGCGGCCATAGCCGGTCAGGATGTGGAACAGGTCGTGCGTGTCGCGCAGGCGGTTCGCATACCACTGGATCTGGTCGTCGAACTTCGGGCGGCCCATCTTGTCGGCTTCGGCGACAAGCCCCGCGGCCGACAGGCCTTCGCGGCGCATGAACGTGACGTAGGCATGGCCGACCGTGCCCTCGGGCAGCTCGTCGATCCAGCTGTGGTCGTCGAGCAGGTCGGGCAGATAGGGCTCGCTCGCCATCAACTGCCGGCCCTTTTCGCTTTCGACGAAGGCACGCGCATCGTCCATGAAGCCCTTGCGCGGCAGATTCTCGAAGATGTGGAAGACCTGTTCGGTGTCTTCCTTGTCCTTGATCAGCTTGCGGAAGTGGCCGAACGCCTTGAACGGGCGGAACCTGGCGGGCTGACGATCGGGATGGGAGAAGATGGTCGGGATCATGGCGGCTCTCTTTTGCGAACTCGTGCGAATCATCTGATGCTGTGGAAATAGCATTACTGACATAGATGTCAATAACCGTTTAACGGCTGCAACAAACTCCTCGACGCCCCTCAAGCGGCGCGATACCCCTGCGTGATCGGCCGAAGGGGGAACCGGCATGGAAACGCAGGACACAGCAACGCGCTACGAAAGCCTCGACGCGATCCGCGGTGTCGCGGTGATGGGGATATTGGCGATGAATATCGTCGCCTTCGCCCTGCCCTTTGCAGCCTACGTCAATCCGGTAGCGGGCGGACCGGTCGGAAATCTCGACCTTGCGACCTGGTTCTTCAACTTCATCTTCATCGATTCGAAGATGCGCGGGCTTTTCTCGATGCTGTTCGGCGCGAGCACCTTGCTCGTGATCCGGAGCGCGGAAGCGGGCGGACGCAGCGCCGCCGGCACGCATTATTCGCGGATGATCTGGCTCGCGCTCTTCGGCCTCGTCCATTTCTACTTCATCTGGTTCGGCGACATCCTCTTTCTCTATGCGCTGTGCGGACTGCTGCTTTTCGCGTTCCGCAACCTGTCGGTGAGGGCACTGGTGACCTGGGCCGTCGCCTTCTTTGTCGTTGCGATCGGTTTCCTCGGTTCGGGGTGGCTGATGTTCGCTCTCGCCGAGGCGGGGAAATTGCCTCCCGAGGCGATGGCGCAGGTTCGCGAGAATCTGGCCACCATGAACGCCGACATGGGACCGGGCGCCGCAAGCTATGCAAGGGACGTCGCGCTGCACCTCGGCGGCTATTGGCAGATCGTTGCGGACAAGCTGGGCGAGAAGGCGGCCGAGCCCTTCATTCAGGCGCTGATGTTCCTGTGGGAGACGATGGGGTTGATGCTGATCGGAATGGCGCTGTTCAAATCGCGCATGCTGACCGGTGAATGGGAAGCCGCACGCTATCGCAAATGGGCGCTGATCGGCTTTCTGATCGGGATTCCGCCGCTTCTCGGTCTTGCATGGTATCAGATCGATAACGGATTCAGCGCGGTGTCGACGTTCGGCGCCTCGCTGTCGCTATCGTTACCGTTCGACGTCGCGATGACGATCGGCTGGGCGGCGCTGATCATGCTGTTGATCAGGACCGCCGCAAGCGATGCCGTTCGCGCGCGGCTCGCGGCGACCGGGCGCATGGCCTTCACCAATTACCTGACGACCTCGATCGTCATGACGACAATCTTTTACGGCTATGGGCTGGGTCTGTTCGGCAGCGTCGGGCGCAGCGCGCTCTATCTCTTCTGCTTCGGCATGTGGGCGGCGATGCTGCTCTGGTCGAAACCCTGGCTCGACCGCTTCCACTACGGCCCGCTGGAATGGATATGGCGCAGCCTGTCGCGCCGGAAACTCCAACCGATGCGAAAGCCGGTTCCGGTTCAGTAACCGACGGCGCGGCCGAAGTTCGACGGACGGCGCTGGACGAGCGGATTTGCCTCGCGCTCGAGCGCTTCGAGCGTTTCCTCGAACAGCGGGCGCAGGGTCACGACGCGCGGCAGATATTCTTCGGGGCTGACCTGCGCCTCGACGCAGTGACGCGCGAACATTTCGATATCCTCGGCAAGCGCACCGAGTCGTTCGGCGCCGAACTGGCGCGCCTCGCTCTTCAGCGTGTGCGCGGGCATGACGAGGCCGCGCGCATCGCGTGCGCGCATGGCTTCCTCGATGACGGCGACCGACTTGGTCCCGTCTTCGCGAAAATAGCCCAGAATCCGGACAAACGCGGCACCCAGCTGGGCGCGCGTCGCGCGAAATTCATCCCAATCGACCAGGATCTCGTCCAATGCCCTGTTCCTCGGTGTTCAAATGGTCCTTGGTCCCGAAGCGCTCTATGCGCTGAAGTCGGTAAAAAAGAGGTTACGCCGCCGCGCCTGTAGCGCGAAAGCCGACCCGTTTTGGGTCAATCGCGGCGGACGCGCCAGCTTCCCGCGGATTCATCGCTCAACTGCCAGCCATGTTCGCCCGCCAGCGCCGCGATTTCGCGCGCCGCCTGCGGGTCGTCGGCGAGCAACAGGACGTCGCGCGCGTCGCGCATCGCACGCGCCAGCCGTAGCGCCGGCCAGGGACAGCGCATTCCGCGTGCATCGACCACGAGGGCCGATCCGTCATTCGTCATAGGGGTTGCGCGAATTGCGGAAATTCAGGCGCACCGGAACGCCCTGGAACCCCAGTTCCTTGCGCATGCCGTTCACGAGATAGCGCTCATAGCTGCCCGGCAGGGCATCGGTGCGACTGCCGAAGACGACAAAGGTCGGCGGGCGGGTACGCGCCTGCGTGATATAGCGCAGCTTGATGCGCTTGCCGCCCGGCGCCGGCGGCGGGTTGGTCTCCACCGCGCCCTCGAACCAGCGGTTTAGCTTTGCGGTCGAAACGCGGTTGGTCCAGATCGCGCGTTGTTCGAAGGCGACGCGGACCAGCGTGTCGATCCCTTTGCCCGTCGCGCCCGAAATGCTGAGCACCGGCACGCCCTTGACCTGGCTGAGGCCGTCGTCGAGCGCCGTGCGAACGCCGTTATAGAGCGCCGACGGATCTTCGGCGACGTCCCATTTGTTGAGCGCGACGATCAGCGCGCGGCCTTCCTGCAGCACCCGGTCGGCAATGCGCAGGTCCTGCGCCTCGAGGCCTTTGGTCGCGTCGAGCAGCAGCACGACGACCTCGGCAAAATCGACCGCGTGCAGGGCGTCGGCGACCGACAGCTTCTCGAGCTTGTCCTGCACCTTCGCGCGCTTGCGCATCCCGGCGGTGTCGAACAGCTGGATCTCGTGGACCTCGCCGTCATTTTCCCACTGCCAGTCGACGCGGATCGAATCGCGGGTGATGCCGGCCTCGGGCCCGGTGATCAGCCGGTCCTCGCCGATCATCCGGTTGATCAGCGTCGATTTGCCGGCGTTCGGGCGACCGACGATCGCGAGCTTCATCGGGCCGAGCGGCGCGTCCTCGTCCTCATCGCCCTCAAAGGTCGGCGGCGCGGCGGCCGCAGCGTCGGCATCGAATCCCTCGACGATCGGACGTAGCGCGTCGAACAGGTCGACGGTGCCTTCGCCATGCTCGGCGCTCAGCGCGATCGGATTGTCGAAACCGAGCGACCAGGATTCCATCAGGCCGTTCTCGCCCTGTCTCCCCTCGGCCTTGTTGACGAGCAGGATGATCGGCGTGTCCTCGCTACGCAACCAGCGCGCGATTTCCTCATCGAGCGGGGTCACCCCGGCGCGACCGTCGATCATGAACAGTGCGGCATCAGCCTCGCGCACCGCCTTTTCGGTCTGCACGCGCATCCGGCCCGGCAGAGTCGCCGCATCATAATCCTCGAAACCCGCCGTATCGACGATGGTGAATTTCAGGCCGAGCAATTCGCCGTCGCCCTCGCGGCGATCGCGCGTCACGCCGGGCTGGTCATCGACAAGCGCAAGGCGTTTGCCGACCAGCCGGTTGAACAGCGTCGATTTGCCGACATTGGGCCGGCCGACAATGGCGATCGTTGCGGATCGCGCCATGCTTCGTTCCTACTTTCGGAGCCGCGCAAAGCGGCTCCCCCTGTTACCGCCAGGCGGTGATCCGCCCGTCGTCCGCGAGGACGTAAAGCGTGCTGTTCGCGACGATCGGCGACTGCGACAGCGGCGACTTGAATTCGGTCGTCGCGATCGTCGAGCCGTCGGCGGGCGAGAATTCGACGAGCTGCCCTTCGCTGTTGACCGCGATCAGCCGGCCTCCGGCCAGAATCGGGCCGGTCCAGCGGATCGGATCCTTCTTCTTCTTTTCGGTCTCGACGCGGTAACGCGCAAGCTGCTGGATCCAGCGAACCTTGCCGTTGGCGCGCGAAACGCACAGCAGCTTGCCGTCGTCGGTCATCGCATAGACCCACTCGCCAACGACATAAGGCGTCGAAATGCCCGCGATCGAGATTTCCCAGAGGCGCTGGCCCGTGACGAGTTCATAGCTCGCCATACGGCCGCCCTGACCGAGCGCGAAGACGCGGCCACGGTCGATCACCGGATCTGCGTCGACGTCCGACAGCGTCGATACCGACAGCGCCATCGAGGTCCGCGCGAGCGCATCTTCCCAAAGGTCGCGGCCATTTTCGTAGCGATAGGCCTGGACCTCGCCCGACGAATAGCCGGCAACGATCGTCCCCTGGCCGGCGGCGGGCGAGCCCGCGCCGAAAATGCTGCCGGCTTCGAGCGACGCGGTCGCCTGCCACTGCACCGCGCCATTGGCTGCGCTGAGCGCGAAGATCTGGTTGTCCTGGCTGATCACGAAGACATCGCCGAAGGCCACCGTCGGGGCACCGCGCAGCGGGCCCGCGGGCTTGGACTTCCAAAGCACCGAACCGTCGGCGACGTTGAGCGCAGCGACGTCGCCCACGCCGCTCGTCGCATAGACGACCGTGCCGTCGACCGAGGCACCGCCACCGAACAGCGAATTCTTGAAATCCTTGCCTTCGCTGCCGATCGGGACGCTCCACAGCTTCGAGCCGCTGTTGGCGTCGAAAGCAGTCACGACGGCGTCGGTGTCGACGACGAACAACTTTCCGCCGGCAACAACCGGCGACGAGGCGAGCCGCTGTTTGTTGGTGCTGCCCGTGACGCTGGCTTCCCAGATCTTGGAACGCGCCGCAGCCAGCGCTGGATGGCCGATCGACTTCGATGCGTTGCCACCCGATTGCGCCCAGTCGGCGTTGACCTGCGGTTCGGGCAACACGACGGCAATCGCGGCGGTCGCGTCGTCAACCTTGACGCTGTTGTCGTTCGACAGGATCGACACGCGCTGGCCGACGGTCGGGGTCTTGGGTCCGCCCTTGCCCTTGAACGCGCCGCAGCCCGCCAGCGGCAGCGCCAGCAGGATTGCAGCAGAGATCACATAATGCCGTTTCAGCATATTATTTGGCTTCCTCAGTTTTTGCGGCCGCCGCTGCCCCCGGCGTGCCTTTCTGGTCCCCGGCAGCGCCAGGCGCTGCGCTCGTCTTGTCGGCTTTGGCGCTGTCTGCGGCGCGATCGACCACGGCATCCACGCCGAGCATGCCTGCCATCTGGACCGCGCGCGACTGCAGCGTCTTCGACACGCCCGGCAATTTTGCGATGCGGCCGTAAAGCGCGCCGGCCTTGTCGAACTGGCCCGACTGATAATAGGCGGCCGCGGTCAGCTCTGCCGCGCTGGCGAACCAGCTCGATTGCGGGTCCTTCGCGTCGACGATCGGTTTCAGCCGCGCGATCACGGCATCGGGCTTCAGCGTATCGAATTCGAGCGCGGTCTTGCGCACGAGCGCCATGTCGCGGAGTGACTGGTCAAGCCCGGTGTCGTCCACGACCTGCGCGAGAAGTGCGGTGGCGCCCTTCAGGTCGCCGGTCTGCGCCTTCATGTTCGACTGCTGGATCAGCGCCATGGCGCGATAGGCGGGATTTCCCTCACCCTCCAGTTTCTTGAGCGCGGCCGTCGCGGCGCGCGGCTGGTTGCCCTTTACCTGGTCGAGCGCGGCGATCAGTTCCTCGCCCTTCTCGCCACGCGAAACTTCCTGGCGATGGCCCCAATAGAGATAGCCGGCAAAGGCGATCAGCGCGGCGATGACGCCGCCGATGATCCAGCGCCCATAGTTTTTGGCAATGCTGTCGATCCGGTCCTTGCGAACCGCTTCGTCGACTTCCTGCAAAAACGCCGCATTGTTGTTCGGGCTCAGAGCCAATCAAACCTCCATAAACTCAAACCGGCTCCGGCCACATAGGCGTCCCGCCGGTCGCTTCCTTAGCGACGGCGCCGAAAAAGGCCAAGCGATTCACTTTGCGCGAAACGCCGGCCTCCTCACCCTTCGTAGATCTGATCCGATGTCGGGAATGAACGGGACCTGACCTCCCCGGCATAGTCCTGCACCGCGCCGTTCACGACGCTTGCCATATCCTGATAGCGCTTCACGAATTTCGGGACGCGTTCGAACATGCCGAGCATGTCGTCGGTAACGAGAACCTGGCCGTCGCACTGCGCCGAGGCGCCGATGCCGATCGTCGGACAATCGACCTTGCTCGTGATCTCGATCGCGATCGATTCGAGCACGCCTTCGATGACGATCGAGAAGGCACCGGCCTTTGCGACCGCCACCGCGTCCTCGACGATCGAACGCGCCTCCTCCTCGCTCTTGCCGCGCACGCCATAGCCGCCGAGGATGTTCACCGCCTGCGGGGTCAGCCCGACATGGCCCATGACCGGAATGCCGCGCTGGGTCAGGAATTCGATCGTCGGGGCAAGCACCTTGCCGCCCTCGACCTTCACCGCCGCCGCGCCGGTTTCCTTGAGCAGCCGGGCGGCATTGTCGAACGCCTGTTCGGGGCTGCCCTCATAGCTGCCGAACGGCATGTCGACGATGACCGCGGCGTGATAGCTGCCCCGCACGACCGCCGCGCCGTGCAGCGCCATCATGTCCATCGTCACGCCGACCGTATGCGGCAGGCCATAGATGACCTGCGCGAGCGAATCACCGACCAGCAGCATGTCGCAATGCGGGTCTAGCAGCTGCGCCATGCGGACGGTGTAGGCGGTCAGCATGACCAGCGGCTCGCCCCCCTTGCGCTGGCGGATGCGCGGCACGGTCAGGCGCTTCATCAACTGCGGGGTCGGGTTGGCGCGGCTCGTCGAAGTGTCGAGGGTGAGCGTTTTCGGGAGTGTGGACATGGCGCGGGGTCTAGCCCCTCGCACCGCCAAGCGAAAGGTCGAACTCCGGCCTTGTATATTTTGATTGACTTCATGTTCGAAATATTTAACATTACGTCATATAGAACGAACATATGGAGATTCGCAGATGACGTTTCGCGAGAAGATCGACTGGCTGACCTTGGGCGCGATTGCGCTGGCCTTCGGCTGGTACGCGGTTGCTTTCCCATGGGGCCTTCGCGGCACGCCCGCGCTCGCGGTGCAAGGCGGGATGCTGCTCGTCGTCGCCATTGCCATGACGCTGGCGCTGACCATTGCCGCGATCGCGCTGGCGATCCACCGTCCGCGCGACGCCAATGCGCCGGCCGACGAGCGCGATCGCGACATCACGCGAAAGGCCGCAACGCGCGCCTATTATGTGCTGATCGTCGGTGCCACCTGCTGCTTTGCCGTGGGATATTGGGTCGGGGACCTCGCTGCAGTGCTCAACGCGCTGCTCGGCACGGTTGTCCTTGCCGAACTGGTTCGCCTGGCGAGCCAGGTCGCTTCCTACCGGCTTGGCGAATGAGGAGCGGCCACCATGGCAAAACCTCCCTTCAGCAATGACATCCGCACGCTGCGCTTTCTCGCGGGCGAGATGACGCAGGGCGATCTCGGCGATCGCGTCGGAGTCACGCGGCAGACGATCGCCGCGATCGAACAGGGTAAATATTCGCCGTCACTCGAGGTCGCATTCCGTATCGCACGCGTCTTCGACAAGCCGCTCGAAGCGGTCTTTCAATGGAGCGGCGACTGATCCGACAGCGCGGCCGCGCGGGCCCGGCACAGGCTTCTCCCCGTTGCCTGTGCCGGGACCAAACGATCAGCGACGCGAACTATGCACCCGGCTCGGCGCCTGCAGCCGTCAGCGCCGCGATCTGTTCGCCCGTCAACACGACATTCTCGCTGCCGATAATTTCGTCGAGTTGCTCGACGCTCGTCGCGCTGGCGATCGGCGCGGTAACGCCGGGCTGCGCCGCAACCCACGCCAGCGCGATCTGCGACAGCGTCGCGCCGGTCTCCCCCGCGATGCGGCCCATGACCGCGAGCACCGCCGGCCCCCTGCCTTCGAGATAGGGTTTGACGCGCGGCCCGCGCGCACGCCCGCCGATGTCGTCGACGGTCCTGTACTTGCCCGACAGATAACCCGACGCGAGGCTGAAATAGGTTACGACCCCCAAGCCTGCGTCGATGCAGAGCTGCTGCAGCGGACCCTCATATTGCGTGCGGTCGAGCAGGTTGAGCTCGGGCTGCACGACGGTGAAACGCGGCAGGCGCTTTTCGTCGGCGACGCGCAGCGCCTCGGCCAGCCGTTCCGCAGAATAGTTCGACGCGCCGATTGCCCGCACGGTGCCGGCGTCGACCAGCTCGCCGAATGCGCCGAGCACCTCATCGAGCGGCACGTCGGGATCGTCCTTGTGCGCGAAATAAAGATCGATCGTATCGACGCCGAGCCGGTCGAGCGACCCCTGCACGGCTTCGCGGATCCGGTCGGGCCTGAGGCCGCCGGGCATCATGCCGACCTTGGTCGCGATCAATATGCGGTCGCGTGCGCCGCTTTCCTTCAGCCACGCGCCCATCATATTCTCGGACTCGCCGCCCTTGTGACCCGGTACCCATGCTGAATAGACGTCGGCGGTATCGATCATGCCGCCGCCGAGCTCGACGAAACGATCGAGGACGGCAAAGCTCGCCTCGCGGCCCGCGGTCATGCCGAAGACATTGCCGCCGAGTATGAAAGGCCGGATCGAAAGGTTGCTCCGGCCCAGTGCGCGTTCGGTCATTTGCCGCTTCCCTTCTTCACAGCAGGCACTGCTTCACGCGGGTTGTCGCTGAACAGGCCATCGATCCCGGTTTTCAGATAGGCGTCGATCTCCGCCGCCAGATCGCCGTGCCGGGCCGGATTGATCCCGCCCTTGTCAGCGAGCGGCAGGAAATAATTCTCGCGGCGGAAGGTCCAGGGATGGACCTTGAGTCCCGCGGCGTGGGCGTCGCGGACGAGGCTGGTCGGATCGCCAAGGGTACCGATCGCGCTGCGCGGGATGATCATTTCCTTGTAGGGGCCGATCCCGTCAGCATAGGCGGCGATCGCCTTCAGCCCCTCAGGTGACGCCATGGCGGCATAGCTCGCCTTGGGATCGTCGGCAGGGCCGCCCTCGCCATCCATCAGCTGGATCAGCGGCAGATCGCTCTTTGCGCGGATGGCTTTCAGGTTCGCGACCTCGAAGCTCTGGATGAACACCGGTGCCTTACGACCGCGGTAGCCGTATTTTTCGAGGATCGCGAGCAAGGGTGCCTCGTGCGGCAGACCGATCGAAGCGAAATAACCCGGGTGCTTGGTCTCGGGGTAGACGCCGACCGGTTTCGCACGCCCCTTGTTGATCTCGACCAGCAGGTCGAGGATCTCGGCGAAGGTCGGGATCTCGTATTTCCCGTCATAGTCGGTCGAGCGCAGCCTCGGTAGCCGCTCCTTCGCGCGCAGCGTCTTGAGTTCGGCGAGCGTGAAATCCTCGGTGAACCAGCCGGTCACCGCCTTGCCGTCGATCGTCTTCGTCGCCTTGCGCGACGCGAATTCGGGATGATCGGCGACGTCGGTCGTTTCCGAAATCTCGTTCTCGTGCCGCGCAACGAGCACGCCGTCCTTCGTCAGCACGAGGTCGGGCTCGATATAATCGGCGCCGAGGTCGATCGCGAGCCGGTAGCTCGCCAGCGTATGCTCGGGCCGCTCGCCCGATGCACCGCGATGCGCAATGACGATCGGCGGCTGGCCGTCGAGCGTGGGGGCTGCAGTCACGGGCTCAGCCCCGCAACCCGCGAGCATCAGCGCGAGCAGAACGGCGAGCCCGCGGATCATGCAAAGCGCTGCTGCCAGTCATCGGCCGAGAAACCGACGCTCGGATCGCCAACGCCCTCGACCACCGGACGCCGGATCATCGCGGGCTGGTCGAGCATCAGCGCCTTCGCCGAAGCCGCGTCGATACTCTCCTTCTGCGCGTCGGGAAGTTTACGGAACGTCGTACCGCTCTTGTTGAGCAATTTCTCCCAGCCGAGCATGTCGATCCAGCCCTGCAGTTTTGCCGGCTCCAGCCCGTCCTTTCGAAAGTCGTGGAAGCGATAGGCAACGCCGTGATCGTCGAGCCAGCGACGCGCCTTCTTGACCGTGTCGCAGTTCGGAATGCCGTAAAGTGTGAGTGCCATGCGCCTCGACTAGAACCTGCTGATGACAGATGTGAGGCAGCGAACCTAGGCGATGGGCGCCCGGTCGGCAATGCGCGTGTTGGCGCTCGCGAGCTTTCCGCGCAGCGCCCTCGCAAAGCCTTCGTGGAGCGCCCCCGCAACGTCGGGATGCGTCGCGAGCCAGGCACGCAGCGCGGCAGCCGGAATGAACCACAGGCGCGCATTGCTGCCGAGCACGACCGTGCCGGTCGCATGCGCGCCGTCGAGCACGGTCGCCTCGCCGATCAGTTCGCCGGGCCCGAGAGTCCCGACCTCGGCGCCGTCGCGGCGGATCATCGCGGTTCCGTCGGCGAGATAGAAAAGGCACGGTGCCGCCTCGTTCTCGCGCACCAGCACTTCTCCGCGCTTCGCCGAAATCCAGTTGCCCTGATCGATCAGGGCACGCGCACTCACAGGCCCAAGCCCTTCGAAATGGCGATCGCGCAGCCCCTGCTCTTCGACCGAAAAGCTGACTTTGGCCTTGCTGAGCCAGAGCCGGCTGATCAGTCCCAGATTGACGAGCAGGATCGCGAGGATCAGCAGCGTGTACCCGCTGCCGCTCCAGCCCATGATCGCGACCGGAAGCGCCAGCAGCGCAGCGATCGCGAGCCCCAGCCGCACATGATCGACGCGCGCAACAAGGCTTGCCGCAAGCAGCACAAGAAGCGCCCCATAGCCGAACCAAGCCGGATCGAAATTCGCCATAGAATTTCTTTTTTGCGTCGAGGTCCCCAAATGGACCACTAGCCATACAACGTTACCGATTACCGAACGCCTTGGCGGCGCTTCGCAATTTGCTGTTCGACCCGGCAACAAACTAACATTTTTGAAGCCCAAGGTGAAGCATTGCAACGAATAGTTGCGTTTGAAACTAATTTTCAATGACTTGCGCCCCGGCTCCGTACAAGCCATGGCGGCGCGCGATTCGCATTTTTCCTTGAAAACTCGTAGAAGACCCTCGTTATGACTCAGAACTGGCAACCTCACAGCTGGCGCTCGCACGAAGCCCGACAGCTCCCGACCTACTCCGACCCCGCTGCGCTCGCCGCTGCGGAAAAGGAACTTGCCGGTTATCCGCCGCTCGTTTTTGCAGGCGAAGCGCGCGAACTGACGAACGATCTTGCCCGCGTCGCCGAGGGCAAGGCGTTCCTGCTCCAGGGCGGCGACTGCGCCGAGAGCTTCGCGGAATTCCACCCGAACAACATTCGCGATACCTTCCGCGTGCTCCTGCAGATGGCGGTCGTGCTGACCTTCGCGTCGAAGATGCCCGTGGTGAAGCTCGGCCGCATGGCTGGCCAGTTTGCCAAGCCGCGTTCGGCCGACATGGAGGATGTGGATGGCGTCTCGCTGCCGAGCTATCGCGGCGACATCATCAACGACATCGCCTTCGAGGCCGTGGGCCGCGAGCCCGACCCGCAGCGCATGGTCAAGGCGTACAACCAGTCGGCAGCGACGCTGAACCTGCTCCGCGCCTTTGCGGGCGGCGGCTATGCGAACCTGCACCAGGTCAACGCGTGGACGCACGACTTCATGGACCGCAGCCCGTGGGCGAAGAAATATCAGGAAACCGCAGCACGGATTTCCGAAGCGCTCGCCTTCATGGAAGCGTGCGGCGTGACGCCCGAGACGGTTCCGCAGATCAAGGGCACCAGCTTCTACACCAGCCACGAGGCGCTGCTGCTTCCCTATGAGCAGGCGCTGACCCGTCAGGACAGCCTGACCGGAGGCTGGTACGGCCTGTCGGGCCATTTCCTGTGGATCGGCGACCGCACGCGCTTCGAGGGTTCGGCGCATGTCGAATATCTGCGCGGCGTCGGCAATCCGATCGGCATGAAATGCGGCCCCAGCCTCGAGCCCGACGCGCTGCTGCGCCTGCTCGACACGCTCAATCCGAACCGTGTGCCGGGCCGGATGACGCTGATCACGCGCTACGGCCACGACAAGATCGAGGCGCATCTGCCGAAGCTCGTTCGCGCGGTGAAGGAGGCTGGCCACCCCGTCGTCTGGTCGTGCGATCCGATGCACGGTAACGTCATCAAGACGAACAACGGCTACAAGACGCGGCCGTTCGAGCGCATCCTTGCCGAAGTGCGCGGCTTCTTCGCGGTCCACCGCGCCGAAGGCACGCATGGCGGCGGCATCCATATCGAGATGACCGGGCAGAATGTCACCGAATGCACCGGCGGCGCGATGGACGTGACGCAGATGGATCTTGCCGACCGCTATCACACGCATTGCGACCCGCGCCTCAACGCGGGCCAGTCGCTCGAACTGGCTTTCCTGCTGGCCGAGATGCTCAATCAGGAAATGTCGGAGCGCGCGCGGCAGGCGGCCTGACGCGAAATATCGCCGCCCCATTCGGGGCGGCGTCTTTCCTACTCTCCGGTGCCCGACCAGCGCTTCGTGTCGGCGAACACGCGCCCGAGCGCAACGTGCAGATCGGCGTCCTCGGCCGCGCCGCCCAGCGGTATCTTGTCCGAGAATTCGTCGCCCGGACCATGATAGTCGCTGCCGAGGAATTTCTCGAGCAGTGGCATGTCCGAAAAACTGCCGCCAACCATCAGCGAGGTCACGCCCTTCGCGCCAAGTGCCCAGCCGTCCTGCCGCTGGACGAAGGCATCGGCCTCGCCATCCTCGTCCAGCTTGCGACCAAGCTTCGTCGCAGTTTCGCGTACAGCCGCATCATAGGCGGGTTTGCCACGGCCGATCGTCGCGACCGGCGTCCCGCGCGGCGAGATTGCGATGGTGTCGATGTTGAGCGCGACGGTGATGTCAGTCAGCGGAACCACCGGATGCGCGGCAAAATAATGCGCGCCGAGCAGGCCCTTCTCCTCGGCGGTCGTCGCCATGAAATAGATGTCGCGGTCGGATCGTTCGCCGCTGGCAAGCCGCTTCGCGACCGCGGTCAGCACTGCAATCCCGCTCGCATTGTCGACGGCCCCGTTGCAGATGCGATCCGTCGGATCGTCGGGCGCGCAAATGCCGAGATGGTCCCAATGGCCGAGGAACAGCACCGCCTTGCCGTCGGGTTTCGCGCCGGGCAGCTTTGCAACGATGTTGTTGCTCTCGTACGGCCGCACATTCGAGGTGGTCGAGAAATCGGCCGTCACCGGCAGCCCCGCGCCCTTGTAGTCGGCCGCCTGTGCGCTCTCGCGAAGCCGCGCGCCATCCTGACCGGCCTTTTTGAACAGGGCGTCGGCGGCCGCGGGCGAGAGGAAGCCTGTCACCGGTGCGCCCGGCGTGGCCGAGGCAAGCCGGGTCGTCTTGCCGCCGGCGGAGTGCCCGATCTGGTCCCACAGGGCATCGTCGGTCGCAATCACAAGCACCGCGCTCGCACCCGCTTCGCCAAGCATCTGGCGCCGTTCGCGGTAGCGCGGCAATTTCTCGCCGAATGGCGCATTGTCATAGAGCATGACCGCGACCTTGCCGCGGACATCGGCGTTGAGCTTGCCCGAACCGTCGACACCGAAGCCAACAAAGACCAGCGGCAGGTTTGCAAGCGATACGGCAGCATCGCGCCCGGTCAGCAGGACCCCGTCATCGCCGATACCGAGGTCGCGGCCTTTCACCCTGAACTTCGCCGAACCGCTGATCGCCTGCGTCTCGACGAGCGGCACGCCCTGCAGCCAGGGGGTCGCGCTGCCGGGAACGGGTTCGAGCCCGAGCTTCGCCCATTCGCCGACGACATAGGCGATCGTGCGGTCCTCGCCTTCGGTTCCGGGTGCACGTCCCTCGAAGGCGTCGCTCGACAGGATCTTGATATGCCCTGCAAGCTCAGCCTCGGTTACCGGCGCATCGCCTTGGGCAGGCGCGGCGAAAGCGGCGGGAGCGGTGAATGCGACGAGTGCGACAGCCGCAATGGCGGCGCTGAATCTGGTGTTTTTCATGGGCGAGCCGAATGGCATTTCCGCCGCAGGCAGGCAAGGCGCGTTCGTCGAACGACGAACGGCAGGATCAGCGCCCCGCCCGCTCCAGCAGCGCGCGGGCCGCGGCGACATGCATGTCCTCGATCATCCGCCCGTCATGGCGTTGCGCGCCGCCGGTGGCCGCGGCGACCAACGCCTCGGCCACCGCGATCTCGCGCACGGAAGGCGCAAAGGCCGCGTTGCACGGATCGACCTGGGTCGGATGGATCAGCGTCTTGCCGTCGAAACCGAGCCGGCGCCCTTCCGCGGCTTCGGACGCAAAGCCCGCGGCATCGTCGATCGCATTGTAGACGCCGTCAAAGCCCCAGACGCCTGCCGCCCGCGCCGCAAGGACAATCGCCTGGATCGCATGGCTCATCGCGCCCCGATCCATGCCGTCGGGCAGCTTGAGTTCGTGCGCCAGATCGTTAAGCCCCGCGATCAGCCCGACGACCGCCGGATCGGCCGCAATCTCGCGCGCCGCGTAGATGGCGACCGGCGTCTCGATCATCGCAAGGATCGGCACGCCGAGCGCCCGGACCGGGTCGAGGTCCGCAACCGCATCGACCTTCGGCAGCACCACCGCGTCGAGCGCGAGACCGTAGAGGGCGGTGATATCGGCCTCCTGCTCCCACGTCCCCGTCGCGTTGACACGCACCGCGACGCGCTTGCCGGGATAGCCCGCCTCGACCGCGCGCCGCATCGCCTCGCGCGCCTCGACCTTGCGACCCTCCGGCACTGCATCCTCCAGATCGATGATCAGCAGATCGGCGGCGAGCCCCTGCGCCTTTTCGAGCGCACGGGCGTTCGATCCCGGGACATAGAGCAGCGAACGGGGCGGATAGTCGTCTGGCGTCATGCGCTTTTCTGTGGCGCAGACGCGCCATTGCCGCAATAAGGAAGCGGGTTTGCAAATGGCAATTTTGCGATGAGGGGATGATCGATGGAATTCGCACTCGCACTGGTGGTTCTGGCGCTGGTGTTCCTGATCTGGGCGCTCACGCCCGTGCGGCAGGGCTATGCCTATACGATCGAGCGCTTCGGCCGTTACACGCACACCGCGCAGCCCGGGCTCAACTTCATCATGCCGATTTTCGACCGCGTCGGGCGCAAGGTGAACATGATGGAGCAGGTGCTCGACATTCCGGGCCAGGAAATCATCACCAAGGACAATGCGATGGTCGCGGTCGACGGTGTCGTCTTCTTCCAGGTGCTCGACGCCGCAAAGGCGGCCTATGAAGTCAGCGATCTCTATCTCTCGATCATGAACCTGACGACGACGAACCTGCGCACCGTGATGGGCTCGATGGACCTCGACGAAACGCTGTCGAAGCGCGACGAGATCAACACGCGCCTGCTGCACGTGGTCGATGATGCGACCACGCCGTGGGGCGTCAAGATCACCCGCGTTGAAATCAAGGACATCCGCCCGCCCGCCGACATCTCGAACGCGATGGCGCGCCAGATGAAGGCCGAGCGCGAGAAGCGTGCGAACATCCTCGAAGCCGAAGGCAGCCGGGCATCGGAAATCCTGCGTGCCGAAGGCCAGAAGCAGAGCCAGATCCTCGAGGCCGAAGGCCGCCGCGAAGCCGCCTTCCGCGACGCCGAAGCCCGCGAGCGCGAGGCCGAGGCTGAAGCGAAGGCGACCCAGATGGTGTCGGACGCGATCGCCGGCGGCAACGCGCAGGCGATCAACTACTTCATCGCGCAGAAATATGTCGAGGCGGTCGGCCAGTTCGCGACCAGCCCGAACAGCAAGACGATCCTCTTCCCGGTCGAGGCGACGCAGCTGATCGGCACGCTCGGCGGCATCGGCGAGCTCGCCAAGGACGCGCTCGAACGCAAGACGGGAGCCTGATATGCCCGACTTCATCGCCAATATGGAACCGCACTGGGCGTGGCTGTCGCTCGGCGTGCTGCTAGCCGCAGCAGAGATTGTCGCGCCGGGCTTCTTCCTGATCTGGATCGGCGCGGCAGCGATCGTCACCGGCGTCATCGCGTGGGTCGTGCCGCTGAGCATCCCTCTCCAGCTCGGAATCTTCGCGGTGCTGTCGTTCGTCGCGCTCTATGGCGGGCGCCGCTGGCTGAAGGCGAACCCGATCACCACCACCGACCCCAACCTCAACCAGCGCGGTAACCGCCTCGTGGGCGAGGTGCTGACGGTGACCAAGGCGATCGAGGACGGCCGCGGCCGCGCCAAGGTCGGTGATGGCGAATGGCCGGTCCGCGGACCCGACACGATCGAGGGCGCCAAAGTCCGCGTCGTCAGCGCCGACGGCGGCGTGCTGGTCGTCGAAGCCGCCTAACCGCCCTTCGGACGGCTGTAGATCGCCACGACATGCCCCAGCGCGTCGCTTTCCCCGATACGCCGGAACCCAAGCTTGGCCGAAACACGCTCTGACGCCTCATTCCCGAGGTCGATGATGCACCGCACCTCTTTCGCATCGAGGTTCGCGTCGGCCCAGCCGAGCGCGGCGGTCATCGCCTCGGTCGCATAGCCGGCGCCCCAATGATCGGCGTCGAACGCCCAGCCCGCCTCGGGCATGCCTTCGAGTTCAGGAATGCCGCGGCAGAAATAGCTGAGGCCGCCCATGCCGATCAGCGCATCGCTTACGCGGTCGGCGAACACCCAGTAACCGAAGCCCATCACCGGCCACAGCCCCGCCGAACTCAGAAACTTGCCCCAGCTGACGTCGGGCGCACGTGGTTCGCCGCCGATGAAGCGCGTGACGCGTTCGTCGGCCCACATCGCGATATGGACATCCTTGTCGGCAAAGCGCGTCGGGCGGAGGCGGAGCCGGTCGGTTTCGATCGTCGGGGGCGCGGTGAACATGGCGCCGACATGCCGCAGCGAAGGGCGGCGGGTCAATCGGGGATCAGATAATGATCGAACAGGTCGTGGAGCAGCGCTTTGCCGTCGACCTGCGGCCGGGCGCGCATCACCGCCAGCGTATCAACGCGCGCGAGCACTTCGACATGGCGCAGGACGACGTGATAATGTGGACGGTCGAAGAAGTCGTGAAACATCAGGATGCAGTCGGGTTTGCAGTGGATCAGCGACTGCAACAGGCACGCGACGCGAAAGCGCCCGTCGATCAGCACCGCGTCGGGGCTGCCCGCAAGCTTCCGCCAGACCCCTACATGATAGCGCGGCCAGTCGCGCAGCCGGCTTTCATCGACGGGGTAGCCCCACTCCTTCGTCGGACCGATGTCGGCGTGAAAAGGCGTGAAGTCGATCGCCGCACGCGCGAGGTTGGTGCCGACATTGGCCAGCCATTCGGGATCGCTGTCGACGCTGACAATCGTCTTCACCTGCCGCGCTGCGACGAGCGTGCTGCCGCCGCAGCCGAATTCGAGCAGCGAATCGCGGCCGGCCAGTTGCAGTTCGAGCTGCGTGATTTCGGCGGCCGACATTCGTGGCTGCATGGCATCTCCCCTGACCCGTCCCGACGCTATGGGAGTTGCGCAAGCGCGTCCAGTCGGCTTTGCGCAGGCGCAGCGGACTGATAGACGGGGCCATGCTGACTCCGCTCTGGCCCCAGCGCCTGCTCGCCCTGCCCTTCCTGATTCTCGGCGGCTGGTGCCTCGCCGCGCCCGCGATGGTCGAGCGGCTGACGATCAATCCGGACTATCAGCATCTCAGCGCCACCAGCGCGCTGTTCGTCGGCTGCTTCGGCGCGCAGGCCGTCCTCGGCGCGCTGTTCATCGCTTTCAGCCGATGGACGAAGCGGACTTTCGCGATCTACGGCGCCGCGCTGCTGCCCTTCTTCTGGTTCAACTATTATTTCGTGTTCGAGGTGCCGGTGCTCAACCGCTGGATGACGCTCGATTTCGGGTCAAACCTTGCGATGCTGGCATGTTGCATCTGGGGATACCGGACCGCGCCCGCCAACTATGTGCCGGCCTGACCGCGCGCGCAGGCCCCGGAGACAGGGAGAGAGAACCGCTCCGGAGACCCGCTCGCGCGAGAGCTGAAGATCAGGCCGCGGCCGCCGCGAACTCGGGCGCCGACGACTGCGCCGGCATCACCGCGTCGGCATAGTCGCTCTCATATTTCTTGATGAGCGCGCGGTCGTCGTGATTCCACGGGTGGAAGCCCGGCATGAAATAGGCGAGCCAGGGCAGGAAGCTGCGGCGGAGCACGCCGGGCGAGCCGAGCAGATACCACCAGATGCGCGCGGTTACGCGCCAGCCGGTGAGGCCGTCCTGCTTCAGCAGCGCCTTCATGCCCTTGACGCGGCGCGGCCAGAAGCGCGTCGTGACGAGCAGCATCATCAGCGACTTGGCGCGCCAGCGTTTGAAGCGGCTCCAGTCCTTCGTCGCGTGCAGCCAAGTGTCATAGGCGACACCCTTGTGCTCGATCTCCTCGATCGCGTGCCATTTCCACAGCGCGGCCCACTCTTCCTCGGCCCCCGCATACATCTTCGGGTCCTTGAGCATCACGGCCGCCATCATCGCGGTGTAATGTTCGAGCGCGATCGTCGCCATCAGGTTGACGATCGGCGGGCGCGCCTTGATCAGCCCCATCACCTCGTCGACGTCGCCTTCGAGTTCCGAAAGGTCGTAGCCGGCCTCGGCCGCCTTGCGGTTGAAGACGACATGCTCGCGGCTGTGGATCACTTCCTGCTGGGTGAAGGCACGTATCTCGCGCGCCAGCTTGTCGGGCACACCCTCACGGTGCGCCTTCACCGCCTCGATGAACATCGCCTCGCCCTTCGGGAAGGTCACCGACAGCGCGGTGTGGAACGCAGAGGCGATCGGGTCGCCGTTCAGCCACCAGCGGCCCTGCCGGTCGTCACGCCCGAAACGGACGTCGCGCGGGGTTATCGTAAGGTCATTCGGCGTCGGAGAAAGGCTGGACATATGTTCCTCACCGTCGGAAAGGGGTTCAGGACGTGGGGACGTCCTATGGGGTAGAAGTTAAAGGTTACTTACAGTGGTGTCAATAGCAGTCAAAAAGCGGCTGAGCCCGGAGGAGAGCCGCGCCGCCGCGCTCGAGGCAGCCCGCGAAATCCTGATCGAAAGCGGCCCGCAGGCGGTGACGCTCAAAGCCGTCGCCGCGCGTGTCGACCGCACGCACGCCAATCTGCTGCACCATTTCGGCAGCGCTGCAGGACTGCAGCAGGCGCTGATCGAGAAAATGGCGGCCTTCATCACCACGACGATCCGCGAGACGGTGTTCCGCCAGCGCGCGGGCGACCAGAATCCCCGTGAAGTCGTCGACCTCGCCTTCGATGCGTTCGACACCGGCGGCGCGGGGGCGCTAGCGAGCTGGATGATCCTGTCGGGCAACGAAAATGCGCTCGACCCGATCCTGAAGGCGATCCACGACCTCGTCGAGGAGCTGCGCGAAGATCATAGCGAGGACGAAGCGCCTATCGAGGACGAGACGATGCAGCTCGTGCTGATGGCGCTCGGCGACGCGCTGTTCGGCGGCCCGCTGTCGCGCGCGCTCGGCGTCCCGCGCAGCCGCGCCCGCGAAATCGCGCTCGAATCGATGCTGTCGCACGGGATCGGCCGGCGCGGCTGACGCAAAGCTGGCCTTTTCGGCGCCTTCCCACTAAAGGCGCCCGATGCATTTCCTCGACCAAGCAAAGATTTTCATCAAGTCCGGCGACGGCGGCCCCGGCGCCGTGTCGTTCCGGCGCGAAAAATATGTCGAATATGGCGGCCCCGACGGTGGCAATGGCGGCAAGGGCGGCGACATCATTTTCGAAGCCGTCGCCGGCCTCAACACGCTGATCGACTTTCGTTACACCCAGCATTTCAAAGCGAAGCGCGGCACCCCCGGTGCCGGCCGCGACCGTACCGGCGCGGGCGGCCCAGACCTGATCATCCAGGTGCCGATCGGCACGCAGATCCTCGACGATGACGAGGACCGCAGCCTGCTCGCCGACCTCACCAAAGAGGGCGAACGCATCCATTTCCTGCGCGGCGGCGACGGCGGGCGCGGCAACGCCAGCTACAAGACCTCGACCAACCGCGCGCCGCGCCAGCACGGCCCCGGCTGGCCGGGCGAGGAAGCCTGGGTGTGGCTGCGGCTCAAGCTGCTCGCCGACGCAGGCCTCGTCGGCCTGCCCAACGCCGGCAAATCGACCTTCATCAATGCGGTGACAAATGCGCAGGCCAAGGTCGGCGCCTATGCCTTCACCACGCTGCGCCCGCAGCTCGGGGTCGTGAGCCACAAGGGACATGAGTTCGTCGTCGCCGACATCCCGGGCCTGATCCAGGGCGCTGCCGAAGGCGCCGGGGTCGGCGACCGCTTCCTCGGTCACATCGAACGCTGCCGCGTGCTGCTGCACTTGGTCGACGCGAACGACGAGGATGTCGCGACGAGCTATCGCATCGTCCGCGACGAGCTCGAAGCCTATGGCGCCGACCTGATCGACAAGCCGGTGATCGTCGCGCTCAACAAGACCGACACGCTCGACGACGAACTGATTGCAGCGCTGTCCGCCGAACTCGAAGCCGAAAGCGGCCGTCCGGTAATGGCGCTGTCGGGCGCGAGCGGCGCGGGGATCGAAGCGGTGCTCGACAAGCTGCTCGAAGCGGTGGGCCAGCCCGAACCGGGGGCCGACGACGAGGATGGCGACGAAGCATCGAGCGACTGGTCGCCGATCTGAGCGCGGTTCCGGCGTGATTGGAGTTTGACGTCAACGCTGGGGCAGCTAAGCGCCTCTCATGTTGTTCGCACCCGCCTCCTGCCCTCGGCTGATCGTCAAGATCGGATCGGCGTTGCTCGTCGATCCAGACGGCGCGGTGCGGCGCGACTGGCTTGCCGGGATCGCTGCCGATATCGCCGAACGGACGCGGGCAGGTCAGCAGGTGGCGGTCGTCTCGTCAGGCGCCATCGCACTCGGCGCTCGCCGGCTGAAGCTGGCGAAGGGCGGCCGTGCGAGCCTTGAGGATGCACAAGCTGCCGCCGCCACCGGCCAGATCGCGCTCAGCCATGTCTGGGCCGAAGTGCTCGGTGCCGAAGGACTGACCGCCGCCCAGATCCTCGTCACGCTCGATGACCTCGAACATCGCCGCCGCTACCTCAACGCATCGGCAACGCTCGACCGGCTGCTGAACCTCGGCGTCGTGCCCGTCATCAACGAGAATGACAGCGTCGCGACCGAGGAAATCCGGTTCGGCGACAATGACCGGCTGGCGGCACGCGTCGCGCAGGCAGCCGGCGCGGGCGGGGTGATCCTGCTCTCGGACATCGACGGGCTCTACGACCGGAACCCGGCCCTCTCGGGTGCAAACCATATCGCGCACGTCGAGCGCATCGATGGTGCGATCGAGGCGATGGCCGATACCGGATCGGCGTCAGGCATGGGATCGGGCGGCATGGTGTCGAAGATTTCGGCCGCGCGTATCGCCAATGCCGCAGGCGCGCATCTGGCGATTGCCTCGGGACACATCGACCGCCCGCTCTCGACCGAGGGTCGACATACGATCTTCGTCGCCGAAAAAGGCGCGAGCGCGCGCAAGGCGTGGCTCGCAGGCGGTCTGACCGCAAAAGGCCGGCTGACGATCGATGCGGGCGCGGCAAAGGCGCTGCGCGGCGGCGCGAGCTTGCTCGCTGCGGGCGTCACCGCCACAAGCGGCAGCTTCGCGCGCGGCGACATCCTCGACATTGCAGGCCCCGACGACCGCGTCATCGCGCGCGGCCTGTCCGAATATACCGCGGCCGACGCTGCGACGATCCTCGGGCTCGGCCGCGACGCGCAAGAGGCGGCACTCGGCTACGCTCCTCGCGCTGCGATGGTGCACCGCGACCATATGGTGCTCCTGTGATCCGCACTCTGGCGATGACCGGCGCGACCGGCTTCGTCGGCGGCGCGACCTTGCGGCAGGCGGTTGCCGCCGGCTGGCACGTCCGCGCCCTCACCCGCCGCGTACAGGAGGCTCGCGAAGGCGTCACGTGGGTATCGGGCGCGCTCGACAACCACGGAAGCCTTGCCGAACTGGCGACGGAAAGCGATGTCGTCCTGCACATCGCCGGCGTCGTGAACGTCCCGACGCGCGCCGATTTCGAGGCGGGCAATGCGACCGCGACCGCGAACGTCGTCGAAGCCGCGCGCGCCGCGGGCGTACGGCGCTTCGTCCATGTCTCGTCGCTCGCCGCGCGCGAACCCGGACTTTCCAACTATGGCTGGTCGAAAGCGCAGGCAGAGAAGGTCGTCGAGCAAAGCGGGCTCGATTGGACGATCATCCGCCCGCCCGCAGTGTTCGGTCCCGGCGATACCGAGATGCTCGACCTGTTCCGCATGGCAAAGCGCGGCCTCGCGCTGGTGCCGCCGGGCCGGATGTCGGCGATCTATGTCGACGAACTCGCACGCCTGCTGCTCGCCGTCGCCGCCGACCGGGACACCAGCCTCGGCCGGATATACGAGCCCGACGACGGCACACCGGCCGGCTGGTCGTACCGCAGCTTTGCGCAGGCGGTCGGCCTTGCCGTCGAACGCGCCCGCGTCTCGGCGATCCCGGTTCCGCCGCTGCTCCTGAAGACCGCCGGACAGCTCGACAAGCTGGTTCGCCGCGGCAACGCCAAACTGACGCCCGACCGCGCGCGCTATATCGCGCATCCCGACTGGGTCGCGAGCGGCGGAGCAGCGCCGCCTCCCGGGCTCTGGAAACCCGAAGTCGCGACCGGCGAAGCGCTGGCTGCGACGGTTCGGTGGTATCGCGAGCAAGGCTGGCTCTGACGTCGCTGGTGGGCCGCGGCTCCACTTCGGTCGAAGCGTGCATTGCCAAGGACCGGGCGCATCCCTAGGTTCGCCGCATGACCGACACCACGACCCCGCAGAACGATCCCGCCGGCCCTTGGGCCATTCCCGTCCGCCGCCCGCTTCCCGGCGATGACAAGCCGAAAGGCGGTACCAGCTTTCCGCGCAAGGTCTGGAATTTGCTCGTTGCGATAAAGGACGGTCTCGCGCTGATCTTCCTGCTGCTGTTCTTCGCAGTCCTGTTCGGCCTGCTCTCCGCGCGTCCCAATGCCGCGCTGCCGGTGACCGAAGGCGCGCTGCAGATCGACTTCGACGGCGTCGTCACCGAACAGCCGTCCGACGTCGATCCGTTCGCCGCCCTGTCGGGCCGCGACCAGCTCCGCGAAATCCGGACCCGCGACGTCGTTCACGCGCTCGAGACGGCGGCGACCGACAAGCGCGTCACGTCGGTCGTGCTCGACTTCGACCGCTTCCTTGGCGGCGGGCAGGTATCGCTCGCCGAAATCGGCGCTGCGGTCGACAAGGTGCGCGCGGCCAAGAAGCCCGTCCTCGCCTTTGCCACCGCCTACACGACCGACAGCTATCAGGTGGCGGCGCACGCCAGCGAGATCTGGGCCGACGGCATCGGCGGCGTCGCGATCGCCGGTCCGGGCGGATCGCGCCTCTATTACAAGGGGCTGATGGACAAGCTGGGCATCACCGCGCACATCTATCGCGTCGGGACCTTCAAGAGTGCGGTCGAGCCTTTCCTGCGGAGCGACCAGTCGCCCGAGGCGAAGGAGGCCGACATGGCCTATGCCGGTGCGCTGTGGGACAGCTGGCTGACCGAAGTGAAGAAGGCCCGCCCCAAGGCGAAGATCGATCCCTTTATCGCCGACACCGCCGGCGCGGTGAAAGCCGCGGGCAACGACCTGTCGAAGGCCGGGCTCGACGCCGGGCTGATCGACAAGATCGGTGGCCGCATGGCTTTCAACGCGCGCGTTGCGGAAATCAGCGGCACCTATGACGACAGCCGACCGTGGGACTATGCCGCGATCCCGCTCGAAAACTGGGTCGCAGCCAATCCGCCGAAGAGCGATGGCGCGGCGATTGCCGTCATTCCGGTCGTCGGCGAAATCGTCGACGGCGAAGCGCCGAACGGCAGCGCCGGCGGTGCGACCGTGGCCGAACATATTCTCGACGCCGTGGCCGACAGCAGCACCAAGGCGGTCGTCCTGCGCGTCGACTCGCCCGGCGGATCGGTGCTGGCGTCGGAAGAGATTCGGCAGGCATTACTGCAGGCCAAGGCGAAGAAATTGCCGGTCGTCGTTTCAATGGCGAATGTCGCAGCATCGGGCGGCTACTGGATCTCGACACCTGCCGACCGCATTTTTGCCGAGCCCGAGACGATCACCGGCTCGATCGGCGTGTTCGGCATCCTGCCGAGCTTCGACCAGGCGCTCGCCAAGATCGGGGTCAACGCCGACGGCATCGCGACGACGCCTCTGTCGGGCCAGCCCGACGTGTTCGGCGGCGTGAACGACGAATTCAACGCGCTTGCACAGGCGAGCGTCGAAGACATTTACGGCCGTTTCACCGGGCTTGTCGCCAAGAGCCGCAAACAGCCGATCGAGAAGATCCGCACGATTGCCGAGGGCCGCGTCTGGGCGGGCGGCACGGCGCGGCAGATCGGCCTTGTCGACCAGTTCGGCGGCCTGTCCGATGCCATGTCAGCGGCGGCGAAACTGGCGAAGATCGACGGTGCGTACCACGCCCGATATTATGAGGAAGAACCGAGCGAATTCTCGAAGATGCTCGCTTCGTGGACCGGCGCCGAGCAGGAACAGGAAGCAAGCCTGCCGCGCGGCTGGTTCGGGATTGCGGCGATGAACCGCCAGCTCGTCGAACGACGGCTGGTGCAGGATCTGACGATGCTCACGAAATCGGGTTCGGTGCAGGCGAGCTGCCTCGATTGCCGCGCCTATCTGCCGGCGGTACCGCGGGCGGGCGACAGGGAGGCGAAAGGGTTCCTCGGAACGCTTGCGCTGCTACTCAAGTAAGTTCCCTTCCCGCTCGCGGGAAGGAAGTCATCAAGCTGCCAGCGCCACGCCCTTCGCATGATCGGCGATCGCATCGGCGAGCGTGTCGACCAGCGCGAGCGGCAGGTCATGCCCCATTCCAGGGATCGTCAGCAGCCGCGCGCCGGGAATATTCTCGGCGGTGTCGCGTCCGCCCGCGATCGGAACCAGCGGGTCGGCCTCACCGTGAATCACCAGAGTCGGCGCCTTGATCGACTTCAGCATCGCGCGCCGGTCGCCATCGGCGACGATCGCCGCCATCTGGCGTGCAACGCCCTGCGGATACCAGCCGCGTTCGAAATCGCTCCGCACGCGGCGCTGCAACCGATCCTCCGCGGCGGGATAATCGGGGCTGCCGATCACCCGCGCGGCGTTGACCGAATAAGCGATCAGCGCTTCGGTATCGCCGCTCATCGGCCGGTTGGCGAGCACGCGCATCGCTTCCTTTTGCGCGCGCGGTAGCCGCGGATTGCCCGTCGTCGACATCACCGACGTCAGCGACAGCACCCGCTCGGGATAGCGCGCCGCAATATGCTGCGAGATCATCCCACCCATCGAGGCGCCGACGATATGCGCGCGCTGGATACCGAGATGGTCGAGCAGCGCCATGCCGTCGGCCGCCATGTCGGCGAGCGTATAGGCACTGCGCACGGGCAGCTTCAGCGCCGCCTTCACGAACATCCATTTGAGGTTGGGAACGCCCGCCGCGTCAAAGCGCGTCGACAGGCCGACATCGCGATTGTCATAGCGGATGACGCGAAAGCCGTGCGCGACGAGCGCATCGACGAACTCGTCGGGCCACAAAGTCAGCTGTCCGCCGAGTCCCATCACCAGCAGGATCGCCGGCGCGTCCTTCGGCCCCTTGTCCTCATAAGTGATGCTGATGCCGTTCGCCGTCGTCTGCTCGGTCGTCATACCGCTCCGATCCTCTGCCGTTAGCCGACCAACATGCCGCGAAGTGCGGCGCGGTCAAGCCGTTGCGGGGCGATAATGCGCGGCGTCGGACTGGAACTCGGCGCGCCCATAGCCCGCGAGCTGGCGGTTGATCCGGCTAACGAGGCGGCGATCGGCCAGGTGGCGCAGCACCGGCAGCCGCGAAGCGACGCGGTAAGCGGCCATCCGACCCGCCAGCGCGAGCATCGTCGCGCCATAGATCAGATGATCGCGGCGGCCCACGGGCACGCCAACGCTGTCGGCGCGCTCGGCATCGCCGTTGAGGAAGGCCTTCACGAAAAAGACGCGGCTCACCGAGCGCTCAAGCCGGCGCTTGACGCGGCCCGCGGGCGACGGGTCGTTCGACAGCTCGGCCTCCATCGTCGCGCGGAGTAGCCCGCCGCAGACCGGATCATCATATTCATAGCGCAGCGTCGCGCTGCGCGTGCGCCAGATGCGGACGATCTCCTCGGGCGTATCGGCGAGCAGATCCTCGGGCAGCCCGAGCAGGAAGCAGCGATAGCGCGCCAGCTCGACGCGCCCGCGCTCGAGCCGGTTGAAACTCTTGCGCCCGCTCTTGAGTACGTCCTGCGACAGGAAATAGATCGGGATCAACCCCGCGGGCATCTGATCGAGTTGCGGGATCGGCACGCCATAGGTGTCGGCGTCCCACATCCCCGGCCGCGACAGCACATTGACGCGCACCATCGAGTGCATCAGCCGTACCATCGCCGCCGCCTTGAACCCCGGCCCGAAGCGATCGAGCGCGCCCGGCAAAGCCGTGGTCGCGAAGAAGGTTGCAGTCTCCTTCACCCGCCGTGCCGCTGTTGCGTGGCTCAGCGTCCCGGTGAGCGCCATCGGCAACGCCGAATATTTGTTGAGGAAAGTCGCGATAAAGGCGCCGCGGATCAGGAAGGGCGCAAGGTTCGCGGTCGCGTTCCGCTCATAGGCCGCCCCCTCCTCGACCAGCTCCATATCGACCCAGTCGGGCCTCGCTTCCATCTCGCGGATCAGCGCGACCAGCTCGGGCGGCGCGTCCTCGACAGCCTCGACACCCTTGTCGCATGCCTCGACCAGCATCGCGACGGTCCGCTGGAAGCCCATCGTCGGCATCAGCGCGGCATAAGCGTCGCCCGTCCGGTCGCCGAGCATCGTATATTCGCGGATGCGCGCCACAAGATCGGCATCGTCCAGATAGGCATCGCGATCGATCCCGCGCACCCGCCCCAATTCGGTCGTGGCTTCGGGATCGGGCGCCCAGCGTTCGGGCGCGCGATCGAAATCGAAGCGGCCGAACAGATCGGGCAAGGTGATGGCCTGGTCGCGGACCTGGCGGGCGATAGTGTCGAGCGCAGCGGTCATGGCACATAAGGTGCCATATTATTGACCCGAATGTCAGCCCATCAATCGCGACAGGATCGAGCGCCGCGGCACGGCGCGTGGTTTACGCTCTGTCAACGGTGTCAGAAACCAGCGAAAAAAGAGCAGCGCCGATGGCGATGCCAGAAGCGGCAAAAGGAAAATGATCAGCGACAGGCCCACAATCCAGCGGCCCGTGGACGCCGGGTCGGCGCACGCGCTCGCGCACTCGGGCGCCTCGACACCGGCGCCGAAAAGGATCAGCAATGACGACAAAGTTCGGCAAGTCCCCACGGCGCGCTCCCCTGCGCGCCCGCCGCGATCCTATCGGATCAATGTTAAACGGAGCGTTGCGGCTCGATTAGGCCGCTGTTTACCGCGATTCGCGGGGGCCCCTATACGCTGGCAGCGCCAATGACCAGCGAATTGCTGCACCGCGCAAAATAAAGCCGGCGCCCGCTCCGGCGACCGCTGCCACCGGTGTTCCCGTTCCAAGCCACAGGAGCGTGAGGAAGAGACCCGACGCGAGCGCCGCCGCGGTGACATAGATTTCAGG